>NZ_CP012402.1:37500-337500 GCF_001305595.1 Azospirillum thiophilum
GCTTTTCCAGCACCACGCGCGAGTCCGGCGTGGCAAGGCCGAAGGCGCGCAACTGGTCGCAGGTCGGCCCGAACAGGCTGGGCGAGGTGGCGAGGTAGAAGATCCGCACCGCCGGCTCGCGGCCGGCCGGAGGATGGTCGAGACGCCCGGCCAGCTCGTCCCAGCCCTCGTCGCTGGTGGCGTTGACCGGGACATAGTCGAGCCGCTCGAGGAAACGGGCGACCAGCGCCGGATCCCGTTCGTCGGCGGGCACATGCTCGGCGATCGCCTGCTCGGCCTTGGCGCGGTAGTCGCCCGGCGACAGCGGGCTGCGCGAGACGCCGATGATGCGGCTGCCGTCGGCGACCTGCCCCGCCTTGTCGCGCAGATAGAGCGCCGGCAGCAGCTTGCGCAGGGCGAGGTCTCCGGTGCCGCCGAACACCGTGTAGTCGAAGGGAGGCAGGGCGGGTGCGACGGCGGAGCGGGAGTTCGACATCAGTCCTCTCAACGTCGGTGGCACGGGAGCGGGAGCCGCCCGCACATGATGGTGCCATAGGGGTGGGCCGGCCACAATGCAGGCCGGCCCGGCTGAACGGCCTGCCGTTCAGGCCTGGATCAGTTGCCCGGTGCCAGCAGCCCAAGCACCGAGGCGCCGGTCTCCGCCGGGCCGGCGGCCCCGCGGAACAGGGCGAACAACTCGCGGCCGCAGCCGTGCGAGGCGTCCTCGCTGGGCGGCGGCGGGGCACCGCGGCCGTCCCACTCGGCGGCCTCGACCAGGGCCTCGAGGGTGCCGGTCTCGGCATCCAGCCGCAGGATGTCGCCGTCGCGCACCCGGCCGAGCGGGCCGCCGGTCTTCACCTCCGGCGTGACGTGGATGGCGGCGGGCACCTTGCCGGAGGCGCCGGACATGCGGCCGTCGGTCACCAGCGCGACCTTGAAGCCCTTGTCCTGCAGCACGCCCAGCGGCGGGGTCAGCTTGTGCAGCTCCGGCATGCCGTTGGCACCGGGGCCCTGGTAGCGGACGACGACGATCACGTCACGGTCGAGCTCACCGGCGCGGAAAGCAGTCTGTACCGCTTCCTGACTGTCGAAGACGCGGGCCGGGGCCTGGATGAGCCGGTGTTCCGGCTTCACCGCCGAGATCTTGATGACGCCGCGGCCGAGATTGCCGGTCAGCACCCGCAAGCCGCCCTCGGCCGCGAAGGGGGCCGCGGTGGTGGCGACGACCGTCGGGTCGCCGCTCCGGTCGGTCGCCGAGCGGGTCCAGGCCAGCGCCCCAGCCTCGTCCAGGGCGGGCATCCCGCGGTAGGGCTCCAGCCCGCCCTCGCCCAGCACCGTGGCGACGTCGGTGTGCAGCAGCCCGGCATCGATCAGCTGGCCGATGACGAAGGGCATCCCGCCGGCCTGATGGAAGCGGTTCACGTCGGCGCTGCCGTTGGGATAGACCCGGGCCAGCAGCGGCACCACCGCCGACAGTTCCGAGAAATCCTCCCAGTTCAGCTCGATGCCGGCGGCGGCGGCGATGGCCGGGATGTGCAGGGTGTGGTTGGTCGAGCCGCCGGTGGCCAGCAGCCCGACGATGCCGTTCACCAGGGCGCGCTCGTCGACGATGCGGCCGATCGGCGTCCCGGCGCCGGGACCGGTCATCGCCACCACCCGCCTGGCCGCGGCGTCGGTCAGCGCGTCGCGCAGCGGCGTGTTGGGGTTGACGAAGCTGGCGCCCGGCAGATGCAGGCCCATGATCTCCATCAGCATCTGGTTGGTGTTGGCGGTACCGTAGAAGGTGCAGGTGCCGGGCGCGTGGTAGGACTGGGACTCGGCATCCAGCAGCTCCTCCCGCCCGACCTTGCCCTGGGCATAGAGCTGGCGCGCCTTTGCCTTGTCGGCGTTGGACAGGCCGGACGGCATCGGCCCGGCGGGAACGAAGACCGTCGGCAGATGGCCGAAGGCGAGCGCGCCGATCATCAGGCCGGGCACGATCTTGTCGCAGATGCCCAGGCACAGCACGCCGTCGAAGGTGGCGTGGGACAGCGCAACGCCGGTGGCCAGCGCGATGACGTCGCGGCTGAACAGCGACAGTTCCATCCCCTCATAGCCCTGGGTGACGCCGTCGCACATCGCCGGCACACCGCCCGCGACCTGGGCGACGCCGCCGGCGGCGCGCACGGACTCGCGGATCAGCGCGGGATAGCGCTCGTAGGGCTGATGGGCCGACAGCATGTCGTTGTAGGCGGTGACGATGCCGATCGACGGCTCCTTCTCGCCGCGCAGGGCCGCCTTGTCGTTCGCCCCGCAGGCGGCGAAGGCATGGGCGAGGTTGGCGCAGCCGAGGCGATGGCGGCTCGGCCTGCCCCCTGCGCTCTCCAGCCGGGCGAGATAGGCGGCGCGGCGGTCGCGGCTGCGCTCCGCGATTCGTTCGGTCACGCGGGCGACAACGGAATTCAGGGGAGCGGAATTCGACGTGGCTGGCTTGCTCATGATCGCATCTCGACCGTTTGTGGGAGGCGATGATTTCCGGAACGGACCATACGCCAGGGGCAGCGGGCTGTGAAGAAAAATTTCTTCTTATATGCGGCATTATCCACTGGATGTCTCGCCTTTTTCGGCAATTTTCTTCATGATGGCGGGGCATCGTCCGAAGCCCCATCCTTCCCGGCCGCTCCAGCGGACCGACTCTTTCCAGGGAAGTAACCTTACGTCATGGCCGCCCCTGTCGACACCGCCATCAACGCTGCCGCGCCCCCGCCTCCCCCAATGGACATAGTGGACGGGATCCGCCGCCTGCGCGGCGAGTTGAAACGGTCGGAGGGGCAGATCGCCGATCTGGTGCTGGCCGATCCGCGCCGGGTGCTGGAGTTGAACGTCACGTCGCTGGCCCAGGCGGCGGAGGTGAGCGAGGCGACGGTGGTGCGGTTCTGCCGCAGCATCGGCTGCGCCGGCTTTCCCGACTTCAAGCTGCGGTTGGCGGAATCCCGGGCCCGCGATGCGGTGCGCGACGAGGTGCGCGGCGGCACCCCCTATGTCAGCCAGGACGTCGCGCCGGACGATGATGTCGGCACGCTGGCACGAAAAATTTTTTCATCAAGTGCGGCCGCGCTGACCGCCGCCGCCGCCGGGCTTGACGATACGGCGCTGGATCGGGCGATCGCGCTGCTGGCGACCGCGCCGCGGGTGCTGTGCGTCGGCACCGGGGGATCAAGCGCGCTGGCGCAGGACGCCGCGCACAAGCTGCTGCGCTTCGGCGCCGATGCCCAGCCCTGCGCCGACCCGGTGCTGGCGCGCATGCTGCTGGCCAATCTGGGGGCCGGCGCCGTGCTGCTGGCCTTGTCCAACACCGGACGCAGCGGCACGATCAACGAGCTTGCCGCGGCGGCACGGGCGCAGGGCATCGCCGTGGTGGCGATCACCGCGCCGCATTCACCGCTGGCCGCAATGGCGAGCGTGGTCGTCGCCAGCCAGCCGGTGGAGGATACCGAGATGTATACGCCGATGGCCTCGCGGCTGGTGCACCTGACGTTGATCGACGTGCTGTCGACCGGCGTGGCGCTGCGGCTGGGCGACCCGGCGGTGCGGCAGTTGGCGAAGGTGAAGGCGGCGATCAACGCCGGGCGGCTGCCGCCGCTGACCTGAGCGGCTGCCAGGGCCCCGGTTGCCGCAAGCGTCATCCGACCATCGGCCGGAATGGCGCGGGACGAAGCCGCCGGGGCGGGCGGTTCTTGTACCATCGTCGAATAATTAAGCGCACGAACGATTGCTATTCTCGGCCGCAATCCGGCCCTGGAACTTTTGACGCGCAGCCCCCGCCATGCCGCCCTCCCCGCCCCGCAGCGCCGCTTCACGCCAAGACGTCCGGCAGGAACCCGCCGGCGAGGCAGGGCCGGGCTATCCCGATGGTGGTGCGACATGTTCGCGCACAAAACAATTTGTCGATTGGCGTTGTTGCCCCCCGCCAAGTCCGTCTGACACAATGTCGCGGGACGCTTTCCCGCACCCCCACCCGTCCGCTCCACTGGGCGCTCCACAGGGAATCGCAGGCCATGACCCGGATCCTGATCGCCGATGACCATCCGATGGTGCGCGACGCCTTGCGCAGCGCGGTGCTTTATTCCTGCCAGGCCACCGACGTGATGGAGGCGGACCGGCTCGACACCGTCATGCAGGCGCTGGAGGAGCGTGGCGACCTCGACCTCGTGCTGCTGGACGTCAACATGCCCGGCATGAACGGGTTGGGCGGCCTGCGCGCCCTGCGCCAGCGCTTTCCCGCGACCCCCGTCGTCGTCGTCTCCGCCCATGAGGAACGGCGATGGGTCCGTGAGGCGATGGAGAGCGGCGCCGCCGGCTTCATTCCGAAATCGACCCCGCGCGACGCCATCGCCGCGGCGCTGCGCCAGGTTCTGAACGGCGAGCTGTATGTCCCGCCCCAGACCGGCGACGACGGTGCCGGAACCGTGGAGGATGCCGAGACCGCGGAGATCGCGCGCCGCATCGCCACCCTGACGGCCCAGCAGCTGCGGGTGCTGGAGTTGCTGGGCACCGGCAAGCTGAACAAGGAGATCGCCTTCGACCTCAGCATCACCGAGACGACGGTCAAGGCCCATGTGTCGGCCATCCTGCAAAAGCTGAAGGTCTACAGCCGCACCCAGGCGGTGGTGATCGCCAACCGCGTGCTGGCCGACCGGCGGTGAGCGTCCGGAGCCGGATGGCAGGCGCGGTTCTCCTCGGCCTCCTCCTCACCGCCGCTGCCCTGGCCGCCCCCGCCCATGCCGCCGGCGTGCCGCAGCCGGACGGCTACCGCATGTCCGACTACCGCTCCCCCACGCCGGACGGCGTCGCAGGGGGCGAGACGGCCGACACCCCGGCCGTGCAGGCGTTGCTGGCGCAGGGCCGCACCGTTCCGGTCTTCGTCCAGCGGCTGGAGCGCAGCACGCTACCCGGCGGCCCCTGGCTGCAATCCAAGGCGTACAGGCAAATCCCCGGCAGCGTCTGGCTGCCCAATGTCGGGATGGGCGCGCCCGACCCGGCGACCCTGGCCTGGTTCGAATCGCAGCTGGAACGCCTGACCGGCGGCGACCGGAACCGCGATCTTCTGTTCTATTGTCTGTCGGATTGCTGGTTGTCGTGGAACGCCGCGAAGCGTGCGGTGTTGTTTGGGTATGCCCGGGTCCATTGGTACCCGACCGGCATCGACGGCTGGATGGAAGCCGGCCTGCCGACCGAGGAGGCGCACCCGCCGTCGCCGCCGCCCGCGGTTTCGCCTGCGCCCTGAGCCTGCCCTCCGGCGGGGCCGTCCGGTTCCGGGCGGGCAGCCGCTAAAAAGAGGTAGCCGAGAAAAAGAGGGCCGGATTGCACCATCGTAGCATGGCGGAAGTCCGCTCCGGACCTGTATTCTTCACCCCGCCAACCATCATGGTCAGCAACAGTCAGCAAGCAGGAGTATCATGCGATGAAGACCTGGCGCAAACCGAAGACCACCGAGATCGCCGTCGGCACCGAGATCAACGCCTACGCCTGCGCCGGCCTCTGAACCGGACACCGGCCGGCGACGGCCGGATCGGGAAGCCGGGGCGGGACGGCGCAAGCCCCCGTCCCCGGCGACCCCGCACCGATAGCGCAGCTTTCCGGACCGCGGCTGGACGATTTCCGGAGATGACGCCCGAACAATACGCCCGAGCGAAACGGTGACCATGAAGATTCTCGTTCTCGGTTCGGCGGCCGGCGGGGGATTCCCGCAATGGAACTGCGCCTGCGAGGGCTGCCGCCGCGCCCGCTCCGGCGATCCCGCGGCCCGGCCGCGCACCCAGTCGTCGCTGGCGGTGACGGCGGACGGCGAACGCTGGCTGCTGCTGAACGCCTCTCCCGATCTCGGCGCCCAACTGCTCGCCAGCCCGCCGCTGCATCCCCGGGGGGGATTGCGCGGGAACCCGATCGCCGCGGCGCTGCTGACCAATGCCGACATCGATCATGTCGCCGGCCTGCTGAGCTTGCGCGAATCCCACCCCTTCGCCATCTATGCCACCCCGCGCGTCCATGGCGTGCTGGCCGCCAACAGCGTCTTCAACGTGCTGAACCCCGAGCTGGTCGCCCGCCGGCCGATGGCGCTCGGCAAGCCGTTCCAGCCCGCCGGGGCCGACGGCCGCCCGCTGGGGCTGGAGGTGGAGGCCTTCGCCGTGCCCGGCAAGGTGGCGCTCTACCTGGAGGACGCGTCGGCCGGCCCCGGCTTCGGCTCCGTCGCCGAGGACACGGTGGCGCTGCGCATCCGGCCGACGGATGGCTCCAGTGAGGGGTTCTTCTATGTCCCCGGCTGCGCCGGCATGCCCGGCTGGCTGTCCGACAGGCTGCACGGCGCCCCGCTGGTGCTGTTCGACGGCACCACCTGGACCGACGACGAGATGATCCGCAGCGGCACCGGCACCAAGACGGCGGCGCGCATGGGCCATATGCCGATGTCGGGGCCGGCGGGCAGCATCGCCGCCTTCGCACCGCTGCAGGTCGCCCGCAAGATCTACATCCACATCAACAACACAAACCCCGCCCTGCTGGAGGATTCGCCCGAGCGGGCGGAGGCCGAGGCGGCCGGCTGGCGCATCGCCCATGACGGGCTGGAGCTGACAGTATGACCATGTCCCCGACCGCCGCGCCCCAATCCCGCGAGATGTCCCGCGACGACTTCCGCGCCGCGCTCTATGCCATCGGCGAGCGGCAGTATCACGACCTCCACCCCTTCCACCAGCTGCTGCACGGCGGCAAGCTGAAGAAGGGGCAAATCCAGGCCTGGGCGCTCAACCGCTTCTATTATCAGGTGTCGATCCCGCGCAAGGATCTGACCATCATGTCCCGCATGGACGACCCGGCGCTCCGCCGCGCCTGGCTGCAGCGGGTGCTCGACCATGACGGGCTGACCCAGGCCGGCGAGCTGGACGAGACCAAGGTCGGCGGCATCGAGCGCTGGCTGCGGCTGACCGATGGGCTCGGGCTCGACCGCGACTATGTGAAGTCGCTGGAGGGCATCCTGCCCGCCACCCGTTTCGCGGTGGACGCCTATGTCCATTTCGTCCACGACCATTCGCTGCTGGAGGCGGTGGCCTCGTCGCTGACCGAGCTGTTCGCCCCGTCGATCCACCGCGAGCGCATCGCCGGCTTCGAGCGCAATTACGCCTTTGCCAACGACAGCACGCTCTCCTATTTCCGCAAGCGGCTGGACGAGGCGCCGCGCGACGTGGAATTCGGGCTGGACTATGTGCTGACCAACGCCCGCACCGCCGAGCAGCAGCAGCAGTGCCTGCGCGCCCTGCGCTTCAAGACGGAGCTGCTGTGGGCCCAGCTCGACGCGCTGCACCATGCCTATGTCACTCCCAACCTGATCCCGCCCGGCGCCTTCGTGCCGGAGGACATGGACCCGACGCGGTACAGCCGGTGAACGCGATCCCGCCCCGCATCGGCGAAAGCGACCGGCTGCGGCTGGCTCCGGGAGTCATGCTGCGCAACGACCGCCGCCGCGGCCAGTGGATGCTGATGGCGCCGGAACGGCTGCTGGTGCTGGACGAGATGGCGCTTGCGGTGGTGCGGGCCTGTGTGGGGCAGGACGTCGCGGATCTCGCCGCCGGCATCGACCGGCTGACGGCGGAGTATGACGCGCCGCGCGCCGAGGTCGCCGCCGACGTGCTGGAGCTGCTGACCGACCTGCGCAACAAGGGCTATGTCGTCACATGAGGTGCGTCCCATGAGCTGCGCCCTGCCTGCCTTCGCTGCCGCGACCGATGCCGAACCGGCGCCGCCCTTCGCCGTGCTGATGGAGCTGACGCACCGCTGCCCGCTGCGCTGTCCCTATTGCTCCAACCCGGTGGCGCTCGACCCCGCCAGCGCCGAGCTGGACACCGCGACCTGGAAACGCGTGCTGGAGGAGGCGGCCGACGCCGGCGCGCTCCAGGTCCATTTCTCAGGCGGCGAGCCCTGCGTTCGCAAGGATCTGGAGGAGCTGGTCGCCCATGCGACCGAGGCCGGGCTCTACAGCAACCTGATCACCTCGGCCGTGCTGCTCGACGCGGCACGGCTGGAGCGGTTGCAGCGCGCCGGGCTCCAGCATGTGCAGATCAGCCTGCAGGATGCCGAGGCGGCGGGCGCCGACCGGGTCGGCGGCTTCAAGGGCGGCCATGCGAAGAAGCTGGAGGTCGCGCGGGCGGTGGTGCGCCACGGTCTGGCGCTGACCATCAATGCCGTGCTGCACCGCCACAACATCGACCGGGTGAACGATGTCATCGATCTGGCGATGGATCTCGGCGCCGGGCGGATCGAGATCGCCAACGTCCAGTATTACGGCTGGGCGCTGGCCAACCGCGCGGCGCTGATGCCTTCGCGCGAGCAGCTGCTGGCGATGGACGCCGCGGTGCGCGCCCGCCTGCCGGAGCTGGCCGGACGGATCGTGGTCGATTACGTCGTGCCCGACTATTACGCCCGCCGGCCGAAGAGCTGCATGGGCGGCTGGGCGCGGCGCTTCATGAACGTCACGCCGCGCGGCCGCGTCCTGCCCTGCCATGCGGCGGAGACGATCCCGGGCATGGAGTTCGAGACCGTCCACGACCGCAGCCTGTCGGAGATCTGGCGCGACGGCCCGGCCTTCGCCCGCTACCGCGGCACCGCCTGGATGCCGGACCCCTGCCGCTCCTGCGACCACAAGGAGGAGGATTGGGGTGGCTGCCGCTGCCAGGCGCTGGCGCTGGCCGGCAGCGCCGACGCCACCGACCCGGTGTGCGAGCTGTCACCCGCCCATGCCGAGGTCGCGAGCGTGCGCGACCGCGACGCCGCCGCACTCGGCACCGGTTGGACCTATCGCGGGATGTGACGCCGTTCCACGCGCTCAGTCGAGATGCCCAGTCAGTCAAGATGACGGTCCAGCACCATCAGCGTCGTGACCTCCGCCACCTCCGGCAGCGCGACGATGGCGGCGCGGACCGCCTCGATGGCGCAAACGTCGGCGCCCTCCGCCCGGATCACCATGTCGATGGCGCCGGCCACCGAATGGAGCGAGACGATCCCGGGAATCCGCCGCAGCTTGGGAACCAGCTGGACGCAGGTCCGGCCCGGCTGGTGGCGCAGCAGGAAATGGGCGCAGGCACCAGCCGGCCGGTCTTCTCCCTCGACGATGGTGAAGCCGCGGACGACCCCCGTCCTCACCAGCCGGTCGAGCCGTTCCTGGGTCGCGCTGCGCGACAGGCCGACATCGCGGGCCAGCGCCACCAGCGTCCGGCGCGCATCCTTGCGCAGGGCATCCAGAAGCAGCCGGTCCTTGTCGTCCATCCACGCCGTCCATTCGCCAGTCTGCGCCCCGCCGGCGGAATGCCGGCCGCTCCGGCATCATGCCGGGCTGCAACCGGCTGCCATTCGGGGGAAGAGGACCATGGACGATTTGAACGGAGCTTCCAATGCGCCTTTTTCCCCAGGCAACGCTTCTGCTTGCCGTCGACATGCAGCGCGCCTTCGACGAGCCGCGCTGGCCGCGCCGCTGGAACCGCAACGTCGACCACAACGGGCTGAGGCTGTTGGATGCCTGGCGGCGGACGGCGCGGCCCATCTTCCATGTGCATCATGATTCGGCCGAGCCCGCCTCCACCCTGCGCCCCGGCCAGCCGGGCCACCGCTTCCGCGAGGGCTTCGAGCCGCAGGACGGCGAAGGGACGGTGGGCAAGATCGTCAATTCCGCCTTCATCGGCACCGACCTCGACATCCGCCTGCGCCGGCTCGGCATCGAGGAGCTGGTGGTGTTCGGCATCTCGACCGACATGTGCGTCTCGACCACCATCCGGACCGGCGCCAACATGGGCTGGAAAATCACGCTGGCCGCCGACGCCTGCGACTGCTTCGACCTGCCGGACGGACAGGGCGGCACGATCCCGGCCGAACAGATCCATGCCGCCCATGTGGCGACGCTGGGCTTCGAGTTCTGCGAGGCCGCGACCACCGACGGGATCATCGCCCGGCTGTGACGGCGCCCCGCCGACCGGTCAGCCGTGGCCGGAGCCGCCCTTGTTGCCGCCGCCGTCCTGCTTGTTGACGGTGGCCCAGGCCCGGCTTTCGGCCTCGTCCGCGGAGAGGCCGCGCTTTTCGTAGCTCTCCTCGATATGCTCGGCCTTGCGCTTCTGCTTGTCGGTGTATTTGGACTTGTCGCCCTGGGACATCGTGGCCTCCCATGTTGCTCTCCCCCTTGAAACGGCGGCGGCCGGCGCGATGTTCCCTGCCGAACCGCCAGGGAAATAGCCGGAAAGTCCTATCCGGGACCGGAGAGACGTAAAGCGCGGCTTGCCGCGGGCCGGGCGGTGACCCATCCTTTCCCCAAGCTGGCCCGCATCGTCGCGGCCAAACCGTGCATCGGGGGGGATTCCGGGGTGTTCACACTGTTCGACAAGGGCCGCAGCAAGGGCCGCAGCATGCTGGGCGCGGCGGCGCTGGCGCTGGCGCTGATGGCAGGACCGATGGCCGGCCCGATGGCCGGGGCGGCGCAGGCCGCGGATGCGGTCCGCGTCGGCTCCAAGCTGGATGCGGAAAGCGGGCTGCTCGGCACCATGATCCTGCAGATGCTGCAGGCCAACGGCATCCCGACGGAAAACAAGATCCAGCTCGGCCCGACCAAGATCGTGCGCGGCGCGCTGCTGTCGGGCGAGATCGACATCTATCCCGAATACACCGGAAACGGCGCCTTCTTCTTCAACATCGACAGCGATCCGGTGTGGAAGAATGCCGGCGCCGGCTATGAGAAGGTCCGGCAGCTCGACCAGGAGAAGAACGGCATCGTCTGGCTGAAGCCGGCACCGGCCAACAACACCTGGGCGCTGGCGGTGCGCCGCGACGTGGCCGACGCCAACAAACTGAAGACCATGGAGGATTTCGCCAAGTGGGTCTCCGGCGGCGGCAAGGCCAAGGTCGCGGCCTCCGCCGAATTCGTGGAAAGCCCGGCGGCCCTGCCCTCCTTCCAGCAGACCTACGGCTTCGCCCTGCGGCCGGAACAGATGCTGGTGCTGGCCGGCGGCGACACCGCCGCGACCATCCGTGCGGCGGCCGAAGCCACCTCGGGCGTCAACACCGCCATGGTCTACGGCACCGACGGCGCCATCGCGGCGCTCGACCTCGTCGTGCTGGCCGACACCAAGGGCGCCCAGATGGTCTATGAGCCGGCGCCGACCGCCCGCGCCGCGGTGCTGACGGCGAATCCGAAGATCGCCGATCTGCTCGGCCCGGTCTTCGCCAGCCTCGACGCCGGCACCCTGCGGACGCTCAACGCCAAAATCTCGGTGGAAGGGCAGGACCAGAAGCAGGTCGCCACCGACTATCTGAAGTCCAAGGGCTTCCTGAAGTAAGCGGAAGACGTGAGCGCCCCCCACCGTTTCCTCCTGCACAACCGCGTCGCCCTGCTGATGGTGCTCGTCGCGGTGGTGGCTGCCGCGGCGTTGCCCTTCCTTGGCTTCGCGCCCAACCGGCTGCTGTCCGGACGGCCGGTTCCGCTGTGGGCGGCCGTGCAGGGGATCGGCGGAGCGGCGGTCCTGCTGTCCGGGCTGATCCTGCTGGCGACGCCAGTCCTGCGCCCGACCCGCGCCGGGCTCGGCCTGACCGTCACGGCGGGCGCCCTGCTCGCCGTTTCCCTGCCCTGGCTGGCGGGGGAGCATGCGGTGCGGCTGGCGGACGGCGCGTCGGCGGCGGCCCGCACCTCCTTCGGCTCGGGCTTCTGGGTGATGGCGGCCGCCGGGCTGCTGGTCGCGATGGACGCCGCCCGCCGTATGGGGATGGGCGCGGTCGGCCGGCTGGCGGTGGGCGGAGCGGTCGCAGGGCTGGTAGCGCTGCAACTGGCGTCCGGCCATCTCGACGCGCTGTCGATCCTGAAGGAATACGCCAACCGGCGCGACGTGTTCGCCGACGCCGTGCTGCGCCATGCCATGCTGGTGGCGGCGGCGCTGGTGCCGACCCTGCTGGTCGGCGTGCCGCTGGGGGTGGCCGCCCACCGTGTCCCCGCCGTCGGACGCGCGGTGTTCCCGGTGCTGAACGTGGTGCAGACGGTGCCGTCCATCGCATTGTTCGGGCTGCTGATGGCGCCGCTGGCAGCACTCGGCGCCCTGCTGCCGGGCTGGGGGATCGGCGGGGTCGGGCCGCTGCCGGCAGTGATCGCGCTGACGCTCTATTCGCTGCTGCCGATCGTCCGCAACACCGCGGTCGGGCTGGACGGCGTGCCGGCCCCGGTGCGCGAGGCGGCGCGCGGCATGGGGCTGACCCCGCGCCAGATCTTCCTGCGCGTCGACCTGCCGCTGGCCCTGCCGGTCTTCCTGTCCGGCCTGCGCATCACCGTGGTCCAGGCGGTCGGGCTGGCTGCGGTCGCGGCGCTGATCGGCGCCGGCGGGCTGGGAGCGATCATGTTCCAGGGGCTGTTCGCCAACGCGCTGGACCTCGTGCTGCTGGGGGCCGTTCCCGTCATCCTGCTGGCGGTGGCCGCCGACGCCCTGCTGTCCATCGGCATCGCCGCCGCCACCAGCCACATCGGCCTGCTGCCGGGAAGGACTGCGTCATGATCGAATTCGAGCGCGTGACCAAGCGCTTCGGCTCCTGGACCGCCGTCGAGTCCGTCTCCTTCACCGTGGAGGAGGGGGAGTTCCGGGTGCTGATCGGCCCCTCCGGCTCCGGCAAGTCGACGGTGCTGCGCATGATCAACCGGCTGATCCCGGCCGACGAGGGCGCCATCCGCATCGACGGCGAGGACATCGCCGCGTTGCAGCCGGAGGAGCTGCGCCGCCGCATGGGCTATGTCATCCAGTCGGTCGGACTGTTCCCGCACTGGACGGTGGAGCGCAACATCGCCACCGTGCCCGCCCTGCTGGGCTGGCCGAAGGCGCGCATCCGCGACCGGGTGACCGACCTGCTGGAGCTGCTGAACCTCGACCCGCGCCGCTACCGCGGGGCCTACCCGCACCAGCTGTCCGGCGGTCAGCAGCAGCGCGTCGGCGTCGCCCGCGCGCTGGCGGCGGAGCCGCGCATCCTGCTGATGGACGAGCCGTTCAGCGCGCTCGACCCCATCACCCGCGCCAGCCTGCAGACCGAGCTGTCGGCGATCCACCGCCGCACCGGCACCACCGTCGTGTTCGTCACCCACGACATGGACGAGGCCTTGCGGCTGGGCGACAGCATCGCGGTGATGGACCATGGCCGGCTGGTCCAGTGCGCGCCCCCGCTGGACATCCTGACCCGCCCGGCCAGCCAGCTGGTGCGCGATCTCGTCGGGCGCGAGGAATGGGGGTTGAAGCGGCTGGCGGTGGAGACGGCCGGCGACCGCGCCCGCCCGCAGGAAACCCTGAGCGGCGAACCGCTGGCGAGCGGCACCCCGCTGCACCGCGCCCTGTCGGAGATGGTGGCCCGCGGCACCGAACGGCTGCCGGTGGTGGACGGCGACGGCCGGCCGGCCGGGGTGCTGCACCTGTCCGACCTCGTCCGTCCCGAGTCCGACCCCGGCGGGTATCCATGAGCGCGTCCATCCCCGGGACCATGGCCCCGCGCCAGCTTCTGACCGACCGGCTGATGCTCGGGCTGGCGCTGCTGGTGGCGCTGGTGCTGGGCATGCCGTCGCTGAAGCCGCTGTTCGCGACGCTCTATCCCGGCCTCGACCGCCCGCTCTACGAGGCCGAGAGCTTCGTCCGGCTGACGCTGGACCATATGGCGCTGGTCGGGCTGTCCAGCCTTGCCGCCGTGCTGCTGGGCGGCGGGGCCGGCATCGCCGTGACGCGGCCCTGGGGACAGGAGTTCCGCGGCCTGCTGGAGACGGTCGCCACCATGGGCCAGACCTTCCCGCCGGTGGCGGTGCTGGCGCTGGCGGTGCCGGTGATGGGGTTCGGCCCGGAACCGGCGCTGATCGCGCTGACGCTCTACGCTCTGTTGCCGGTGGTGGAGAACACGGTGGCCGGGCTGGACGGCGTCTCCCCCGCCGTGCTGGACTCCGCCCGCGGGCTGGGCATGGGACCGGCGGAGGTGCTGTTCCGGGTCGAACTGCCGCTGGCGGCACCGGTGATCCTGGCGGGGGTGCGCACCGCCGTCATCATCAATGTCGGCACCGCCGCCATCGCCTCCACCGTCGGGGCCAAGACGCTCGGCCTGCCGATCATCGTCGGGCTGAACGGCTCGAACCAGGCCTATGTCATCCAGGGCGCGCTGATCGTCGCCGCGCTCGCGGTGGTGATCGATGCCGGCTTCGACCGTCTGGCGCGGTGGCTGGCGCGCTGGTCGCAGTGATGAAAAGACACGAACTATCAGATAATTATCCGGCAAGAGACGGTTAGTATTCTTTTTTCATTCCGGTACGAAATAGTCAGTACCGGAACCATGATTATTATGCTTATGGTCGCTTCCGAACACGAGGCCGTTCGGAAACGAGCATCGATGCATGCCCCTCCCCAGCCCTCCCCAACCTTCGGAGGGAGAGGGGGCAGCAGGATGCCACAAAGACTTAACCCAGCATCCGAGCGGTCCCCATTCTCAGGGAGACCATCGCCATGACCAACCTGCCGCCACCCCTGGATCCCGTCCAGGCCCTGGAACGCATGATGCTGATCCGCGCCTATGAAGAGACGCTGATCGACCTGCACGGACGCGGGCGCGCCGCCGGCACCTGCACCGCCGTCGGGCAGGAGGCGCCGGCCGTCGGCGTGGTGTCCGCCCTGACCGCCGACGACCTGATCCTGACCAACCACCGCAGCGCCGGCCATCTGCTGGCCCGCGGCGCCGATCCCGGCCGCATGCTGGCCGAGGTGATGGGCAAGCGCGACGGCTATTGCGGCGGCAAGAGCGGGTCGCTGCACATCTCGGCCAGGGATCTGGGCGTGGTGCTGACCTCCACCATCGTCGGCGGCGAGCTGGCGCTGGCGACCGGCGTCGGGCTGTCACGCAGCATGCTGGGCAAGCCGGGCATCGTCGCCTGCTTCTTCGGCGACGGCGCGGCCTGCCAGGGGCGCTTCCAGGAATCGCTTAACCTCGCCGCGGTGTGGACGCTGCCGATCCTCTATGTCTGCGAGAACAACCAGTGGCAGGCCTTCGTCCACCGCAAGGAGACGATGATGGCCGACGGCATCGCCGGGCAGGCGGCGGCGCTGGGGGTGGAGAGCGCGGCGGTCGACGGCAACGACCCGCTGGCGGTGTTCGACGCCGCCCGTTCGGCCGTCGACGCCATCCGCCGGACGGGCAAGCCCTTTCTGCTGGAGGCGATGACCTACCGCCTGCGCGGCCATTTCGAGCCGGACGACCAGTCCTATGTCGACGGCGCGGAACTGGCGCACTGGCGCGAGCGCGACCCGATCCTCCGCCTGCGCAGCCGGCTGGAGCGCGACGGCGGCCTGACCGCCGAAGGGACCGCGGCCATCGAGGGCCGTGTCCGCGCCGCCATGGAGGCCGCGGCGGCCTTCGCCGACGCCAGCCCCTATCCGGGCACCGACGCCCTGACCAGCGACGTCTACGCCTGACCGGAGAAAGCCATCATGAGCACCATGACCGTCAACGACGCGATCTCCGCCGCGCTGGCCGAGGAGATGCGCCGCGATCCGACCGTGATGATCTTCGGCGAAGGCGTGGCGACCAAGCGCCGCGACCTGCTGGAGGAGTTCGGGGCTGCGCGCGTCCGCAACACCCCGCTGGCCGAAGGGATCATCGCCGGCACCGCGGCCGGGGCCGCCGCGACCGGCCTGCGCCCGGTGGTGGACCTGCTGTTCGCGCCCTTCCTCTGCTATGCGATGGACGAGATCGTCAACAGCGCCGGCAAGCTGCGCTACATCTCCGGCGGGCAGTTCAGCTTCCCCATGGTGGTGCTGGCGATGACCGGCGCCGGCTGGGGCGTCGGCGCCCAGCACAACCACAATATCGAGAGCTGGTTCGTCCACAGCCCCGGCCTGAAGATCGTCATGCCCTCCACCCCCGCCGACTTCAAGGGGCTGATGAAGATGGCGATCCGCGACGACAACCCGGTTCTGGTCTTCGCCGACATCGCGCTCGGCTACAGCACCGGCGAGGTGACGGAGGAGGTGGACGCCATCCCGCTGGGCAAGGCAGCGGTGCGGCGCGAGGGCCGCGACGTGACGCTGGTGTCCTACGCCAAGACGGTGGGCACCTGCATGGCCGCCGCCGACGATCTGGCCGCAACCGGAATCGATGCCGAGGTGATCGACCTGCGCAGCCTGAAACCGCTCGACGAGGACGCCATCCTGCGCTCCGTCGCCAAGACCGGCCGGCTGGTCGTTGTCCATGAGGCAAGCCGCCTGTGCGGCGTCGGCGCGGAGGTCGCGGCGCTGGTCGCCGAGAAGGCCTTCCGGTCCCTGCGGGCGCCGGTCCTGCGGCTGACCGGCCCGGATGCGCCGGCCCCGGCGAGCTTCCCGCTGGAAAGCGCCTTCGTGCCGCAGGCCGACGCGGTCGCCACGGCGGCACGGTCGCTGATGGGCAACGCCTGACCCCGACAAACAGCCATTCGTTCGGAGCACTCTTCCATGATCCGCCAGACCATCGCCGCCCTGCTTCTCTCTGCCGCCGTCTCCATCCCGGCCGCCATGCCCGCCAGTGCGGACGGCACCGCCAAGGACGCGGTCGCCCGCGGCAAATATCTCGTCACCGTCATCAGCTGCGGCGACTGCCACACCCCCGGCCATCTGCTGGGCAAGCCCGACATGGCGCGCATGCTGGGCGGGTCCGACGTCGGCTTCGAGATCCCCGGCCTCGGCGTCTTCCACGGCTCCAACCTGACGCCGGACATGGAAACCGGGATCGGCGGCTGGACCGAGGAGCAGATCGTCACCGCCATCCGCACCGGCAAGCGGCCGGACGGGCGGATGCTGGCGCCGTCCATGCCCTGGATGTCCTTCGCCGCGCTGAGCGACGAGGACGCCCACGCCATCGCCAGCTATCTGAAGACGCTGCCCCCGGTCGCCAACAAGGTCCCCGGCCCCTTCGGCGCCACCGACAAGCCGACCGGCCTCGTCATGCGGATCTCTGCACCGCAGTGAAGCGGCCGGGTGACGCGGCCAGTTGAAGCGGCCGGGCGAACGGATCTCCGCACAGCGGAACCAGCTTCCCGGCGGTTGGTCTGCTAGAGTGGCTGCCCGCGGGCCGACCGGCCCGGATTGCAGGCCTTTCGGAGACCATCGATGCCGTCGCCGGCCCAGAGCGAGGCGGTTCCCGCCACACCCGTCCACTATGCGCGCCGGGGTCGCGTCGGTGTCATCACCGTCGACAACCCGCCGGTGAATGCGCTTGGCCATGGCGTGCGCAGCGGGCTGGCGGCGGCGCTGGCGGCCGGGCTCGACGATGCGGAGTCCGACATGCTGCTGCTGGTCTGCACCGGGCGGACCTTCATGGCCGGGGCCGACATCCGGGAGTTCGGCAAGCCGTCGGCCCCGCCGACCCTGCCGGAACTGGTCGCCCGCTTCGATGCCGCAACCAAGCCGGTGATCGCCGTCCTCCACGGTAGCGCGCTCGGCGGCGGGCTGGAGTTGGCGCTGGCCTGCCATGTCCGCGTCGCGCTGACGGGAGCGAGGCTCGGCCTGCCGGAGGTCAAGCTGGGCCTGCTGCCCGGGGCCGGCGGGACGCAGCGGTTGCCGCGGCTGGTCGGTGCCGCCAAGGCGCTCGACCTGATCCTGTCGGGCGAGCCGGTCGGCGCGGAGGAGGCGCTGGCGCTCGGCCTCGTCGATGCGGTGGAAGAGCGCGGCTCGCCGCTGGAAGCCGGCCTGTGCGCCGCCGGGCGACTGGCGGCGGAGAAGCGGACCCCGCTGCCGGTCAGCGCCCGAAACGACCGCATCGCCGAGACCGATCCCGCCCTGTTCATCGAACGCCGGGCGGAGCTGGCAAGGCGGCTGCCGCATCTGGTCTCGCCCCATCGGATCGTCGATGCGGTGGAGGCCGCCGTCACCCTGCCCTTCGCCGACGGCATGGCGCGCGAACGGGCGCTGTTCCGGGACTGCATGGACTCGCCCCAGCGCGCCGGCCTGATCCACGCCTTCTTCGCCGAGCGCGAGGTGGCCAAGGTGCCCGGCCTGCCCGCCGGCACGCCGACCCGCGACATCCGCGAGGCCGGTGTGGTCGGGGCCGGCACCATGGGCGGCGGCATCGCCATGTGCTTTGCCAATGCCGGCATCCCGGTGACGCTGCTGGACCTGTCGCAGGAGGCGCTGGACCGCGGCATCGCCACCATCCGGCGCAGCTACGAGGCCAGCGCCGGCAAGGGCCGGCTGACCCTCGCGCAGGTCGGGGAGCGGATGGCGCTCATCCGGCCGACCCTGTCCCATGGCGACCTCGCCGGTGCCGATCTGGTGGTCGAGGCGGCGTTCGAGAGCATGGCGGTCAAGCAGGCCGTCTTCCGCAAGCTGGATGGCGTCTGCAAGCCGGGCGCGATCCTCGCCACCAACAGCTCGACGCTGGACGTGGACGCCATCGCGGCGGCGACCGGCCGGCCGCAGGACGTGCTGGGCCTGCATTTCTTCAGCCCGGCCACGATCATGCGCCTGCTCGAGGTGGTCCGCGGCGCCCAAACCTCCGACATCGTGCTGGCCACGGCGATGGCGCTGGCCCGCCGGATCGGCAAGGTCGGGGTGGCGGTCGGCGTCTGCGACGGCTTCGTCGGCAACCGCATCCTGCGCCAGCGCGGGCGCGAGGCAATGGCGCTGGTCGAGGCCGGCGCCAGCCCCGAACAGGTCGACCGCGTGCTGACCGGGTTCGGTTTCCCGCTCGGCCATTTCGCGATGACCGACCTCGCCGGCATCGATGTCGGCTGGCGCATCCGCGAGGAGCGGCGCACGGCCGGTGACCCGGAGGCCGAGGCGCCCGACTGGCTGGATGTGCTGGCCGAACGCGGCCGCTACGGCCAGAAGACCGGGGCCGGCGTCTATCGCTACGAGCCCGGCAGCCGCAAGCCGCTCCCCGACCCGGAGCTGGCGGCGCTGATCGCCGCGGATCGCAGCCGCCGCGGCATCGCGCCGCGCCTTGTCGGCGACGACGAGGTGCGGGACCGCTGCCTCTATGTTATGGTGAACGAAGCGGCGAAGATCCTGGAAGAGGGCATCGCCGCCCGCCCGGTCGACATCGACGCCATCTGGCTGCACGGCTACGGCTTCCCGTCCTGGCGCGGCGGGCTGCTGTTCTGGGCCGAGCGCGAGGGTCTGGGCCGGATCGCCACAGCGGTCCAGCGTTACCAGCGCGACATCGGCGGCCCGCAATGGTGTCCGTCGGCTTTGCTGCTGAAATGTGCCGCGGCCGGACGGCCGATCGGATGCTGAAACCGGAATGCGGATTACAGCCCCGAAACTCGTTTCCTATACGGATTGTTAGGAATCTAGCCTATATTCTTCCGACAGAGCCGCCCCGCCGGCCCTGACCGGCCCCGAAGCCGGACGGGGGCGACAGGGGACGGAGCCGGGTCAAGGACAAGGGGAAGACCATGAAGGACATCACCGTCGCAGCCACCGACTGGGGTCTCCACGCCGTTGCCTGCACCGGCCTTCGCCACGCCGCCCCCTCCGCATGGCTCGGCACTCTACGCAACGCGCTGTCCGGTGCCGGCACTGGCCGCAGCCTGTTCCTCGATCTGCGGGAGGTCGGCGGCTCCCCCCTGCCCGCCTCCCATCTCGGGGCGCTGGCGTCGGTCCTGGCCCTGGCCGGGTCCAGCGCGGTGCTGGTGTCGGACCTGCAACTCGGCCACGCGCTGTGCGATGCGGTCCGCCGCAACGGCGGCGCGGCCGGGGAAACGGCGGGACTGCGCATCCTGCCATCGGAAGGCCGCGACCGCGTCGCCATCGCCGCCGCCTACCAGTGGCTGCTGAACCGGCGCGAGCCGGCGGATGCCCTGCGGACCGGCGACCGCCCCGCGGTTATCTCCTTCCCCGCTCCCACCGGCCAAAGCGTCGCCGTCCCGGTCTCCTCCCCCGTTCAGGCCGGGTTGCGCCGCGCTTCGTAACCGCTTTCCTCCGCCGTCATCGTCGTCTCCACTGCCTCGTCGCCCCGGCCGGATCCCCCTCCGGCCGGGGCTTTTTATGTCCGCGCTTCTTTTCCGAAAAATCTGCGCCAGCTTTCGCCCGCCGTTCCGTGGATAGCCACAGAACGATTGGGGCGGCGCCTGCCTGCCGCCCATCCCAGAACGACACCGGCCTGAACCGCCGCGGGATCCCGTCCGGATTCCGCGAACGGGCCGCGATTGGGTGGAGAAGGCGATGCTGGTGGATTCGGTCAGTTCCACGTCCTCGACGACCACGACGTCCTCCTCGTCATCGAGCAGTTCGTCGTCGAGTGTGAGCGACAGTTACGAAACATTCCTGACATTGCTGCTGAAGCAGCTGGAAGTCCAGGATCCCACCAATCCGGTGGACACCACCACCTTCACCACCCAGATCGTCCAGCTCTCTTCGCTGGAACAGCAGATGTCGACCAACGACAAGCTGGACGAGCTGAACAGCACGGTGTCGGAGCTCTCCAGCTCCACGCTCGGCTCCGGCAGCAGCGCCATCAGCTATTACGGCAAGACCGTCGAGGCCGAAGGCGCCACCACCCCGCTGCAGGACGGCGAGGCGACCTGGGAATACGACATGGATACGGCCGCCTCCTCGGTGAAGCTGACCATCACCGATTCCAGCGGCAACACCGTCTACAGCGACACCAGCTCCTCCACCGCCGCCGGCACCCATGAAGTGACCTGGGACGGCGTCGGCACCGACGGGCAGAGCTACAGCAGCGGCACCTACACGCTGAGCGTGACCGCGCTCGATGCCAGCGGCAAGGCCATCGACACCACCACGCGCTTCAAGGGCACGGTGACCTCGGTCGACAGCTCGTCCGGCACCGCGGTCCTCAGCGTCGGCGGCGTCAGCGTGTCGGCCGACGACGTCCTGTCGGTGTCCTGACCCTTCCCTCCCCCGCCTTATCCCCGGAATTCCAGACGACAGGTGCAGCGATGAGCATCACCAGCGCCATGTACAGCGCCACCTCCGGGCTGACCGCCCAGAGCAAGGCGCTCGCCAGCATCTCCAGCAACATCGCCAACACCAGCACCACCGGCTTCAAGGGCACGGTCACCGAATTCACCTCCTACATCAACAAGACGACCACGGTCGACGAGCAGGTCGGCGGCGTCATCGCGTCGAACACCCGCAACATCAACAGCCAGGGCGAGATCCAGACCTCCAGCGTCACCACCAACCTGGCGGTGAACGGCGAGGGTTTCTTCGTGGTGTCGAACGAGACGGCGGACGGCGGAACCTACTTCACCCGCAACGGCTCCTTCAGCGCCGATTCCGACGGGTATCTGGTGAATTCGGAGGATTACTACCTCTATGGCTGGAAGCTCGCCGACGACGGCACGGTCGGGGCCAGCAACAAGACCTCGGTCGACAGCCTGGAGGCGATCAACCTCTCCAACATCAAGGGCACGCCCAAGGCCACCACGACGGAGAGCCTCGAAGCCAACCTGCCGTCCGATGCCGAGACCGGCGACGACTTCACCACCGACATCGAGATGTTCGACGCGCTGGGCAACAGCCATTCGGTGACGCTGACCTGGACCAAGACCGGCGACAACAGCTGGTCGCTCGACGCATCCGACCCGGTCAGCTCGTCGGACAGCACCGCCACCACCGGCACGATCTCCGGCTTCCCGATCGACATCACCTTCAACAGCGACGGCTCGCTGGCCAGCGCCAGCCAGAACGGCACGGCGGTCGATCCCTCGGCGATCTCCTACTCGGTCGGCGGCTGGACCACCGGCGCCAGCGACAGCACCGTCTCGCTCGACCTCGGCACCGCCGACGGCACCGACGGGCTGACGCAATACGCATCCGGCGAGAGCGATCCCGACATCGGCGACTGGACCGCGACCCAGAACGGCTACGAGCCGGGCACCCTGACCGGAACCACCATCGACGGCAGCGGCGTGGTGCGCGCCACCTTCGACAATGGCGAGACGCGGGCGATCTACCAGATCCCGATCGCCACCTTCGCCAACGCCGACGGGCTGGACAGCGAGAGCGGCACCACCTTCACCCAGACCTACGAATCCGGCAATTACCAGCTGCGCACCGCCGGCGACGGCAAGGCCGGCGACATCGAGGCGGGGTCGCTGGAAAGCTCCACCGTCGAGCTGACCGACGAGTTCAGCCGGATGATCGTCGCCCAGCAGGCCTATTCCGCCGCGTCCAAGGTGATGACGACGGCACAGGACATGCTGGACACGCTGATCTCGATGAAGCGGTGACGCCATGCGGCGGCATGCATCCCCACCATCCCCGCCGGCCACCCCGCCATCCGCCCCATCGCCGGCGGAGAGCCAGTCCCTCGCCACCGCCGACGCCCTGTTGCTGGACCACCGGCGGCTGGTCGCACAGGCCCGGTCGCTGCTGGCCCGGCCCAGCACGCGAAACGAAAGGCTGGCGCTGGCCGACGACCTGATCGCGCTGATCGACCGGCTCGGCGCGGAAAAACGCGCGTTCGCCCTGCGCATCAACCGCGGCCGGGCCGCCAATGCGGCGATCAACGCCTATGGCCGCGCCATGGCGACCAAGCGGTAGGCCCGAAAGCCGCCGCGCCGCAAAAATCCGCGCCAGCTTTCCCTCCACCCGCCGTGGAACCTGACATCCAAATCCCGGGCAATTCCCGGCAACCCCCGGAGCAACGCCATGGCGCTCAAGCAGACCCTGCGCAAGCCGGCCCCCCCAAAGCCGGCCCCGAAAAAGGCGGGAACGCTGGTGGCGGCCGTGGCGACCGCCGATCCGGCCCCCCAATCGATCTTCCTGCGCGTCGATGCGGTCGAGGTGCTGGAAGGCTTCGTCGCCGACCTCGACCGCGCCGCGGCACGGGCGGAAACGGCGGTGCGCGAAGGCCGGCCGCGCGATGCGCTGCTGGCGGCGGGCGACATGCAGACGCTGCTGATGGCCTGGAAGGACCGGCTTGCCGACGCCCTGTCCCAGGTCCGCAGCAAGCGCGTCGCCCCCGGCGTGCGCAGCGCCGCCAAGGCCGCCGCCGAACAGGTGCTGCCGACGCTGGCTGCCCGCATGCGGGTGATCGAGGCGCAGATCAAGGTCCACCGCGCCCGGCAGAACGCCATCGGCGCCGCGCTGCGCGCCGCCTCCACCGCGCCGGCCGGCGTCTATGGCGTCGCCTGCGGCCCGGGTGCGCGCTATGGCGCACGTGTGGCGACGCGCACCACCGGCCATGCCGTCGGCCTGACGGTCTGAACGAACCGCAGGAGGAAGGGGACGCGCCATGTCGCTTCGCGTTGCAAGTTCCATCGCCACGTCGGCGCTGCGCACGTCCGAGGTCGGGATCGCCGTCGCCTCCTCCAACGTCGCCAATGCCGGCACCGACGGCTACACCCGCAAGACCGCCTCCAACGTCACCCGCGACACCGGAACCACCGTCTCCAGCGTCGACGTCACCTCGGTGTCCAGCAACGTCGACCGCTATCTGCTGAAGACGCTGGTCGGGGCGCAGTCGGATCTCGGCTATGCCGAGACGCGGAGCACCTACCTCGACCAGATGCAGTCGGCCTTCGGCAGCGTCAGCGGCGACGACAGCACCGGCACCGACATCGGATCGATGATCGACGCTCTGGCCGACACGCTGGGCACGCTCGCCACTTCGCCGGAAAGCGGCAGCGCCAAGGCCGCCACCGTCCAGGATCTGTCCGACCTGGCCGAGACGCTGCGCACCACCTCCTCGACCATCCAGTCGCTGCGCAACCAGGCCGACGACGAGATCGCCACCACCGTCGACACCATCAACGAGACGCTGAACGGCATCGACGACCTGAACGACCGGATCGTCAAGGGCAAGGCGCTGGGCCAGAACGTCACCGACCTGGAGGACCAGCGCAACACCGCGCTGAAGAGCCTCGCCGAAAACATCGACGTCACCTATCAGGTCGACGACAGCGGGCTGATGCGCATCTCCACCGCGTCGGGCAAGTCGCTGCTCGACAGCTCGGTGCATGAACTCTCATACACGCCGGCGGCCTCGGTCAGCGCCGACACGGTCTACAGCTCCACCGGCACCAGCGGCTTCAACGGCATCATGCTGAACGGGGTCGACGTCACCGGCTCCTCGCTGGGCGGTTCGCTGGGCGCCCTGGTGCAGCTGCGCGACACCGACCTGCCGGCCCAGCAGGCGGGGCTGGACGAGCTGGCGACCTCGCTGATCGACACGCTGAACACCATCCAGAACCAGGGCACCTCCTATCCGGCGCCGCAGACCCTGACCGGAACCGAGACGGTCTCCGCCAGCGACGCGCTGAAGGTGACGAGCGGCACGCTGCGCGTCGCCGTCACCGACAGCAGCGGCACCGCGGCCGAGGTGCTGGACATCGACCTGTCGACCATGTCGACGCTGCAGGACGTGGTCGACGCCATCAACACGATGAGCAGTGCGTCCGCCTCGATCTCCGCCGACGGCAAGCTGGTGATCTCTGCCGACAGCACGGGCAACGGAATCGCGCTGGGCGGCGACGCCAATGACGGGACGACCGGCAGCTTCTCCGACGCCTATGGCCTGAACGACCTGCTGACCGGCACCGGCGCATCCGACATCGACGTCGCGTCCCGCATCTCGGCGGACAGCAGCCTGCTCGCCACCGGCGCCCTGTCCTCGGCCAGCGGGCTGACCGCCGGCGACACCGCGCTGACCAGCGGCGAAGGCTCGATCGCCAGCGCGCTGTCCACGGCCTTCTCGACCAGCCGCAGCTTCGATGCCGCAGGCGGCCTCAGCGCGCGCAGCACCACCTTCGCCGGCTATGCCGGCGCCGTGATCCAGGGGGCCGCCACGCTCTCCGACACGGCGGCCAGCACGCTGGAAAGCCAGGAAACCTACACCAGCAGCCTGGAAACGACCTTCTCGTCCCAGAGCGGCGTCAACGTCGACGAGGAGACCGCTGCGATCTCCACCCTGCAATCCGCCTACGAGGCCGCAGCCGCGGTCATGAAGGCGTTGCAGGAGATGTTCGACACGGCGCTCGACATGGTTCAGTAAAGGAGACCGCGATGGAACGGGTCGCGACCTACAACCATCAGAACACGCTCGTCCAGTACATGATGAAGGCCGAAGCCCAGGTGGCGGCCGAACAGGTCCGGTCGGCGTCCGGCCTGAACTCCACCGATTACAAGGGCATCGCCACCGACAGCAGCCGGCTGGTCAATCTGGAAAGCCACTACCGCCGGCTGGAGCAGTACATCGACGAGGGCGAGGTCGTGAACGGCCGCATCCAGTCGATGTACGATGCGGTCGGCAGCATGGCCGACCTGACCTCCCGCCTCAGTTCGCTGATCACCGGGCTTCAGGGCGACAACGCCGCCGGGGTGGAAGGGGTGGTGGCGGAGGCCGGCCAGCTGATGGAGGAGCTTGCCGGGCTGATGAACACCCAGCAGGACGGCCGCTACCTGTTCGGCGGCGGGCGCACCGACCAGACGGCGGTCGATCTCGACAGCTACACCGCCGCAACCTACCCGTCGAGCGCCGACACCGGCTATTACCAGGGCGACTCCACGGTCGCGCATTTCCAGGCGGCCGATGATTTCGTGCTGTCCTACGGCGTCACCGCCGACGACCCGGCCTTCGAGAAGGCCCTGCGCGCCTTCAGCCTGATCGCCAACATGTCGACCGACCCGGTCGACGACGACCTGCTCGCCGAAGCGACCGGACTGGCGTCGGACGCGACCGACGGCCTGACCATCACCCAGGCCAAGCTGGGCGCCGCCAGCTCCTCGCTGGAGAACACCATCGACCGCCATGTCGACGAACAGCTGGTGCTGCAGACCCAGGTGGACGACATCCGCAGCGTCGATCTGGCGGAATCGACGACCAAGCTGTCGCAGCTCCAGGCGTCGCTCGAGGCGACCATGAGCCTGATGAAGATCCTCGAAGAGAACAACCTGTCCAAGTACCTGTGAACAAGTACCTGTAAGGGCTCGGGTTTTCTCTTCCGCCGGCAGGGGTGCCGGCCATGCGCGAAAAAGCGCCAAGCCAACCGAAAAAGCCCGCCAGTTTTCGCCGCGTCCCCCGTGAGTCCCAGTGAGGGTCGCCGAAACGGCCCCGGTTCGATCAGGAGACCAGATCATGCCCGCCATCACGACCAACACGGCATCCAATTCGGCCCTTCGCTATCTCAACATCAATTCCGAGAACCAGTCGGATTCGGTGTCCAAGATCGCCAGCGGCTCGCGCATCACCAAGGCTTCGGACGACGCGGCGGGTCTTGCCGTCGGCACCTCGCTGCAATCGGACATCACCGTGCTGAACCAGGCGGCGACCAACGCCTCGCACGGGTCGTCGATCCTGCAGACCGCGGACGGCGGCATGTCCAGCATCTCCGACATCGTGCAGCGCATGCGCTCGCTGGCGACCCAGTCGCTGTCCGGCTCGGTCACCGACACCGAGCGCGATTATCTGGACGCCGAGTTCCAGCAGCTGCAGGACGAAATCGACGGCATCGCCTCCGGCACCCGCTTCAACGACGAATCGCTGCTCGACGGCACCGAGCAATGGGCGTCCGGCGTCGGCTTCCGCGTCGGCACGACGGCGACCGACAGCATCACCGTCACCATCGACGACGTGACCACCACCGGGCTCGGCATCAACACGCTCGACGTCGGCACCTCGGCCACCGCCGCCGCCGCGCTGACCGCGCTCGACGCCGCGGTCACCACCCTGTCCGACGCCCGCGCCGACGTCGGCGCGCTGATCTCGCGCTTCGAGTTCCGCAGCGACATGATCAGCACCACCATCGAGAACACCGAGGCGGCGCAGTCCGCCATCATGGACGTCGACGTCGCGGCACAGCAGTCGCAGCTCGCGTCGGAAAAGGTGCTGACGCAGGCGGCGATCGCCGTCCTCTCCCAGGCGAACTCGATGCCCGAGAATCTGCTCTCCCTTCTCCGCTGACGGTTCGCCCGCCGCCGGTCCGGAGCGCTCCGCACAGCGTCACACATGCGCGGGGCGCCACCGGCCGCCGGCCGTTTCTCCGGCCGCGCATCTCTTCCGCAGCCTGCCGCCGCACCGGCGGCCGGCAACGGGGGAGCTTTGGGGGGATCACAGCCGCCATGACCACCGTCAGTTCCACCACATCGACCACCACGACCACGACGGCAGCGAGCTCCGGCTATACGGCGCTGACCTCCAGCGGTTCCGGCACCGGCATCGATTACTCGACGCTGATCGAGGCGAAGGTCAACGCGCGCCTGACCAAGGCGGACCGGATCGACGCCAAGATCACCACGAACGAGGCCAAGATCACCGCCTACACCGATCTGCAGGATCTGCTGCAGACGGTGAACGACTCGCTGGACGGCCTGCGCAACCGCACCACCTCGACCGGCGCGTCGAACAACCTGTTCGGCCAGCGCACCGCCTATATCGGCGACGACGACGTGTTCAGCGCCACGGTGGACGACGATACGGAACTGGGCACCTACTCGGTGGTGGTCCAGCAGGTGGCCACCAAGCACAAGATCTCGGGCGACGGCACCGGCAGCAAGACCGACGCGCTGGGCTATTCCGGCAGCTTCACGCTCCAGGCGGCCGACGGCACCGCGGTGTCGATCGACATGGACAGCGACGACAGCCTGACCGACCTGCGCGACGCCATCAACGCGCAGAAATCGACCAGCGGCGTCACCGCCAGCATCGTGCAGGTCAGCGACAGCAGCTATCAGCTGATCCTGACCGCCAACAACACGGGCGAGGAAATCTTGCTGACCGACGGCGGCGACGGGGTGCTGTCCTCGCTCGGCCTCACCGACGGCGACGGCGCGGTCAAGAACGAGCTGGTCGCGGCGCAGGACGCCATCGTCGAGATCGACGGCGTCACCATCACCCGCAGCTCCAACACCATCACCGATGCGCTCGACGGCGTGACGCTGAACCTGTACAGCGCCAGCCCCGACACCGCGATCTCCATGGAGGTTTCGACCGACCTGTCGTCGATCAAGACGGCGATCACCGATTTCGTCGACGCCTACAACGCCTATCGCGACTTCGTGGTCTCGCAGCAGTCCACCACCTCGAGCGGAACGGCGAGCGACGACGCCACCCTGTTCGCCGACACCCTGCTGCGCCAGATCACCCAGTCGGTATCAAGCGCGCTGAACACCTCGATCACCGCCGACGACGGCACCGTGCTGTCGATGGCCTCGCTCGGCATCACCTTCGACAGCTCCAACAATCTGGAGCTGGACGAGGACACGCTGAACAGCATCCTCAGCACCGACATCGACGCGGTGAAGCAGCTGCTCGGCCTCAACATGACGTCGTCGTCGAGCCAGATGTCGCTGCTGCGCTACGAAAGCAGCCAGTCGTCGCTGTCCTTCACGCTCGACATCGAGAGGGGCGAGGACGGGACGCTCAGTTCCGCATCGGTCGGCGGCGACAGCAGCCTGTTCACGGTCAGCGGCAACCGTATCATCGGCGCCGAGGGCACCGCCTATGCCGGCATCGTCCTGGTCTATACCGGCAGCAGCGGCAGCGTCGACGTCGATTTCTCGCAAGGGCTGGCCGACAAGCTGTTCAGCGCAATCGATTCGGCCGCCGACGATTACGACAGCGACCTCGCGACCGCGATCGACGACCTGGAAGCCCAGGACACCACGCTGCAAAGCCGGTCCGACGACATCCGCACCAAGGCGGAAACCTACCGCTCCACGCTCACCGCCTATTACGCCCGGCTGGAGGCCGCCGCCGAGACGGCAGCCCTGCTGCTGCAACAGCTGACCTACAGCGAGGACGACGACGACTGACCGGTTCGGATCGGCCGCCGGCAATCCCACCCGAAGCCCCGATCAGGCCCACCCAAGCAGGGCTCATCCCATCACGAGGACATGGCGCCATGCGCAACTCAGCCTATTCGAAAGCCCTCAACGCCTATGCCGTCGCCAACAGCGCGGTGCCGCCGCTGGTCGCCGTGGTGCGGCTGTACGAGCGGGCGATGACCCATCTGCACGTCGCCCGCGACGCCGCCGCGGCCCGCCGGTTCGAAGAACACCATGCGGCCATCCAGCGTGCCGTCATGGTGTTCGCCGGCCTTGATTCCATTCTGATTTTCGACAAATATGAGGATGTCGCCCAGACGCTCAGGCAGTTCTACCGCCGCCTGATCGCCGAGGCCGGCGCCGCCGCCAGCCGGAAGGATCCGGTGGCTGCCTGCGAGTCCCTTATCCGCCAGACGTCCTTCATGCTGAAGGCCTGGCAGGCCATCGCCGCAGAACGCGGCGGGCCGTCCACTGCCGTCGGTGTTCCGGCCAAAGGGCCGCATGCATCCGTCGTCGGGAGAACGATGGATCATGCTCATGGCGGACTCTCGGCTTGAGAAGCGGGGGCGGCCGGAGGATTGCGGGAAGGCGGGCCTTGCACAGGCCGCCCACGGACACGGCATGTCCGGCGACCTGACCCGCGATCCGGCCGCCGGTGTCTTCATCCCCATGGACGAGGAACCGGACGAGGCGCTGATGGCGCAAATCCGGTCCGGCAGCCAGGCGGCCTACCGCCGGCTGGTGCATCGCCACCTGAAGCGCACCTATGCGCTCGCCCGCCGCCTGACCGGCAACGAGGCGGAGGCGGAGGATGTCGTCCAGGATGCCTTCCTCCAGGTGTGGCAGCGCCGCGCCCAATGGAGCGACGACGGCGGCGCCCGTTTCACCACCTGGCTCTACCGGGTGGTGCTGAACCGCTGCATCGACCACAAGCGCCGGCCGGTCGGCCAGGATCTGGATACCGTGGCGGAGCCGTCGGACGGCGCGCCCGACGCGGTCAGCACCATCCACCGCCGGCAGGTCGCGGCCCGGCTGGCCGATGCCCAGAACCGGCTGACGCCGCAGCAGCGCGCCGCGGTGACGCTGTTTTATTACGAAAATTTAAGCAATGCAGACATCGCGGCCGTTATGCAAATCAGCATCGGTGCGGTAGAGTCCCTATTGAAGCGTGCTCGCCAACAGCTCAGATTGCTGCTGCGCGCCAGTGCGCAGGCCGCCAGGGATTCATTCGATGACGGATGAGGAGTTTCGCGACCAGCTCGATCGCTACGGAGGCGACCTCGCCCTCTGGCCAGCCCCGGCTGCCCGGGACGCGCGGCGCCTGCTCGTGCGTTCGCTCAAGGCCCAGGCGATGCTGGACGAGATGGTGACGATGGAACTGGCGCTGGGGGAACTGGCGCCCGGCCGCGCAACGGACCGCCCGCCGCCCGGCCTCGCCGACCGCATCTTCGCAGCGGCCTTCCGCCTGCCGCCGTCCGGGCAGGGCTTCGACGAGGATGGTGATCAGCCGCCCCGGCTGATGTAGGTTCCCTCTCCCGCGGAACGCGGGGGAGAGCTAGGGAGGGGGCATTCGCAGCCGCTCCTCAAACAGCCCCCGCCACCCGCCGCAGCTCTGCCGCGATGCGCTCCAGCGCATGGCTCAGCTCCTGACCGGCCAGCGGCTGGAATATCCGCATCGACGGATACCAGGGACGTCCGCCGGTGCCGAGCTGGGTCCAGTCGCGGCTGCCGAAGCGCCAGACCGGCACGCCCAGCGCGCCGGCCAGTTCCGCCACCGAATTCGCGGGCGCGATGACGAGGTCGAGCGCGGAGACCAGCGCCGCCGTCTCCGCGAAATCGTCGCGCAGATCCAGCCCGTTCCAGCCATAGATCGGCTGGCCGAAGCGGCGCTCCGCCGCCAGGATCTCGGCGCGGCAGTCGTCATACTGCAAATTCACGAAGGCGACGCCGGGAACGGCGAAGACCGGGCCCCAATCCTCCAGCGGCAGATAGGCGCCGCGGCGCTCGGCGGTCATCAGCTGGCTGCGCCAGCTGATGCCGACGCGCAGGTCGTCGCCAGCACCGTCCAGCCGCTCGCGCCAGTCGGCGACGCGGTTGCCGTCGGCGAACAGCCAGCTGGAGCGGGCCGGGAAGGCCGACAGCCGCTCGCGCAGCAGGCGCGGCACCGATCCCGCCGCAATGTGATAGTCGCAGCCGATCGTCTCCAGCTCGGTCAGGCCGCAGGGCGGTTGCTCGGCGCGCACCATGGCCTTGGGAAAGGAGCGGGCGAACAGCGGCACAAGCCGGCGGTCGCATTCGACCACCACCGTCCCCGCCATCCTGATCAGGTCGGGATAGCAGGAGGCGAACAGGAACTCGTCCCCCACCCCCTGCTCGCGCCAGACGAACAGGCGCTTGCCGTCCAGCGGCTCGCCCGTCCATTCGGGAATGGTGAAGCGGCGCTCCGGCCGGACGCGCCCGGCCTTGAAGCGGAAGGCATAGTCGGCCCAGCCATCGCTCAGCGCGCCGCGCTCCAGTGACAGCAGGCCGCGGTTGAAGCGGGCCAACGCATGGTTGGGGGCGGATGCCACGGCACGGTCGAACCAGCGTCCGGCATCGGCACGGCCCTGGCGCTGTTCGGCCAGCCCCAGGGTGCAAAGCGGGTCGGCCAGCGACGGCGCCAGCGTCAGCGCCCGGCGGCAGGCCGCCGTGGCCTCCGCCGACTGCTGGGCCCCGTTCAGCGCATAGGCCAGCACGGCATGCAGCGGCGCATGGCCGGGCATCAGCCGAATGGCGCGGTTCAGCCGCACCGTCGCGTCGGCGAACGCCTCGCGGTCGGACAGCTCGGCGGCGAGGTTGCCGAGCGCGTCGGCAAAGCCGGGATTGAGCGCCAATGCGCGATGCCAGCAGGCTTCCGCCTCGTCGCGGCGGCCCTGCGCCTTGCAGGCGTTGCCCAGATTGTTCCAGGCCTCCGCCTGCCGGCGGTCGCGGGCGATGGCCCGGCGCTGGCACGCTTCCGCCCGGTCGAAGCGGCCGAGCGCCGCTTCCGCCAGCCCCAGATTGACCAGGGCCGGGACATGGCCGGGATCGAGCGCCAAGGCCGCGCGGAACCGCTCCCGCGCTTCGCCGTGGCGGCCCAGCGCATGCAGCAGCAGGCCCAGATTGTTGCGGGTCTCGGCATGGTCGGGCTGGCGGCGCAACGCCTCGACGTAAGCCGCCTCCGCCTCGGCCGCCTTGCCCAGGCTCTGCAACGTGGCGCCGAGATTGGCCCAGACCGAACCATTGCCGGCGCCCAGCCGCACCGCCTCGCGATAGGCGGCGGCCGCTTCGGCCGGGCGGCCCCAGCGGCGCAGGGCGTTGGCCAGCGTGATACGGACCGCGGCATCGTCCGGCCGCATCCGCGCGGCCAGCCGGTAGCAGCCCAGCGCGGCGTCGGCGTGGCGCAGATCCTCCAGCGCACGGCCCATGCCGAGCCGCGGTTCGGCGACGCCCGGCACCAGCCGTGCCGCGGCACGGTAGCAGCGCAGGGCGACGGCCGGCCGTCCCTGCCTGCCGGCAATGGCCCCCAGCAGGCACAGCGCGTCGGCATCGTCGGGGTTCAGGGTCAGGGCACGGCGGGCGGCGGCCAGGGCGGCGGGAACCCGCCCCTCCTCCATCAACGCCTGTCCCAGCGCCAGATGGTAGGAGCCGACCAGCGCGTTGGCACGAGCCGCGGTGTCGAACAGCCGGGTGGCGTCGGTCCGCCGCCCATCCTGGAAGACGATGTGGCCGAGCAGATGGGCGGCGTCGCCGTGCGCCGGGTCGATCCGCAGGATTTCGCGGTAGAACCGCTCCGCCCGCTCGGTCTGTCCGGCATTGTGGTGCTGGACCGCAAGACGCAGCAAGCTGTCGGTACGCCTGGTCGCGTTCCCGTCCATGGTCGTCGCCGCCCCGTCTGTGAACGTGTTCGCGGTATCTGCACCGCGTCTGTTCGTTGGTACGGTGCTGCCGGGCGACTCCTGCGCGGTTCTGCTACTTTTCTTGCGGAACTTCGGTCAGTTCAATGCACGGCTTCGACCGGCCCAGCCTTCCCAATCCTGCCCTTTCAGCCATGATGGCGCAGGTAGGCCGCCGGGTCGCACTCCTGCCCCAGCGCCATGGCGCGGGCGCGGTGGATGTGCTGCATCAGGACGTCGCGGAACTCCTGCGCGGTCAGGTCGCTCCATTCCGGCGTCTCGGCGGCGAAGGTCATCTGCGCGGCGGTCGCCTCGAACAGTCGCAACCACTCGTCCGCCTTGCCGGCCGGGTCGTCGGCCTTGCGGAACATCTCCGCCATCATCTTGGTCATCAGCGTGCCAAGCGCCAGCAGGTTCACATGCAACAGCATGTTGCCCAGCATCACATCGGGCTTCTCGTCGAGCATGGGTCGGTCACTCCTGGCGATGTCGTGACCACTCACACGGACGGGCCGGCAAAAGCTGGCGCGGAATTTTCAAAAAATTCCCCCTCTCCGCAATTGCGAAGAGGGGGAAGTCCGGGAGGAGACGGATATCGGCTGCCGCAGGGCGGATCAGGCGTGCGCGCCGGCCCCCTGGGGAGCGGGCTTGGCCACCGCGGCCGCGGCGGCCGGCTTCTTCAACAGGCGCAACGCCAGCGCCGTCACGACGGTTCCCACGACGATCGCCACGACGTAGCCCAGCAGATGCGTCACCGCGTTGGGGATGGGCAGGACGAAGATGCCGCCGTGCGGAACCTTCAGCTCGGCCCCGATCGCCATGGAGATGGCGCCGGTCAGCGCGCCGCCGATCATCAGCGCCGGGATGACGCGCAGCGGATCGCGGGCGGCGAAGGGGATGGCGCCCTCGGTGATGAAGGCGATGCCCAGCACGGCGGCTGCGTTGCCGGCCTCGCGCTCCTCGTTGGTGAAGCGGTCGGCGAACAGCTTGGTGGCCAGCGCCAGCCCCAGCGGCGGCACCATGCCGGCGGCCATGGCGGCGGCCATCGGGGTGTAGACCTGGCTGGCGATCAGGCCGGTGGAGAAGGCGTAGGCCGCCTTGTTGACCGGGCCGCCCATGTCGAAGGCCATCATCGCGCCGATCAGCAGGCCGAGCAGGATGGCGCTGCTGCCCTGCATGCCCTTCAGCCAGGCGCTCATCCAGGCGAGCGCCTCGGCGACCGGCGTGCCGACGACGTAGATCATCATCAGGCCGGTCAGCAGCGATCCCAGCAGCGGCAGGATCAGCACCGGCTTCAGCCCTTCGAGGTTGCGGTGCAGCCTGATGTGCCGGTTGAGGAAGGCGGTGCCGTAGCCGGCGATGAAGCCGGCGACGATGCCGCCCAGGAAGCCGGCGCCGATGCTGCCGGCCAGCATGCCGCCAACCATGCCGGGCGCGATGCCGGGCCGGTCGGCGATGGAATAGGCGATGTAGCCGCCCAGCGCCGGCACCATCAGGGCGAAGGCGGCCTTGGCACCGATCTGGAACAGGGCGTAGCCCAGCGTCCCGGCGTTGGCTTCCTCATAGACGTAGATGCCGCCCAGCGCGAAGGCCAGCGCGATCAGCAGGCCGCCCGTCACCACGAAGGGCAGCATGAAGGACACGCCGGTCATCAGGTGCTTGTAGGGACCGGTGCGCTGGGCCGAGCGCTCCGCCTTGCCGGCGGCGACCGCAGCGGCCAGCGGCACCGCGCCGCCGCCGGGCTGCCCGCCGGAAGCGTCCTGGACCGTCGCATCGGCCAGCGCGCGCGTCACCAGCGCCTTGCCGTCGTTGATGGCGGGCTTGGTGCCGCTCATGAACACCCGCTTGCCGGCGAAGCGCGACAGGTCGACCTGGGTGTCGGCGGCGATCAGGACGATGTCGGCCTCGCGGATCTCGTCGTCGGTCAGCGTGTCGCGCGCACCGACGGATCCCTGGGTCTCCACCCTGACCTTGTGGCCCAGCGCGGTCGCCGCCTGCTGGATGCCCTCGGCCGCCATGAAGGTGTGGGCGATGCCGGTCGGGCAGGAGGTGATGGCGACGATCCGGCGCGGGCCGGCCGCTGCCGGCGCGGTGGCACCGCCCAGCGCACCCTCCAGCACGGCGCGCGCATCGCCCAGCACGGCGTCGAGCGGGGCGGCGGTGCGCTTCAGCGCGCCGAAGCGGCCGTCGTCGAAGTCGCCGCTCCCGACGAGGATCACCCCGTCGGCCGCCGGCACCGCCGCGGCGTCGAGCGGGGATTGGATGCCGAGGCTGGAGCGGATCTCCACCTGGATGCGGTGGCCGAGCGACGCGGCCGCCTTGCGCAAGGCTTCGGCCGCCAGCACGGCCTGGGTGGTGAGATCGCCCGCCGCGATCACTGCCAACAGGTTCGCCATGGTTTCCTCCTGGCGGGTCTGCGCCCGCCCCTGTCACTGTGTTGCTTGTCTTCCGATGCCCTGGTCAGGCAAGCGTGCTGAGCGCCACCTGGGCGGCCAGCGCCCGCACCGTCGCCGCATCGGGCAGGTTCGGGCCGAACCGGCCGAGCTTGGCGGCGGCGAAGGCGACCGACAGCCGCGCCACCGTCTCCAGCCCATCGCCTTGTTGGCCGCCGCCCTGCTGAAAACCGGCGATAAGGCCGGCGACCATCGCGTCGCCCGCCCCGACCGTGCTCAGCGCCGCGACCGGCGGCAGCCTGCCGTGCAGTGCGCCCCCGGCGCCGACGAACAGCGCGCCGTCCGCCCCCAGCGAGACCACCACCACCGCCACGCCGCGCCGGTGCAGTTCGCGCGCCGCGTCGAGAAGGTCGGCGTCGGTCGGCAGCGGCCGGCCGGCCCAATCCTCCAACTCGTGGCGGTTCGGCTTGATGCAGTAGGGCAGCGCGCCGGTGGAGGCCAGCGCTGCCGCCAGCGGTGCCCCGCTGCTGTCCAGCACGACGCGGCAGCCGGCCGCCGTCAGCTCGGCGGTCAGCGTGGCGTAGGCGTCGGCCGGCACCCCGTCGGGCAGGCTGCCGGCCAGCAGGACCGGCACCCCCGGCTCCACCAGCCCGAGCACCGTCTCGCGCACGCGGCGCACCGCATCGGCGTCGGCGCTCAGGCCGGGCAGGTTGATGTCGGTGGTGTCGTTGGCGGCGAGGTCGGCGATCTTGATGTTGACGCGCGTCTCGCCCGGCAGCCGCAGGAAGGCGTCGGCGATGCCCTTGGCGGCGAACAGCGCCTCGAAGGGGGCGGCGTTGCCGGTGCCGAGCAGGCCGGTGGCGACGACCGGCGTACCCCAGTCGGCGAGGCAGCTGGCGACGTTCACCCCCTTGCCGCCGGCATTGTGGCGCACCGCCTTCGCGCGGTGGACGCTGCCCGGCTTCAGCGCGTCGACCGTGATGGTCTGGTCGATCGCCGGGTTCAGCGTGACGGTGACGACGGGTCTGGTCCCGACTGGTTCGCCGGTCATGACGCCCCCCCGTCCAGCGCCCGCACCTCGTCGGAGGATTCGCAGTCGACGGCGCGGAGCGCCAACGCCCGCAGGCCGGAAAGGTCGCTGTCGCGCAGGCGGTCCTTGACGCCGGGGATGTCGCGCGGGGTCATCGACAGCTCGCGCACGCCGAGGCCGGCCAGCAACGCCGCGCCGAACGGGTCGCCGGCGATGCCGCCGCAGACGCCGACCCAACGGCCATGCTTGGCGGCCCCGTCCACCGTCATGCGGATCAGGCGCAGCACCGACGGGTGCAGGCTGTCGGCCTCCGCCGCCAGCTCGGGATGCTGGCGGTCGACCGCCAGCGCGTATTGCGTCAGGTCGTTGGTGCCGATCGAGAAGAAATCGACATGGCGGGCCAGGACGTCGGCCTGGATGGCGGCGGCCGGCACCTCGACCATGATGCCGAGCGGCACCGCCGGGGCGTTCAAGTCCGTCCGGATGCGGTCGCAGGCGGCGCGCAGCGCCTCGATCTCGCGCAGCGTGGTGATCATCGGGAACATGATCGACAGCGCCCCCTCGCGGGCATGGCTGGCGGCGCGGTAGAGGGCGCGCAGCTGCGGCTCCAGCAGTTCGGGCCGGCGCAGCAGCAGCCGGGCGCCGCGCACGCCGAGGAAGGGGTTCTCCTCGTGCGGCAGATGCAGGTGCGGCACCTGCTTGTCGCCGCCGATGTCGAGCGCGCGGACGATCAGCGGGCGGCCGTCCAGCGCCTCCAGCATGGCGCGGTAGGTCTCGTACTGTTCATCCTCGCCGGGAGCGTCGCCGCGCTCCAGGAACAGGAACTCGGTGCGCATCAGCCCGACGCCCTCCGCCCCCTGCGACAGGGCGACCGGCACCTGGTCCGGCCGGTTGACGTTGGCGCCGATCTCGACCGTATGGCCGTCGCGGGTGCGGGCGGGCAGGCCGCGCCGCTCCTCCTGCTGGGCCTTCTTGACGCGCTGCTCCTCGATCCAGCCATGGGCGGCGGCGAGGTCGCCTTCGGCCGGCTCGAGATAGAGGCGGCCCGACTGGCCGTCGAGGATGGCAAGCGTGCCGTTCGCCAGCCCGGTCAGCGCCGCGCCGCCGGCAACCATCGCCGGCAGCCCCAGCGTGCGCGCCAGGATCGCGGTGTGGGAGGTCGGGCCGCCCTGCGCCGTCGCCAGCCCGATCACCCGGCCCATGTCGAGCGCGGCGGTGTCGGACGGTGACAGATCGTCGGCGGCCAGGATGCAGGGGCTGTCCGGCAGGTCGCGGATCGAGCCGCCGCGCAGGTCGGGGTCGATGCGGGTCAGCACCCGGCGGCCGACGTCGCGCAGGTCGGCGGCGCGGCCGGCCAGCACCGGGTTCGGGTTGGCGGCCAGCTTCGCAGCGCTGCGTTCCACCGCCTCGTTCCACGACCAGCCGGGGCCGTGCCCCTCGACCATCAGCTGGCAGGTCAGCGTGACCAGATCGGTGTCGTTCAGCAGTTCGGCCTGGGCGGTGAAGATGCCGGCCTCCGCCGGGCCGAGGCGGCGGGCGGTGTCGTCGGCCAGCGCCCTCAGCTGCTGGCGGGTCAGGGTCAGCGCCTCGTGCAGGCGGTTGCCGCCCTCCAGCAGCGGGACGGGGCGGTCGGGAACCGTCAGGTCGGCCTTGGGCAGGACATGCACCGGGCCGATGGCGAGGCCGGGGCTGGCGCCGAGGCCGGCGACCACGGGCATAGCGCGACCATCCGCTGCGGCGGGCGGGGTCCAGCCCTGCACCACCGCCTTGGCCTTGCGCGCCGCCGCGGCGGCGTCCGCCTTCTCCCGCGCACTGAGGCCGGTGATGGTGGCGCGCAGCCGGTTCAGCGCCGCCAGCGCGTCGGGACCGTCGGTGGACACGGTGACGCGGTCGCCGGGGCGGAGGCCGAGCTGCAGCAGCGCCACCAGCGTCTTGCCGTCGGCAGCCTCGCCGCCATGGCGGATGCGCACGCGGCCGGCGGCGGTCCGCGCGGTCTCGACCCAGGCGGCGGCGGGGCGGGCATGCAGGCCGGTCGGGTAATCGACCACCCACTCGAAGCTCTCGGCGAGGTCGCCGACGTCCGACGCGGGGCCGGCGGCGGCCGGGGCATCGTCCGACAGGGCGGCGACCAGCTCGGCGGGATCGGCGGTGCTGAACAGGGCGCTCAGCCGCGCCTCGTCCTGCATCAGGCGGGTCAGGCGGCGCAGGATGGCGATGTGCGCATCGGACTGGGCCGCGATGGCGACGACCAGCCGGGCGGTCTGCCCCTCGTTCCACAGCACGCCGTCCGGCACCTGCAGGATGGCGATGCCGTTGCGGCGGACCAGATCGCGGTCGTCGACCATGCCGTGCGGGATGGCGACGCCATGGCCGAGGAAGGTGTTCGCCACCGACTCCCGCCTGATCATGCTGTCGGCATAGGCCGGGTCGATGCAGCCGGCGGCGATCAGCAGCTGCGCCGCCTCACGGATCGCCGCCTCCTTGCCGGCCGGGCGGGCGCCCAGGCGGATCAGATCCGGGGGCAGGCTAAGGGGGTGCGTGTCGGGTGCCATGGCGACCGTCTCCTCCGCGTGTTTTTGTGTGACCTGTTGTGGATCAGTGAAAACGATTACAGTCAGCCTGTCAACGCTTGTTGCGTTGCAACATAAGGCGTTTTCAGGGAAGAACGGCTTGTCTATGGCCGCAAAATGGGGGATGTTTCGGACAAGACAATGGAAACGTTTTCATATTTCGCCACCCCTGGCCGGACCGGGGCGGGCATCGGTAAGATCGCCTCCCTCCATCGGGCTACCCCACCCAAACGCCCCCACCCAAACGAACGGTCTGCACATGAGCGTTTCCGGAAAGGCCGCCAGCATCAAGGACGTGGCCCAGGCTGCCGGCGTGTCGGTCGCCACCGTGTCGCGCGTGCTGAGCAGCGGCCCGGTCAGCGAGACGCTGCGCAAGCGGGTCGAGGATGCGGTGCGGGCCACCGGCTATCGCCCCAACCTGTCGGCCCGGCGGCTGCGCTCGCAGCATTCGCAGACCATCGGGCTGGTGGTGTCGGACATCCGCAACCCCTTCTTCACCGCCGTCAGCCGCGCGGTGGAGGATGCGGCCTACCGCGCCGGCATGCGCGTCATCCTGTGCAACAGCGACGAGAATCCGGAGCGCGAGGAGCTGTATCTGCGCCTGATGCAGGAGGAGCGGATCACCGGCCTGATCTTCGCCCCGACCCGCGCAACGCTGGAGCGGCTGGACGGGCTGGACCTGGATTTCCCCGTGGTGCTGATCGACCGCAACGCACCGACCGGCCGCCACGACGCCGTGGTGCTCGACAACGCGCAGGCCGCCGCGATGCTGGTGGAGCATCTGCACGCCCAGGGCTACCGCCGCATCGCCGGCCTTTTCGGCAACACCAGCACCACCGGCCTGGAGCGGCACGAGGGCTATCGCGCCGCCATGTCGGCCCGGGGGCTGGCGCCCGCCGCGCGCTTCCTCGCCCCCCACGCCGATGCGGCGGAGGAGGCGGTGGTGGGCTGGATGGCCGAACCCGACCGGCCGGAGGCCTTCGTCGTCTCCAACAGCCTGTTCCTGATGGGGGTGGTGAAGGCGGCGCACCGGCTGGGCCTGCCGATCCCCGACGGGCTGGCGGTCGCCGGATTCGACAACGAGCCCTGGACCGAGCTGGTCGGCCCCGGCCTGACCGTGATCGAGCAGCCGGTGCAGGACATCGGCCATTCCGCCATGGCATTGCTGTTCGAACGGCTGGAGGCGCCGGACCGCCCCAGCCGCCGCCTGGTGCTGGGCGGCACCTGCATCGTACGCGGCTCCACCGCCATCCGGACGGCCGGGGCCCGCATGGCCGGCACGCACTGACGCAACCGCGCCCGGCGGCATTTCGCCGGGTGGATTTTCCAATGGGCATCGAAGGGGCACCCTGCCCGCCACCACAACCCTGGGGGCGGAATGCGGCGGCGCGCTTGCTTCTCCCGCCGTGCGCCGCCCGCCGGGCGGTGGGGTACTCCATTCGCTGTGAAATTGGTGTCCGGCGCAATCCAAACTCGAAAGATGCGCTAGGACTTCGGTGAATCGCTATCGAGGGGTCGGCAAAAAATACCCTTGCGGTGTGTGGGAAGAACAGTTCCGAAAGCGGCGTTGACCGTAGCCGCGGTTCCCCACTACCGTTCGGTGTGCAAATGCGAAAGAACAAATCCGGCAAGACTGAATAACGGTATTCCCGGATGTTTGTTTCGTCGACGTGGATTTTGCACCGTTTCTGATTTTTGTTAGCCACACCCACAATCTTGCAAGGAGGTTTCCAGGGAGGTTCTGACTTGATCGACCTCCTTACTCGGTATGCGGGCAACGGATGAGATCAACCGCAAGTCGCCAAGCCCATCGCCGCAGCCTCGGGGGAGGGGCCGGCGCCCAATCCCGGACAAGAGCCTCACGCCGGCGGGATGACGCAGGACCGACGCATCTCGGGACACCAACGGGGGTGAAAGCGCAATGCACAAAGGTTCCACCGGCAGGCCCGCGGCGGCAGGCCCGGCCCGGCGCAGCTTCGCCCGGGACGGTGCCGCGACCATCCTCGTCACCGCCGCCACCATGGGGCTCGGGCTGCTCACCGGCATCCTGGTCGCCCGCAACCTGGGGCCGGACGGGCGGGGGGCGCTCGCAGCGATCCTCACCACCACCCAGCTGCTGGGCTGGCTGTTCGGCATGGGCTGCGGCAAGGCCGTGACCTATGCCCTGTCACGCGATCCGTCGGTGGGCGGGCGGCTGCTGACCAGCTGGGCGCTGATGCTGACGCCGGTCGCCGCCGCGGCGATCGGGGCCGGGCTGCTGCTGCTGCCGACGCTGCTGGCCGCCCAGCCGGCGGAGACGCTGGAGCTGGCCCGGCTCTATCTGCCGATGATCGCGCTGGCGCTTCTGTCGGAACTGATGCTGGGGCTGCTGCTGGGCGACCAGGATTTCCGCGCCTTCAACGCGCTGAACTTCTTGCAGCCGGCCGGGGTCGCCGCCGCCTACGTGGCGCTTTGGGCCGCCGGCCATTTCACGGTGGAAACCGCGGTCGCCGCCCAGGCGGCGATGAGCACGCTGGTGCTGGTCGCCGCGACGGTGCTGCTGATCCGCCGCCATGGCATCGGCCGGCCCGACCTGGCGCTCGGCCGCCGCACCGCCTGGTACGCGCTGCGCACCCATGGCGACGTGGTGGGCGGCGTCGTCACCCAGCGGCTCGACCTGCTGATCATCCCGGCCTACCTGCCGGCGGCGCAGGTCGGGCTGTACGCGCTGGCCACCAGCCTGTCCTGGCTGATCGTCAGCCTGTCGGGGGCGCTCGCCACCGTCGTCATGCCCGCCGCCGCCCGCCGCGGCCGGTCGGGACGCGTCCTGGTGCTGAACAGCCTGCAGGCGACCTTCGCCGTCGGCGGGCTGCTAGCCGGCGGGCTGTTCGTCTTCGCCGACATCGCCATCCGGCTGGTCTACGGCCCGGCCTTCGCCGACAGCGTGCTGCCGCTGCGGCTGCTGCTGCCGGGTGCGGTGCTCTATGCCGCGGCATCGATCCTGCTGAACGGGCTCTATGCCGAGAACCGGCCCTTCACCGCCACCCTCGCCCATCTGCTGGGCATGGCGGTCACGCTGGCCGGCCTGCTGCTGTTCCTGCGCGACGGCGGGCTGGTCGCCGCGGCCCTGGTGTCCAGCGTCGCCTATACGCTGGTCTTCGTCACCGCGGCGGCGCTCTACCGCCGTGCGACCGGCCTGCCCTGGCGGGTCTTCCTGCCCGATCCGGCAGTCCTCGCGGCAATGCCGCGGCGCCTGCTCAACAAGCCGCCCCCGGCCGCCGCCACCCCGGCCGGGCCATCGGGCGAATAGCCCGTCTCTGACAGTCGGGCAGATAGCCCGCTTAAACCAACGGGCGAATAGCCCGGCGAACGACCCGAACCCACCGGCCCAGAGGAAACCCACGATGCGACTGTCGCTCTTGACGCCCGAATACCCACCCGGCGAAAAGCTCGGCGGTATCGCCACCCACACCCACACCATGGCACGCGCGCTGACGCGGCTGGGCCATGCGGTCCAGGTGGTGACCCCCTGGAAGGGCGGCGGGGCCGCCGCCGGCATCTCCGTCGAAGACGGCGTGACGGTGCAGCGCGTCGATCCCGGCCCAAACCTGCAGGCGGTGCTCGACCGCTTCCGCACCAACCGCCGGCTGGCCGATGCCGTCCGCTCCTTCCGCCCCGACGTGGTCCACGCGGCCGAATTCGATGCCGACGCCTGGTGGCTGACCCGCTTCAGCACCATTCCGGTGGTGACGCGGCTGGCCACCCCGACCGGCATGGTGGCGGACACCAACGCGCAGTCCTGGGGGCCGCACACCCATCTGCTGAACGCGCTGGAACGCGACCAGACCCGGCGCAGCGCCGCGATCTACGCCTCAACCCGCGCCATCGCCCAGCGGGTCGCCGATTACTGGCGCATCGCGCCGGAACTGATCCAGGTGATCCCCAACAGCATCGACCTCGCCGCGGTCAGGGCCGCCGGTGCCGGCACGCCGCCGGTCTCCCTGCCGGACCGCTTCATCGTCTTCTTCGGCCGGCTGGAGGGGCGCAAGGGCATCGCCGCGCTCGGCCGCGCCATCCCCGACGTGCTGGCGGCAAACCCCGGCCTGCATCTGGTGATGGTCGGCGGCGAGGATCCGGCGAGCGCCTCCGTCATCGGCCAGTTCCGCCGCGACGTGGCGCCGGTGGCCGACCGTGTGCATGTCCTGGGCGCCCTGCCGCGCAACCACGCGCTGGCCGTGGTGGCCCGCGCCGAGCTGGCCGTCATCCCGTCGCTGTGGGAAAGCTTCGGCTTCGTCGTGGTCGAGGCGATGGCGCTGGGCGTCCCGGTGGTCGCCAGCGACTGCGGCGGCTTCCCCGAGATCGTCGAGCAGGGCCGCAGCGGCTGGCTGGTCCCGCCGGGGGAGGCGGCGCCGCTGCGCGACATGCTGATCGCCCGGCTGGCCGACCGCCCCGGGCTGGAGGCGGCATCCGCCGCCGGGCTGGAGCGTGCCCGGGACTTCGACGTCGACGGCGTCGCCGCCCGGGTGGCATCCCTGCTGGAGCAGGCCGGGGCCGAGCGCAACCAGGCCGCCAGTTCCGGCATCTACAACAACGGCTACCGCCGCCATTTCCGCCCCGACCACCCGACCACGCCCTTCTACCGCATCTATGACGAGAAGCGGCGCGCGGTGGCGGCGGAGCTGGACCGGTCGCCGCGGCTGCGCATCCTCGACGTCGGCGGCGGCTATGGCCGCATCACCGGTCCCTTCGCCGACCGCCACGACGTGACGCTGGTCGACATCTCGCACGAGATGCTGCGCGAGGCGAAGGAGCGCTTTCCCGCGCTCACCGTGCAGCAGGCCGACGCGCGCAGGCTTCCCTTCCCCGACGACAGCTTCGACCTCGTCATCGCCATGGATCTGCTCTGCCATCTGCCCGACCTGGAGGCAGGCGTGCGCGAGCTGCGGCGGGTGGTCAAGCCCGGCGGCCGGATCGCCTGCGACACCACCAATGCCAACCCGCTCTGGGTGGTGGCCTATCCCAGCTACTACCGCTGGCGGCCCGACCGGCTGCTGGCGACCATGCGCTGCCATGGCGTGCTGCCGGAATGGAAGGCGCTGGTCCGCCACCATTGGGCGCCGGAGATGCGCAAGGCGATCGCCGCCACCGGCCTGACCCTGCAGAAGACCGACCGTTTCGGCCCGCCGGGGGTGGCGAAATGGCATCTGTGGTGGTGCCGGCGCGGCGGGGCCGGCCCGGACGGACAGGCGCCGAAAGGGCTGTCTCCGGAGGGATTCACGTCGTGACGAAGCCCCCCCTCCTCCTCTATCTCGCCCATGGCGGCGACCCGCAACGCGTCGCGGTCGCCCCGGTGCTGGCCGCCGCGGCGGAGCGGGCCGGCTGGGCCTTCGACCTCTATTACGACGGGCGCCGCAGCGGCCGCCATTTCGGCGGCTGGGAAGAGGGCAACCGCACCGAGGCGACCGGCTCCGGCAGCCTGATGGCCGGCGGCCGGCACCTGGACCATGCGCTGTGGCTGACCACCTGCTACCGCGTCGTCGCGCTGGGCGACCCCGCCTCGCCGCTGTGGCCGGTGGTGGAATCCTCCGGCGAGTGCGCGCTGCGCAGCAGCGACCCGGCGGCCCTTTACGAGACCGCCTTCCGCCTGCTCGGCCAGCCGATCCCGGACGAGGTGGCGGTGCTGGACATGGCGCCGCAGACCCCGCTCGGCATCGTCGCCGCCCCCTTCCTCTACCCGCGCCTGATGGCGGCCCCCTGCCTCGGCATCGAGGCCGGCGCCGACGTGGCCCTGCGGGAGCGGCTGGAGGTGCTGGGGGCCAGGCGCTTCGTCGGCGTCTGCGTCGACCCGGTGCGCGCCCGCCGGTTTCCCGGCGGCCTCGACGCGGTCGAGGGCAAGGTGGCGGGGGAGAGCTATGCCAGCTTCAGCGCCGGCCTCGCCCGTCGTCATGCAGCCTGGGGGCGCGGCACCCTGCTGGGCGACCCCGACCTGATCGCGGCGCAGCTGCCGCTGGCGGCGGCCAAGCGCCTGCTGCCGCTCTACGGCCGGCCGCAGACCGACGTGATCGAGCGGGCCGCCGACCTGATCCGCACCGGGGCCGACCCGGTCTATGGCCGGCAGTTCGACGACCACGACTTCTTCGCGCTCGGCCGGCTGGGCCGCGGGTTGCAGATCGTCGATCCCGACCCGCCCTTCGCCAGCACCGCCGCGCTGCCGCTGCGCATCCCGGAACCGCCGCGGCCCGTCACCGACTTCGAGCCCGACGACGCCACGCTGCGCCGCTGGGCGGCGGAGGGGCGGGTGCTGACCACGCTGGTTCTGTGGTCGGGCATGATCCGCGAGCTGCACTGCATCCCGCGCATCCTCGATCTGGTGGCGGCGACCGGCCTGCGCTGCGGGCTGGTGGTCACCGTCGACAGCCTGACCCAGTCCAGCCCCGCCGACCTCGCCCTGCTGGCGGTGCCGGAGGAGCGCGGCGGCGTGCTGGGCCGGGTTGAGCTCCTGCTCGGCAGCACCGGCCGCGGCGTCTGCGCCGAAGGCGAGATGGATGAAGGAGAGCTGGGGCGCCTGCTGACGGATGCGCGGGCGGAGGTGGCGTCCATGCTGCCGCCCGGCCTGATGCCGCGCGGCTGGTGGCCGCTGGTGGATGCGCCGCTGGTCCCCGGCCGGACGCCGCGCCTGCATTGGGAGGAGGGCCACCCGGTCCTGCGCATCTCCCCCCGTCCCCGCCCGGCGGAGACGCCCGCCGCAGGCGCCACCGCGTCCGAAGACGCGCCATCTCACATTGTCCCTGCCCCCGCTGCCCCGATCCACACTGCGCCGCCCGATGCTCCTCCGGCGATGGATGCCCGGCGCCTGATCGGCAACGCGCTGCGGCGCTACCGGCTCGACCGCTTCTACGAGGCATGGCGCCCCTACGACAGCGCCCGTCCCGGTCCGATCCGGCCGGAGATCGCCGCCGCCGTGCGCGCGGCCGGCTTCGACTACATGTGGACCAAGGCCGGCTTCGGCAGCGCCGGGCCGGCGCTGGTCGACGGCGGCTTCGTGGCCCTGCCCTTCACCGCCGGCGACTGGGACGGCTGGTCGCCCTTCTACACGCTGCGCAACACGGCCCAGGTCCGGGCGGCCGAACGCCGGTTGACGCGCAGCGGCAAGCCCGGATGGCTGGCCTCCAACATCGACTCGATCCTGTGGATGCTGCCGGGCGAGGTCCTGGAAAAGGGCCGCGCGCTGTTCCAGGTCGCCCAGCTGGTTGCCGGCGGCGGCGGGACCGGCACGCTGGTCAACGTCACGCCGCACACCGTCGCCCGCTACGCCCGCATCCTGGCAGACGCGACGGCGGAGCGGAGCGCCGGGTCCGAGCCCGGGACGGGCGCCGGAGCGCCGGACAACCCGCCACCGCCGGACAAGCCGCCCGCCGGCCACGCCTCTTCAACCACCCCCACGGCCGCCCGCAACACGGCCGAAGTCGGCTGAAGCTCCGGCCGGAACCGCCTTTGCAGCACCGCCCCTTGCGCACCGCCTGTCGAGATGAAGGAGTTCAGCCCATGGAAGCACCGGAACACCGCCTGCCCCCCGGCGCGGCCGGCTTCGCCTCCGGTTTGGTGGCACCGCCGGTCGGATCGGGCGCCGACAAGGTCGATGTGAAGCGGCTGGCGCAGACGCTGTGGCGGCAGAAATGGCTGATCCTCGGCATCACCGCGCTCTTGTGGCTGCCGGCGGTGCTGCTGATCAACGCCATGACGCCGCTCTACAGCTCCTCGTCGGTCGTGGTGATCGACCCCCACCCCAACCGCGTCATCAACATCCCCTCGGTGTCCGAGCCGATGGGCATCTATCTCGACACCGTCAACACCGAGGTCGAAATCCTGCGCTCCCGCGATCTCGCCCGCCGCGTGGTGGAGACGCTGAACCTGGGGCAGGAACCGGAATACATGGCGATCGACGCCAAGCCCGGCCTGCTGACCCCGCTGATGGAGGAGGGCCGCGCCCTGCTGGCCGGGCTGGGATCCGCGTTGCCCGAACCGCTGGCCGGCCTGCTGACGCCGCCGCCCCGCCCGGCCCCGGTCGGCGGCAGCGCCGAGGAAATCGAGAGCGCCCGGTTGATCGACGCCTTCCAGAAGACCCTGCGCATCAGCCCCGGCGTGCAGTCGCGGGCGATCCGCATATCGGTCGAGGCCAAGGATGCGCAGCTGGCCGCCCGCGCCGCCAACACCGTCGCCCAGACCTACATCGCCATGCAGGTGGAGGCCAAGCGCAACGCCACCATGCAGGCCAGCGACTGGTTGCAGAGCCGGCTCGACGAGCTGCGCCAGGACATGACCGCCACCGGCCGCGCCGCGGTCGAGGCAATGCGCTCGGAAACCGGCATGGTCAAGGGCCGCGATGCCCCCCTGGTGAACGAGGAGATGTCGGCGCTGAACGGCCAGCTGGCCGAGGCGCGCTCCGCCCATGCCAACGCCCAGGCCCGGCTGCGGCAATTGCAGACGGTGAGGCCCGGAAACCCGGAATCGCTGTCCGGCGCCGACATCGGCGGCGACCCGATCATCACCGGGCTGCGCCAGCGCCAGGCGGCGCTGAGCGCCCTGCTGGCCGAGCTGAACGCCCAGTACGGCGATCGCCACCCGGCGCTGACCCGCCCGTCGGCGGAGCTGCGCGAGCTGAACGCCACGCTGTCCACCGAGATCGACCGCGTGGTCCGCGGCCTGCGCGGCGAGGTGGAACAGCAGGTCGCCAGGATCCAGGATCTGACCCGGCGGCTGGAGGGGCTGCGCACCGAATCCTTCGACACGCTCCAGGGCGAGGTCCGGCTGCGCGAGCTGCAGCGGCAGGCCGACGCGTCGGACGACAACTACCGCCGCGCCGTCACCCGCCTGAAGGAAACCCAGGTGCTCCAGGCGCTGGAGATGACGCCGGACGTGCGCATCGTGTCGGCCGCCGCGGTGTCGGCCGGCCCGGTCGGGCCGGGCAAGACGGTGATGGCCGGGCTCGCCGCGGTCGTCTGCGGCGCCATCGCCACCGGCATCGCCCTGGTGCGGACGATGAGCCAGCGCGGCGTCTACAGCTCCCATCAGGTGGAAGCGCTGCTCGGCCTGCCGGCGGTCGGCATCGTGCCGCTGCTGGGCCGCGCCCGCCGCTCGGGCGGATACCCGGGCGGCCCGGACAAGGGCCGCGATCCCGCCCGCGACCCCTATGCCGGCACCGGCAGCGACTTCGCCGAAGCGGTCTGGCGGCTCTGCGCCCGGCTGCATCTGGTCCGCACCGGCGCCGGGCCGGCGGCCGGCAAGGGCGGCGAGGTGATCATGCTGACCTCCTCCGTCGCCGGCGAGGGCAAGACGACGCTGGTGGTGGCGCTGGCCGCCTTCCTCGCCGACGCCGGCCGGCGGGTGGTGGTGATCGACTGCGACACCCGCCGCCCGACCGTCCACCGCCTGCTGGGCGACGGCCGGCCGCCAAAGGGGCTGACCGAACTGCTGGCCGGCGACGCCACGCTGGACCAGGTGCTGCACCTCGATGACCGGCGGCGGGTGGCGGTGGTCGCCGCCGGCAGCCCGGTCGACCGGCCGCAGACCCTGCTCGGCTCCAAGGCGATGCTGTCGCTGCTGGTGGAGCTGTCGGAACGCTACGACGTGGTGATCCTCGATACCCCGCCGGTGCTGTCGGTGTCGGACGCCCTGATCCTGGCGCCGCTGGCCGACCGCGTCCTCTACGTCGTGCGCTGGGCGCGCACCGCCTCCAGCCTCGCCGGCGCCGGCATCAAGCAGGTGCGGCAGGTCGGCGGCCGGATCGGCGGGGCGATCCTGTCGATGGTCAGCGCCCGCGAGCATGCCAGCCTGGAATATGGCGCCCGCCCGCCCGGCGGCCGCTCCTACCGCCTGCGCCGCATCGCCTGAACGGCGGCCCCTGAACCATGCGAAGGCTGTCCCTTCCCGGAGGACCCACCATGAAAGTCGCGATCGTCCATTACTGGCTCGTCGGGATGCGCGGGGGAGAAAAGGTTCTGGAAGCCCTGTGCGAGCTGTATCCGGAGGCCGACGTCTTCACCCATGTCTACCGGCCGGAGCGCATCTCCCCGATCATCCGCCGCCACCGGGTCACCACGACCTTCATCGACCGGCTGCCGATGGCGCACCGCATGTACCAGAAATACCTGCCGCTGATGCCGCTGGCGCTGGAGCAGCTCGACCTCAGCGCCTACGACCTCGTGATCAGCAGCGAATCCGGCCCGGCCAAGGGCGTGCTGACCCGGCCCGACGCGCTGCATGTCTGCTACTGTCACACGCCGATGCGCTATGTGTGGAGCGGCTATCACGACTACCTGTCCTCGGCCGGGCCGCTGGTGCGCCCGCTGATGCCCTACGCCATCCACCGGCTGCGGCAATGGGATCTGGCGACGGCGGCGCGGGTCGACCGCTTCATCGCCAATTCGGCGACGGTGGCGCAACGCATCTGGCGGGTCTACCGCCGCGACGCGACCGTCATCCATCCGCCGGTGGAGACGCTGCGCTTCGCCGCCGCCGAGCCGCCCCCGACGGTGGACGGGGACGGCCATTACCTGTTCGTCAGCCAGCTGGTCGCCTACAAGCGCGCCGACGTGGCGATCGAGGCCTTCAACCGCATGGGCCGCAGGCTGGTGGTGGTCGGCGAAGGCGAGGAGTACCGCCGGCTGAAGCAGATGGCCGGCCCGACGGTCGAACTGCTCGGCCATTGCTCCGCCGACGAGCTGGACCGGCAGTATGCCGCCTGCCGCGCCCTGGTCTTCACCGCCAACGAGGATTTCGGCATCGTTCCGGTGGAGGCGATGGCCGCCGGCCGGCCGGTGCTGGCGCTGAACCGCGGCGGCGCCACCGAGACGGTGAAGGACGGGCTTTCCGGCCTGTTCTTCGACCAGCAGACGCCCGAGGCGCTGATCGAGGCGGTCGAACGCTTCGAGGCGCAGGAGCACCGCTTCGACCCCGCGGCGATCCAGGCCCATGCCGCCCGCTTCGACCGGACGGTGTTCAAGACGCGGCTGCGCGAGACCATCGACAGCTGGATGCATGGCGAGGAGCCGTCGCTGGCGCCCGCCAGGGCCACCGTCACCGACGCCCGCGGGCGGGAGCTGGCCCCGGCATGAGCGCGCGCACGGCCATGACACACCCCGCCAACTCCCCGCTCCTGAGCGTCACCGTGATCGTGCCGACCTACCGCAGGCCGGACCAGCTGGCCGGCTGCCTCGACGGCCTGGTCCGGCAGACGCTGGCGCCGGTCCAGGTGATCGTCACGGTGCGCGACAGCGACCCCGCCTCGGCGGAGGTCGCCCGGCGCTATGCCGGGGCGCTGCCGATGCAGGTCGTCGACATCGGGGTGCCCGGGCAGGTCGCCGCCATCAACCGCGGCATGGACCATGCCCGCGGCGACATCGTCGCCATCACCGACGACGACGCCGTCCCTCATCCCGACTGGGTGGAGCGGATCGAGGCGTGGTATCGCAGCGATCCGCGGATCGGCGGCGTCGGCGGCCGCGATCATGTCTACCACGACGGCGTACCCGAGACGGGGGCCGCGACGGTGGTCGGCCGGCTGCAATGGTTCGGCCGGGTCATCGGCAACCATCATCTGGGCGTCGGCGCCGCACAGGACGTCGACGTTCTGAAGGGCGCCAACTGGAGCTTCCGCCGCGCCGCCATCGACGGCCAGCGGCTCAACACGCGGCTGCGCGGCAGCGGCGCCCAGGTCCGCAACGAGGTGGATTTCTGCCTGCGGCTGTCACGCCGGGGCTGGCGGCTGGTCTACGACCCGCTGGTGGCGGTCGACCATTTCCCGGCCGTCCGCTTCGACATCGACCAGCGCGGCGCCGGCCATTTCCACCCGCTGGCCCAGGAGAACGCCACCTTCAACGACACGCTGGCGCTGATGGCCCATTTCGGCCCGGCCAACCGCGTGGTCTTCGCCGCCTGGGCGCTGTCGGTCGGCACCTGCGAGTTCCCGGGCGCGGCGCAATGGGCGCGGCTGGCCCTGCGCGGCGACCGCCATGCCGGGGCGAAGCTGCGCGCCACCCTGCGCGGCCGGCTGGCCGGGATGCGCGAGTGGCGGGGGGCGCCGGCATGAGCCTCGCCACCGCGACATCCGCGTTCGGCGGCGCCGGCCATGACGGCGCAAGCGGACATGGCACTGCCGGACTGCCGTCCGTCGCCAAGCTGGCGCCGACGCTGTTCTGGGTCCTGGTGGCGATGCCGGTCCTGATGGGCAAGGCGGGGCTGCTGGAGATCATCTTCCCGGTGGGCGCGCTCGCCACCGGCGCGTTGCTGGTGACGCGCGATCCCGCCCGCTTCGCCGCCTTCACCTGGTGGCTGTGGTTCCTGACACCGGAGGTGCGGCGGCTGGTCGACTACCAGGCCGGTTGGAGCGTCATCAGCCCGGTCATGGTGACGCCCTTCGCCGTCGGCGCCATGACGTGGCTCGTGGTCGCCCAGTACCTGCCGATGCTGCGCTACCGGGCCTATTTCGGCTTCGTCCCGGTGATGGCCGGGCTGTTCTACGCCTATGTCAACGGCATCTCCCAGGCCGGCATGGCGGCGGCGACCTTCGCGCTGCTGAACTGGCTGGTCCCCGTCACGCTCGGCCTCTATGTCGCCCTGCACTGGCCGATCTACCCGCAGATCCGCGACGCCGTGCTGCGCGCCTTCGTGCTGGGGCTGACGCTGGTCGGCGGCTACGGGCTGATCCAGTATTTCGTCATGCCGCCCTGGGACGCGCGCTGGCTGATCAATGTCGGCATGACCAACCAGGGCCTGCCGCTGCCGATGCAGGTCCGCGTGTTCAGCACCCTGAACTCCTCCGGTCCGCTGGCCTTCCTGCTGGTGACCGGGCTCGCGGTGCTGCCGGCGGCCCGCGGCATCCTGGTGCCGGTCGCCGGGGCGCTGGCGCTCGGCTCGCTGATGCTCAGCCTGGTGCGCGCGGCCTGGCTCGCCGGGCTGTTCGTCTTCGTCTGGCTGCTGCTGACCATGCCGGGACGCCACCGGGTCCGGCTGGTCGCGGTCGGGATCGGGCTGGTGCTGTGCTCCCTGCCGCTGCTCAGCGTGCCGCGGGTCAACCAGGCCATCGTCTCGCGCTTCGACACGCTGAACTCGATGGAGAACGACCGCAGCTACCAGGAGCGGCAGGAGTTCTACGGCCGTTTCCTGATCCAGGCGCTGACCGAGGTGCGCGGCGCCGGTCTCGGCACCGTCGACACCGCGACCAAGCTGACCAACGAGGACGGCCAGCTGGGCGTCATGGCCTATTTCGACAGCGGCATCCTGCGCGTGCCCTACGAGCTGGGCTGGCCCGGCACGCTGGGCTATGTCGTCGGGATCGTCGCGCTGATGGTCGGGCTGCTGCGCCGCGGCGGCGCTCCGCCCGACCCCTTCGCCCGCTGCGCCGAGGCGGCGGCGCTGACGATCCTCGCCTGCATGGTGTTCGAGCACACGCTGGTCAAGGTCACGGGCGTCGGCTTCTGGTTCTTCCTGGGCATGGGCATGGCGGCGAAGAACCATGGCCTCGCCAGCCGGCTGGCGGCCCCGCTCCCCGGCGACCCCAGCCCCAACGATCCGCGTCCCAACGATCTGCATCAAGGGGACAAGCAATGGACGGAAGCCTGATCCTCCCCGGATTCCTGCCGGAAGAGATGCGGGAGGCCAGCGTGCTCCAGCTCGGGCTGGGCTGGTTCCCCGAAACCCATGGCGGGGCCGAGAACGTCTTCTACAACCTCGCCCGCCATCTGCCGCGGCAGGGCATCGCGGTGGACGGGCTGGTGCTGGGCAGCATCCGGGCGACGCTGGACAGCGGCGCGCGCATCGACAGCTTCGCCCCGCCGACCGCCTCGCTGCCGCGGCGTCTGGCGGCGGCGCGGACGGCCATCGCCGGGGCGCTGCACCGGCAGTCGCCGGACCTCGTCGCCTCGCATTTCGCGCTGACCGCGGTGGCCGCGCTGCCGGCCCTGCGCAACCGGCCGCTGGTCGTCCATTTCCATGGCCCCTGGGCGCTGGAAAGCGCGGCGGAGGGAGCCGGCGCCCTGTCGGTTCGGCTGAAATTCCTGGTCGAGCGGCTGGTCTACGACCGGGCATGCCGCTTCATCGTGCTGTCCCACGCCTTCGCCGCCATCCTGGCCGAGCGGTACGGCGTGCCGCCGGAGCGCATCGACCGGGTGCCGGGCGGGGTCGAGGCCGACCGCTACGACCTGCCCGACAGCCGGCGCGACGCCCGCGCCCGGCTGGGCTGGCCGCAGGGACGGCCCATCCTGCTGACCGTTCGCCGGCTGGTGAAGCGGATGGGGCTGGCCGCGCTGGTGGACTCCATGGCGGAGCTGCGCCGCCGCGTGCCCGACGTGCTGCTGGTCGTCGCCGGCCGCGGGCCGGAGGCGGCGGCGCTCCAGGACCGCATCGGCGCGCTGGGGTTGGAGGAGCATGTGCGGCTGCTGGGATTCGTGCCCGACACGCATCTGCCGCTGGCCTACCGCGCCGCCGACCTGTGCGTGATGCCGTCGCAGGCGCTGGAGGGCTTCGGCCTGACCGCGCTGGAATCGCTGGCGGCCGGCACCCCGGTCCTGGTCACGCCCATCGGCGGCCTGCCCGAGGTGGTGGAGGGGCTGGACGGCGACCTCGTGCTTGCCGGGACCGACGCCCGCGCCATCGGCCTCGGCGTGGCGGAAGCGCTGACCGGCATCCGCCGCCTGCCTTGCGCCGACGCCTGCCGGTCGCTGGTGCGGACCCGCTTCGACTGGCCGGTCATCGCCGCCCGCACCGCCGCCGTCTACCGCGGCGCCCTGTCGTGAGTCCTTCGCCATGAGCACCATCGTCATCCTCTGCGACCACGCCCACCCCGGCGGCGGGCTGGCCAAGGTCGCCATCGCCGGGGCGGTCGGGCTGGCGCGGCGCGGCCACCGGGTGCGGTTCTTCACCGCGGTGCCGCCGATCGACCCGGCCCTGCTGACCGAGGGCATTACCGTCCATTGCCTGGGGCAGCCCGACCTGAAGGGCAATGCCGACCGCGTCCAGGCGGCGCTGCGCGGCCTGTGGAACCGCGAGGCGGCCCGCGCGCTGGAGACGCTGCTGGCCGCCTGCCCGGCCAACGACACGGTGATCCACATCCATGGCTGGGCCAAGGCGCTGTCGCCCAGCGTCTTCCCGCTGTGCCGGCGGTCCGGCCTGCCGGTGCTGCTGACCCTGCACGACTATTTCCCGCTCTGCCCGAACGGCGCCTTCTTCATCTTTCCCGACGGCACCAACTGCCCGCACCGGGCGCTGTCGGCCGGCTGCCTCGCCACCGACTGCGACGCCCGCGCCCGGCATCACAAATGGTGGCGGGCGGCCCGCCACGCCGCGGGTGCACTGTCGGGCGGCTTCACCGGCGGCATGGCGCTGCTGACGCTCAGCGACCGCCAGCGCGCGGTCATCGCCCCCCATCTCGCCCCCGGCACCGTCACCCTGCCGGTTCCCAATCCGGTGGAGGTGGAGGATCGCGGCCCCGCCCCCGTCGCCGCCAACAGTCGCATCCTGTTCGTCGGCCGGCTGTCGCGCGAGAAGGGGGCCGCCCTGCTGGCGGAGGCGGCGGCGCTGGCCGGCTGCCCGGTCCGCTTCGTCGGCGACGGCGAGGAGGCCGAGACGGTCCGCCGCCTCAACCCGGACGCCGAGCTGGCCGGCTGGCTGCCGCCCGACGCGGTGCAGGAGGAAATTTGGCGGGCGCGGGCGCTGGCGGTGCCGTCGCTGTGGTACGAGACCTTCGGCCTCGCCGCCTACGAGGCGCTGGCCAACGGCGTCCCCGTGGTCGTCAGCGACAATTGCGCTGCGGCCGAAGCGGTGCGGCCGGGCGGGAACGGCTTCCTGTTCCGCAGCGGCGACGCCGCCGACCTCGCGCGCTGCCTGCGCCTGCTCGCCCATGGCGAGGAGGCGGCACGGCTCGGCCGCCAGGCCCATGACGGCTATTGGCGCCATCCCTTCACGCTGGACCGCCACCTCGACCGGCTGGAGGAGATCTACCGCGCGGCGCTCTGCGGCGGCCTGCGCGCACTCGCCCATCTCGACGGCCCGGCGCGGGCCTGCGCTCCATGAGCCCTCCCATCAGCCGCCCCCTCAGCCGCCGGCTTCTCCTGCTGGCCGCCGCCCTGGCGCTGCCGGCGGCGACCGGCGCAGCGCAGCGCCGCGGCCCGCCGGACTCCCCCGCCCCCGTACCGCCGCCCAAACCCGGCCCGGCCCCATCCGGCCCAACCCTGTCGATCCGCGACCGCGGCGCGATCGGCGACGGGCGCAGCCATCCGCTGTCGGAACGCTACAAGAGCCTGGAGGCGGCGCGCCGCGTCCATCCGCACGTCCGCTCGCTGGACCAGGAATGCGACTGGGCGGCCGCGCAGGGCGCGATCCTGGAGCTGTCGCGGTCCGGCCATGGCGGCACGGTGCTGGTGCCGCCCGGCCATTACCGGCTGGATGGCGAACTCGTCCTGCCCAACCTCGACCGCTACGACGATGCCTTCAACGAGGTGGAAATCGTCGGCGCCGGCATGCGCGCCTCGCTGCTGTCCTGGCCGGACGATCTCGGGCCGGGCCGTTTCGCCATCCGGGCCGGCAGCCGGCAGGGGAAGGGGGAGGGTACGGGCGACCGCGACGGCTACCAGCGCAGCCGCATCGCCCATCTCGGCCTGCGCGGCCCGAAGCCCGGCAACCGGCCGGGCGATGCGCCGCCGGGCATGGGCGGGGTGGCGCTGACCTCGCGCTTCCTGCTGGAACGGGTCGGGGTGTTCGGCTTCCGCGCCGGGGTCGACGTCTGGCGCGACCATTCCTCGCTGATCTCCTGCCAGCTGACCAAGAACCACATCGGCGCCTACTGGTCGGCGGGAACCGAGAGCTTCGGCGACCATCTGTTCCTCGACACCGACCTTGCCGGCAACACGCTGGCCTCCATCGCGGTGGCGCCGGAGAACGGCATCGACCATTCCAGCTTCATCTCCTGCCATTTCGGCTTCTCCCCCTACGGCATCCTGGCGGAGGACGGGCCGGCGCAGCGCACCTTCCTGTCCAACAACAAGTTCCTCGACTGCGCCTTCGAGGCCTGCGGCAACGGCTGGATCCAGGGGCCGATGGCGGAGATGTTCGGCAACAGCCTGATCGGCTGCAGCGGCTCGCTGCTGCCGGACTACCGGCTGGCCAAACGGCCGGTCGCCGGGCTGATCGTGGTGCGGACGCTGGAGCGCAACCAATTCACCGGCGGCACCGCCAGCTTCGGCGACGGCACCAACGACCGCGCCGCCGACATCGGGACCGCGGCCATCGTCGCCGGCAACGCCGTCGGCAACCGGTTCGAGGATGCCGAGCGGCTGATCCGCCTGGGGCGCGACGGCCTGGCCCCCGCCCTGGCGGTCGCCGGCACCTGCCGCGCCAACCGCTTCGAGGCGGTTGAGTGTTCGGGGGAATTCCGCAAGGTTGGCACCGGCGGCGTCGATGCCGGCAATCTGGTGCAGCGCGACTATGACCGGGTCCGCCGGCTGGAGCCCGACCGCCCGGCCGACGGCGTCGCCCTGACGTCATCCCCGGCCGGCGGCATCGTCCCGGTCGCGACCGCCGGCATCGCCCCGGTCGGCAAGACCCGCGCCGCCATCCGCATGGGCGCGGTGCTGCGTCCCGGCGGGGCCGCGTCGATGCGGGTGGACCCCTCCCCCGGTCCGGGAGCGCCGGTCGGGGTCGCCACCGTGGACGCGCCCGCCGGCAGCGACAGCGTGACGGTGGAGTTGCGGCTGGAGTTGCGCTGAGGAAGGGGCCGGGGGAGCCGGGCCGGCCCCCACCCTAACCCTCCCCCGCTGGGCGGCGGCAGTCCCCTCCCCCGCCCAGCGGGGGAGGGTTAGGGTGGGGGTACGGAGCGACAGTCCCGCCAACCATCCCCGCCGCCTCCACCAGATCGGCATACAGCCCTGCCGTCACCGACCAGTCGTGGCGTTCGGCGATGCGGCGGCCGGCCTCCCCCATCCGGCGGCGGAGCGACGGATCCGCAGCCAGCCGACCCAGCGCCCGCACCAGCGCCGCATGCGCGTCGGGCTCGTCGAGGATCACCGCCGCCCCGTCCTCCAGCAGCCAGCCGGCACCAGCGAGCCGGGTGGTGACGACCGGCAGGCCGCTCGCCGCCGCCTCCAGCAGGACGAGGCCGAAGGGCTCGTAGCGGGTCGGGAAGACGAACAGGTCGGCAGCCCGCATCAATGCCGCCACGTCGCGCCGGTGGCCGAGGAAGCGCACCCGCCCCTCCAGACCGAGCGACCGCGCCAGCGCCGGGAACGGTCCGCCGCGCTCGTCCCCCACCACCGCCAGCGCCAGACCGGGCACCTCGGCCAGGGCGCGCAGGACACCGTCCAGGTTCTTGCGGTCGCTGCGGGCGTCGCCGACGAACAGCGCCACCGGCCGGCCGTCGGGCAGGCCGAACAGCGACGGATCCGGCGATCCGGGCCGGAACTCCGCCACATCGACGCCATTGTCGATCACCCGCAGCCGGGCCGGGTCGATGCCGTCCCGGCGCAGCTCGTCCGCCACCGTGCGCGACACCGCCACCAGCCGGCCGCTTCGGCGGAAGCTCCAGCGCTCGAAGCCGGTGTTCAGCAGGGTGTAGAGCGCCCGGTAGAGCGACAGCGGCGAGACCGCCTTGCGGATCGGGTGGGCGGGCGAGCGCAGCCAGGCGGAATGGACGAAATGCACGGCGTTCACGTCCGACCGCGCCCAGCTGACAAAGCCGTTGACCAGCACCCGGTCGATCCCCCGCCGCCTTTCGCGCGCCAGCGCCCGCCCGGCACGCCAGGCGAACAGCTGGTCCTTGGCCAGCTGCGTCGGTATCCCACCGCCGCAGACCGGCACCCAGCACAGGCGGGGATGGCGCGCCAGCTCCTCCGCGACCTCGCCGGCGATGGCGACGACCTCATGGCCGCGGTGCAGCAACTCCTCCACGACGACGGCGTTCACGCGGCCCTGCCCGTCATGGCGGACGATCTTCTGCGTCACCACGGCGATCCGCATGAAGGAAGCTCCTGCTCGGCTGTATCGACGGTATCGGCGGCGGTTCACGCCGAAGTGGACCACGGAGCCGCGCTGCATGCCAAACAAACGAAAGATACGAGAACTGCTCAACAGGCTTAAGACCGCCGTTGTTGAGCCAATTCTTTCAGTGGCCAAAGCATTCGCAGAATCAAGATCGATTTTTATGGAAGAGTCAAAGATGAGTCAAAGTGATGTCTCATCATTATCCCTCTCAATATCAGCGACAACATGTCAAGACTCCCGAACGAACAGGGTAATCCGATCGATACGGTTAACCCGGTATAGTCCTTGATTAATCTTTGGTTAATGGGAGTCGCACCGATGGCGAGCACCGAGTCCAATCTCATCGATGTCACCTTTGCGATCGACGCCTGGGGACAGGCTGCGGGCGGCGTCTGGCCGCATCTGGCGCTGAAGCTGGACGGCACGACCATCGGGCAGGCGACGGTGAACAGCGGCAGCGTCGGGCGCTACACCATCAGCGCCAAGGTTGCCGCCGACAGCGCGCACAAGCTCCAGATCGTCTACGACAATGACGGCACCGCGAACGGGGCCGACCGCAACCTGTTCGTCCGCGCCGTGTCGGTGAACGGCACGCCGATTGCCGCGACCGATCCGTCGGTGACCTACGACAAGGGCGCCGTTGACGGAAAGGACGTGGTGAAGGGCCAGGAGGCGATGTATTGGGGCGGCGCGCTGAACGTTGCCCTGCCGGCCTCGCTGTTCCCGGCCGCCGATGTGGTGGCGGCCCCGGCGGCGACCAAGGCCTTCAGCGTCGTGGTCAACGCCTGGGGCAAGAGCGCAGGCGGCGTGCCGCCGCATTTCAAGCTGCTGGTCGACGGCAAGGCGGTCGGCGACGCCAAGGTGGCCGCCACCTCCCAGACCGCCTACAAGTTCACGGTAGACCTCGACCCGGCCGTGGCGCACAAGATCCAGGTCCAGTACGACAACGACGCCGTCGTCAACGGCCAGGACCGCAGCCTCTATGTCGGTTCGGTCGTCGTCAACGGCCACAGCATCGCCTCGACCGCCGCCGGGGTCAGCTATGACCGCGGCGCGCTGGACGGCAAGGACGTGATCGCCGGCCAGCAGGGATTGTGGTGGAACGGCACGCTGAGCGTTCCGGTCACCAAGGACATGCTCGCCGGCGGCACGACCACCACCCCGACCCCTCCCGCCGCCACGCTGCCGAAGAACGACCACACCGCCAGCGCCGGCGTCAGCAGCGACCGGCCGCCGCTGAAGTCGGACGTGTCCAGCATCTCATGGGGCGCCGACCGCGGGCTGGCGCCGCAGCATCTGTTCTGGGACTCGGTGCCCGACTATGCCAGCGCCTCCCACCTGAAGGAGACGCGCGACGTCGCCGCCGACCATCTGGCCGACGGGGTGATGCCGCTGATCGGTCTGCAGCTGTGGGAAGACACCTTCGAATATTCCCAGAACGGCGGCGAGTTCGCCAATCTGGGCGGGCACAAGGCCTGGGTCGCCTGGGTGAAGGCGCATCAGCAGTATCTGGGTCGCGACGCCGACGGCAACATCCTCAACGCCGACAGCGGCAACCCCTCCGGCTGGGGCTATGTCAGCCCGCTGATGCCGCTGGACGCCAAGGACGCGCCGGCCGGCTGGACCGGCGGCACCGCCCATTACGCCGACTGGATGGCCGACAAGCTGGGCCGGCTGTCCGCCCTGACCGGCACCCGTGGCTACGAGCTGGCCGACTTCTTCGACGGCAGCCCGCATTCCGGCGTCATGGACTTCTTCAACTCGCGGATGATCGCCGAATTCAGCAGCAAGACCGGCATCAAGGTCGCCGGCAGCACGCTGGCGCAGCAGGCCTCCGACATCGTCGACAACCACCCGACCGAATGGCTCGATTATTTCGTCGACGGCTGGGCCTACAGCTGGAAGGCGCTGGACGAGGCCATCGTCAAGAACACCGGCAAGGCGGCCTGGCTGACCACCCAGGTCTCCTTCACCCCGGCGGCGATGCGCGAGTTCGCCGGCGTCGATGCCCGGGTGATCGCCGAGAAGATGAACGAGGACGACATCCTGTTCAACGTGCAGACCCTCGAACGCTTCGAGATGCAGCACAAGCAGGCGCCGGCCTCCTACGAGCAGGCGATGCTGGGCATCCACGCAGCCCGCGCGCCGGACGCCCATTTCGGCCACATGATGTCCTCGTCGGAGGACGATTATTGGGGCGCGGTCGACAGCCTCTACACCGGTGTCAGCGGCACGGTGCGCGAGGAGCTGGGCTGGGGCCGGCTGGAGCAGACCTGGATGCAGAGCGGCTGGACCATGATCGCCGACGACCAGGGCGGCGTGCGTCGCGCGGCCGAGCAGTGGTCGCGCAGCTATCACGATTGGGGCGAGGTGAAGCAGCCCTGGCTCGACATGCTGCGCGACATCGTGCCGACCCGCCCCTTCGGCCCGGCGCTCTATTACAGCGCCAACGCCGAAAAGGCGATGAACGCGCTGGAGCCGGCCGGGAACTCGATCGGCAACGCCTATCTGGGCGAGTTGCTGGAACCGATCACCAGGCTGCACGATGCCGGCGTCACCTTCGGCTATTACGTCAGCGACGCCGCCCTGCCGTCGATGACCAAGGCCAGCGCGCCCAGCGCCTGGATCATCCCGCAGGCGACCTACGAGGGACAAAACCTGTTCAGCGACGCCGAGATCGCCGCGCTGAAGGCCAAGGCGCCGGTGCTGATCGGCGACGAGGCGCTGAACTACGATCACCCGCTGACCTTCACCGACAAGGATCCGGACGCCCAGATCACCGGCTACGGCTTCTACGACCAGAAGGATCGGCTGATCGTCGTCGCCTCCGACCGGGTGGACTTCAACGACACCGCATCGCGCAAGGCGGTCGCCACCCATGTGGAACTCCAGCTCGCCAATGGCCACTACACGGTCCAGGACCTGATCCACAACACCACCCAGGGCTTCGACGTGGTCAACGGCGTCGGCGGCTTCGACACCTCCATCGCCCGCTGGGACACCGGCGTCTACGCCATCACCCACGACATGGCGGCGTAACACCGGCTCCGGACGGCAGGCGCTTTCCAAAGGCGGCATCCGGGATGGGGCCCCGCTTCGGCGGGGCTCCATTTTCGTTTGCATGTTCAACGAAAATTCTGCTGGCGCTCTCTGTTTAAGAGTCTATATTATCATCGAAGATGGAGCAGAGATACGACAACGTCAAAGTCTATATTTCTAACATAAATTGTTTTTAAAGAATTTTTTTCTTCTTTATGCTGCTGTATCCTTTGGTTGGTTTCTCTTCGTAACCTCTCCGTAAGGCTTCGTCCGGCAGGGAAAGCCCCCATTTCTTCGGGGTATCTCTTCCAATTTTTTCCGCAAGAACGCCTTATTACAGTTGTCCTTCTGACGAAGGACGCTGCCCGAGCGGTATGGAATTGCCTCCCTCTGACCCTGGAAGCATTCCAAAAGTGCAGCAGACAACGCCGTGAGTGCCGGATCATAGTTTGATCTAAATTCGATTGGACGGTCATCGACCGACAGATACGGCGTGCGTCGTCCGTCGATTTCGCTCATCGCGCCGGCTCAGCGCGGCGGCAAGGCAAAGGTGCAGGCACGACGGCTCGAACGGGGAGCCGAAGGTTGTCCGCCGGACGGCAGAATCCGGCTGGCCTTGATCGTCACGCACCGATGCCACCAATGCCGGGCGCAGCGTCCTGGGGAGGAGGCCTTGCGGTCTGGCCACGCGATGTCGCCCGCCGAACGTCTATTCTTGGGGGAGACGGACATGCCCAATCGCATTCGTGTGATTGTACACAACCAAAGCCGATTGCTGCGCGAATCCATCCTGAACATTCTGGACGATTGCTTCGAAGTCATCGATCCGCAAAGCCGGCTGGCAGGGCTTGCGCCGCATCCGATGTGGAACGGACGGGTGAACGGGGCGAGCGAGCGCCGTTCACCGGGCATCCCTGTCGGCGGCACCAGCGGCGGCGTGGCCACGCTGGAACCGGAATCCGGCGCCGGGCGGGCGGCGGACATCGTGCTGTTCGACCTCGCCTCCCTGAAGACCGACGCCTGGAACTTCCGCAACTGGTACGGCGAGCAGGCCAAGCTGGCGATGATCGCCGACGAGTTCTCCGCCCATCACATGCGCATGGCCCTGCGCTTCGGCGTGCGCGGCTATCTGCTGAACCGCATGGCGCCGTCCGCCTTCGTGCTGTCGCTGCGCCTGATCCATGCCGGCGAGCCGGTGGTGCCGGAGGAATGCTTCGAGTATTTTTCGCCCACCGCGATGCGCCGCGGCGGCGAGGATGGCTCCCTGCCCCAGCACGAGACCGAGCTGCTGGGCTATCCCGGCCTCTATCCGCGCCACGCGCGCATCCTGAAGCTGATCATGGACGGGTGCAGCAACAAGGAGATCGCGCGCGAGATGCTGATGACCGAGGATCTGGTCAAGCTGCATGTCCGCCACATCATGCAGACCATCAACGTCCGCAACCGCACCCAGGCCGCCCTGTGGGCCGCCCAGAGCGGCATCATCCAGGAGATGGAGTATTTCCTGGAGCGGACCGTGCCGTAGGAAGCGCCGGGCAGGCGGCCGAAGGGATCGCCGACAGGGCCGGGCGGCAGCGCATTCCGCAGTGCGGCACCCATTGCAGCCGCTCCCCGCGTCAGCTATGCAACCCGCATGAGCGCCGACGCCCTTCCCGACCCCACCCTTCCCCGCCCGCCCGCCGCCTCGTCCGCCGCCCCGCCTTCCGCGGCGGAGGTCCGGCATGCGACCGGGGTCGGCTCCATCGCCATCCTGCTGTGGTCGACGGCGGCGCTGCTGACCTCGCTGTCCAGCGCCATGCCGCCGCTGCAACTGGTCGCGGTCACCTTCGGGCTGGCCTTCCTGACCGGCATCACCGTCGCGGCGCTGCGCGGGCGCGGCGTGGTGAGCGCGCTGCGGCAGCCCCTGCCGGTGTGGATGGTCGGGGTCGGCGGGCTGTTCGGCTACCATGCCTGCCTGTTCCTGGCCTTCCATCTGGCGCCGGCCGCCGCGGTGGAGGTCAACCTGCTGAACTATCTCTGGCCGCTCTGCATCGTGCTGTTCTCCGCCCTGCTGCCGGGCGAGCGGCTGAAGGCGGCGCATGTCGCCGGGGCGCTGTGCGGCTTGGCCGGCACCGCGCTGATCCTGTCGGGCCGCGGCGGCAGTCTCGCTCTGGACGGGCTGCATCTGGACGGCGCCAACCTGTCCGCCTATGGCGCGGCGCTGGCCGCCGCGCTGATCTGGGGCGCCTATTCGGTGCTGTCGCGGCGCTTCGGCAGCGTCCCGACCGAAGCGGTGAGCGGCTTCTGCCTCGTCACCGCCCTGCTGGGACTGGCGGGCCATCTGCTGTTCGAGGATGCCACGGTGTGGCCGCAGCACCTGATGGGCTGGCTGGCGCTGCTGGCGCTCGGCCTCGGGCCGGACGGGCTGGCCTTCTTCGTCTGGGACCATGGGATGAAGCGCGGCGACATCCGGGCGCTGGGCGTGCTGTCCTACGCGGTGCCGCCGGCCTCCACCCTGCTGCTGATCCTGTTCGGGCAGGCCAGCGGCGGCTGGACCGTGTGGGCGGCCTGCGCGCTGATCGCCGGCGGCGCGGTCATGGCCAGCTGGGACATGATCCGGGGCCGGTGAGCGGGAAAAGGGTGACAGCGATTTCATGCCGCGGGCGCTGCGAATGGTGGTAATCGGCAAGGATCGTCCCGACGGCCTGCGAGTGCCTGCCAAATGCCAGAGCGTTCGTCCGATTTGCGTTCGTCCGATTGTCCCCCCTCCTCTTCCGAGCCTCTTTCCGGACGCCTGTCCGCCACCCGCCGATTCCTTGCCGATGTCTGGCGCCTGACCCGCCCCTACTGGTTCTCGGAAGAGAAATGGGCGGCGCGCGGCCTGCTGGCGGCGATCGTCGCGCTGAATCTGGCCGCGGTGTTCATGGAGGTCTGGTTCACCCGGATCAACGCCGAGCTGTTCGACGCGCTCCAGGACAAGAACCAGGACGGCTTCATCCATGCCCTGCTGATGTTCGGCGGGCTGGCGCTGGTCTTCATCGCGGTGGCGGTCTACCGGCTCTACCTGAACCAGATGCTGCAAATCCGCTGGCGCCGCTGGCTGACCGGGCGGTATCTGGGCGACTGGCTGGAGAACCAGACCTACTACCGGCTGGCCTTCGCCGGGACGGGCACCGACAACCCCGACCAGCGCATCGCCGAGGATCTGCGTGGCTTCGTGCAGATGACGCTCAGCCTGTCTCTGGGATTCCTGACCAACATCGTCTCGCTGGCCTCCTTCCTGGTCATCCTGTGGAGCCTGTCGGGCGCGGTCGCCCTGCCCTGGCTCGGCATCGAGCTGCCCGGCTACATGGTGTGGGTGGCGTTGGCCTATGCGGTCGCCGGCACCTGGATCACCCACCGCATCGGCAAGCCGCTGGCCCGGCTCAGCTTCGACCAGGAGCGTTACGAGGCCGACTTCCGCTTCGCCCTGGTCCGTCTGCGCGAGAATGCCGAGAGCATCGCCCTCCAGCAGGGCGAGGCGCAGGAGGCGCGCGGCTTCGACGGCCGCTTCGCCAACGTCGTCGCCAACTGGTGGGCACTGATGCGCACGCAGAAGCGGCTGGTCTGGTTCACCTCCGCCTACGGCCAGATCGCCGTCATCTTTCCCTTCCTGGTCGCCGCTCCCCGCTATTTCAGCGGCGCCCTGCCGCTGGGATCGCTGATGCAGACCTCGCAGGCCTTCGGGCAGGTCCAGGGCTCGATGTCCTGGTTCATCGACGCCTATGTCAGCCTGGCCGACTGGCACGCCACCACCAGCCGCCTGACCGGCTTCCGCCATGCGGTGGAGACGGTGCGGGCCGCCGGCCGCGACAATGCCGGGATCGAGCGGACGACCGCGGCGGACGACGCCCTGCGGCTGGACGGGCTGGCCCTGACCCTGCCGGCGGGCGGCGCCCCGCTGGTCCGCGCCGACCTGACGGTACGGCCGGGCGAGCGGCTGCTGATCGCCGGCCCGTCGGGGTCGGGCAAGAGCACCATCCTGCGCGCCATCGCCGGCATCTGGCCCTTCGGCCGGGGCCGCATCGTCCTGCCAGCCGCTGGGCCGGGCGAAGGGCCGGCAGGCAGTCCTGACGCCCCGAACGGCACCATGGTCCTGCCGCAGAAGCCCTATCTCCCCATCGGCCCGCTGCGCGCCGCGGTGACCTATCCGTCGGCTCCCGACGTCTTCGACGACGAGGCGGTGCGCGAGGTGCTCGACGCCGTCGGCATGGCGGGACTGGCCGAGCGGCTGGCGGAGGAGGATCATTGGACGCAGCGCCTGTCCGGCGGCGAGCAGCAGCGCATCGCCATCGCCCGCGTCCTGCTGCACAAACCCGATTGGCTCTATCTGGACGAGGCGACGTCAGCCTGCGACCCGGAGACCGAGGAACGGCTCTACGGCCTGCTGCGCGACCGCCTGCCCGGCACCGCGATCGTCAGCATCGGCCACCGCCCCGGCCTCGCCGCGTTCCACGACCGCCGGCTGACGGTCCGGCGCGACGGCGACGGGATCGGCGATCTGGTGGGGGCGGCCTGAGCTATCCCGGCGGCAACGCCCCCCGCGCCTCCGCCAGCAGCCATTGGCGGAAGGCGGCGAAGGGCGGGTGGTTGGCCTTGCCGCGGGGATGCACGAGGTAATAGGCCCGCGCGCTGCGGTGCGGGCGGTCGATGGCCGGAACCAGCGTGCCGTCGGCCAGCTCGCCGCGCACCAGCAGGGTCGGCAGCAGGGCGACGCCCAGCCCGGCCTCCGCCGCCTGGGCGGTGGTGGCGAACTGCTCGAACACCATGCCGGCGCCGGGGCGCGGGGCCAGCCCCTGGGCGGCCAGCCAGTCGTTCCAGGCATCGGCGCGCGTGCTGGTGTGCAGCAGCGGCAGCGCCGGCAGGTCAGCCGGCTCCGTCACCGGATGCGCCGCCAGGAAGGCGGGGGAACAGACCGGCAGCACCTCCTCGTCCAGCAGATGGTCGCAGACGGCATCGGGCCAGTCGCCGAAGCCGTAATGGATGGCGGCGTCCAGGTCATGGACGCGGAAGTCGAAGGGAGCCAGCTTGGTGGTGAAATGGATCGTCACATGGGGGTGGGCCGCCTGGAAGGCCGGCAGCCGCGGCACCAGCCAGCGCGTGCCGAAGGTCGGCAGGATGGCGAGGTTCAGCACGCCGCCCTTGGGCGCCGCGATGGTCCTCACCGTGGCTGCCGCGATCTGGCGCAGCGCGTCGCGCACCGGGTCGGCATAGAGCGCGCCGGTGGGGGTCAGCGTCACCCGCTGGCCCTTGCGGACGAACAGGGCGGTGCCGATCTGCTCCTCCAGCGCCTTGACCTGCCGGCTGACCGCCCCTTGCGTCAGCGACAGTTCCGCCGCCGCCGCGGTGAAGCTGCCGGTGCGCGCCGCCGCCTCGAAGGCGGTCAGCATGCTCATGGAAGGGAGGAGGCGGCGCTGCAGGTCCATGCCACTTCATTACCAAAGCTCATGACCTGTGGAAAGAAAGTCGTTTGCGCTCTGGTGCGGGGCACGGCACCGTCGGTATCCTGGAGATCCGGAACAGGTGGGGCGGAGCAGCGATGAAGACCGGTGGTCAGTTGATCGTCGAAGCGCTGGAGGCGCAGGGCGTGCGGCGGGTGTTCGGCGTGCCGGGCGAGAGCTATCTCGCCGTGCTGGACGCGCTGCATGACAGCCCCATCGACATGGTCGTCTGCCGCCACGAAGGCGGCGCGGCGATGATGGCGGAGGCGCAGGCCAAGCTGACCGGCCGTCCCGGCGTCTGCCTGGTCACCCGCGGCCCCGGCGCCACCAATGCCGCGTCGGGCATCCATGTCGCCCAGCAGGACGAGACGCCGCTGGTCGTGCTGGTCGGCCAGATCGAGCGCGGCATGCGCGGCCGCGACGCCTTCCAGGAGGTCGATTACGGCAAGCTGTTCGGCGGCATGTGCAAGTGGGTCGCCGAGATCGACAGCGCCGACCGCGTGCCGGAGATGATCTCCCGCGCCTTCCACACCGCGATGGCCGGCCGTCCCGGCCCGGTGGTGCTGGCCCTGCCGGAAGACACGCTGACCGAGACCGCCGATGCTGCCGCCGCCCCGCGGGCCGAGCCGGTGGACAGCGCGCCGACGCCGGCGCAGGTGGCATCCTTCGCCGATCTGCTGGCCAAGGCGGAGAAGCCGCTGCTGGTGGTCGGCGGTTCCCGCTGGACGGAGGAGTCGGTCGCGGCGCTGAAGGGTTTCGCCGAGCGGCTGTCGCTGCCGGTGGCCGTCACCTTCCGCCGGCAGATGCTGTTCGACCATGCCCATCCGCTCTATGCCGGCGACATCGGGCTGGGCATCAACCCCAAGCTGACCGCGCTGGTCAAGGACAGCGACCTGCTGATCCTGCTGGGCGACCGCTTCTCCGAGGTGCCGTCGCAGGGCTACGGCCTGCTTGGCATCCCCGATCCGCACAAGGCGGTGGTCCACATCCATCCGGGCGCCGAGGAGATCGGCCGCGTCTTCCGCCCGACGCTGGGCATGGTCGCCACGCCGGGCGCCTTCCTGGAGGCGGTGTCGGCGCTGGCCGTCACCCCGAACCCGGTCTGGGCTGCCCGCGCCGAGACCGCGCATGCCGCCTACGAGGAGTGGAGCACCCCGCCCGACGCCATCCCCGGCGAGGTGCAGATGGGCCGCATCATGGCCTGGCTGGACGAGCGGCTGGCCGACGACGCGATCTTCACCAACGGCGCCGGCAACTACGCCACCTGGATCCACCGCTTCCACCGCTTCCGCCGGTTCGGCACGCAGGTGGCGCCGGTCTGCGGCTCGATGGGCTACGGCCTGCCGGCCGCCGTCGCCGCCAAGCTGCAGCACCGCACCCGCGACGTGCTGTGTTTCGCCGGCGACGGCTGCTTCCAGATGACCGGGCTGGAGTTCGGCACCGCCGTCCAGGAGGGCGCCGCGGTCATCGTGCTGGTGGTCGACAACGGCATGTACGGCACCATCCGCATGCACCAGGAGCGCGAATATCCCGGCCGCGTCTCCGGCACGGCGCTGAAGAACCCGGACTTCGCCGCCTTCGCCCGCGCCTATGGCGGCCATGGCGAGACGGTGGAGACCACCGACCAGTTCGCCCCGGCCTTCGAGCGCGCCCGCGCGTCCGGCCTGCCGGCGATCATCCACATCAAGCTCGACCCCGAGGCCCTGACCCCCAACCGGACCCTGTCCGAGATCCGTGCGGCGGGTAAGGGCAAGTAACCGACACCTCGCTTTATCCCCTCTCCCCCCTGGGGAGAGGGTTAGGGTGAGGGGGACGCACTGCAGGATTTTCGCAATAGTCCCGCCGCGCCTCCCCCTCACCCCGTCCCTCTCCCCGAGGGGGAGAGGGGGAGACCTACACACCCAAGGAGCCACCCCGGTGCAGCACAGCGACATCCTCTCCCGTTTCGGCCTGACCTCCAGCGGGTCCGGGCTGACCGCCCGGTCGCCGGTCGACGGCGCCACCCTCGCCACGGTGGCGGAGACCGCGCCGTCGCAGGTGTCCGACATCGCAGCCAACGCCGCCCGCGCCTTCGAGGCGTGGCGCTCGGTGCCGGCGCCGCGCCGGGGCGAGCTGGTCCGCCTGCTGGGCGAGGAGCTGCGCGCCGCCAAGGAGGATCTGGGCCGTCTGGTTTCACTGGAAGCCGGCAAGATCTATCAGGAAGGCCTTGGTGAAGTTCAGGAGATGATCGACATCTGCGACTTCGCCGTCGGCCTGTCGCGCCAGCTCTACGGCCTGACCATTGCGTCGGAGCGGCCGGGCCACGCCATGCGCGAGACCTGGCACCCGGCCGGCCCCTGCCTCGTCATCTCCGCCTTCAACTTCCCGGTGGCGGTGTGGTCGTGGAACGCGGCGCTGGCGCTCGTCTGCGGCGACCCGGTGGTGTGGAAGCCGTCGGAGAAGACCCCGCTGACCGCCGCCGCCTGCCAGGTGATCTTCGAGCGCGCCGCGGCCCGCTTCGGCGATGCGCCGGCCAACCTGTCCCAGCTGGTCCAGGGCGGCCGTGAGATCGGCGAGGCGCTGGTCGCCCATCCGGGCTTCCCCATCGTCTCGGCCACCGGCTCGACCCGCATGGGCCGCGAGGTCTCCAAGGTGGTTGCCGAACGCTTCGGCCGCTCGATCCTGGAGCTGGGTGGCAACAACGCCATGATCGTGGCGCCGTCGGCCGACCTGGACATGGCGCTGCGCGCCATCCTGTTCTCCGCCGTCGGCACCTGCGGCCAGCGCTGCACCACGCTGCGCCGGCTGATCGTCCACCGTTCGGTCAAGGACCAGCTGCTGCCGCGCCTGAAGGCGGCCTACGCCTCGGTTCCGATCGGCAGCCCGCTTGACAGCGGCGTGCTGATGGGGCCGCTGGTCGATGCCGACGCCTTCAAGGCGATGCAGCGCGCGCTGGAAACCGCCAAGACCGAGGGCGGCACGGTGACCGGCGGCGAGCGCACGCTGGCCGACCGCTTCCCCGACGCCTTCTACGTCACCCCGGCCATCGTCGAGATGCCGGGCCAGACCGAGGTGGTCCGGCACGAGACCTTCGCGCCGATCCTCTATGTCCTGACCTACGACACGCTGGACGAGGCCATCGCGCTTCAGAACGCGGTGCCGCAGGGCCTGTCCTCCTGCATCTTCTCCACCGACCTGCGCGAGACCGAGCGCTTCCTGTCGGCCGGCGGCTCCGACTGCGGCATCGCCAACGTCAACATCGGGCCGAGCGGTGCGGAGATCGGCGGCGCCTTCGGCGGCGAGAAGGAGACCGGCGGCGGCCGTGAGTCCGGCTCCGACGCCTGGAAGGCCTACATGCGCCGCCAGACCGCGACGGTGAACTACTCCTCGGCGCTGCCGCTGGCCCAGGGCATCAAGTTCGAGATCGGCTGAGCACCGTCCCGCCGCAGCGTCACCGCCCCCCGCATCGCGGGAACGGTGGCGCCGCGGCGGGGCTTCCCAACTCTCCAATTGAACCGCGGGCTGTCGCTCCATATCGCCCGCGGCGGCCGGCTCCCCCGCTCCCCCGCCGCCCTGGAAGGGAAACGCGGGCCGAGCCGGGCGAATCCGTAGGGGCTGGGTTTGATTTGACGCAATGCCGCAAAACGCATTGCCGGTCTATGCTTGAGCCTGGTGGTCGATCTGGTTGACGCTTTGCCCTCCGCCCCGACGGCGCCGCCCCCAGGAACCAATCCTCCATGGTGGCACACAGGCGCCCCTTCCCCCGCCCGCCGGGGGAAGGCCGGGTGGCCGGGCGGAACGCTCGCTCGTCCTCGTCGACTGGCAATGTCGGCAACGCATCCGTCTCCTCCTCTGCGGAAGCGTTCCTCCGTTCACTTCCCCGCTTCGGTCAGGCTGGCATGAAGACTGACGGAACCTTCGCGAACGCCACCAGCAGTTCCGCCGCGACCAGGGCCGCGATCACCTCCGGCCGCTTGTCGCCGGTCAGCGCCGCGCCGACCGGGCAGGTCAGCCCGTCCAGCGCCCCGGTGTCGCGGTCACAGTCCCGCGCCCGCGCCCGGAACCGGCGCTCGAACTTCGCGCGCTTGGTTGCCGAGCCGATCATGCCGACATAGGCCGCATCGCCCCGGCGCAGGGCCGCTTCGGCGATCTCGAAATCCAGGGCATGGCTGTGGGTCAGCACCAGATAGCCGGCCCCGGCCGGGGCGTCGGCCAGCGGGTCGAGCGGACTGTCGGTCAGGATGCGCTCCACCCCCGGCGGGATCGCGGCGGGGAACTCCTGCGCCCGGCCGTCGATCCACAGCAGGCGTAGCGGCAGCGGCGCGAAGGCCGTCGCCATCGCCCGTCCGACATGGCCGGCGCCGAACAGCAGCAGTACCGGGCGCGCGTCGGCGGCGCGGCACTCGCGTTCCCCCAACGCCGCGGCGGTCTCCCGCCCGGCGCGCTCCAGCCGCAGCACGACATGGCCGCCACAGCATTGGCCGGTGGCGGGGCCGAGCGGCAGGTCGAGCGTCTCCTGTGCGCCGCCCTCCCCGATCATCCGGCGCGCGGCGGCGATGGCCGTCCATTCCAGCCGGCCGCCGCCGACCGTGCCGGCGCAAGTCCGCCGGCCGACCAGCATCCCGGCGCCCACCTCCCGCGGGGTCGAGCCGCGCGCCTCTGCCACCGTCACCAGCACCGCCGGCTCGCCGCGCGACAGCCAGTCGGCGAGGGTTGCGGACAGCAGGGTCATGCCGGTCGGGGGGCCGGTTCGGAGGACGCGTCGGGCCCCCTCCCCGACCCTCCCCCGCTTTCAGCGGGAGAGGGAGCACGCGCCGGATCGGCGGCAGTCCCCTCCACCGCCGAAGGCGGGGGAGGGTTAGGGAGGGGGCCGACGCCGCCCCCCGCCACCCGCTCCCGCAGGCGCCCGATGCAGCCCAGCACCCGTTCCGGCGTGGCCGGCGCGTCCAGCCGCGGACAGAACCGGTGGTCCGCCACGCTCGCCACCGCGTCGGACAGCGCATGCAGGACCGCCATGCCCAGCATCAGCGGCGGCTCGCCCACCGCCTTGGAGCGGAAGATGCTGTCCTCGCGGTTGGGCGCATTCTCCAGCAGGGCCACGTTGAAGATGCGCGGCCGGTCTGAGCAGGCCGGGATCTTGTAGGTGCTGGGGGCGTGGGTGCGCAGGCGCCCCTGCCCGTCCCACCACAGCTCCTCCATGGTCAGCCAGCCCATGCCCTGGACGAAGCCGCCCTCGATCTGCCCCTTGTCGATGGCCGGGTTCAGCGACCGGCCGCAATCATGCAGGATGTCCACCCGATCCACGACATATTCGCCGGTCAGCGTGTCGACCGTCACCTCGGCGCAGGCGGCGCCATAGGCGAAGTAATAGAAGGGCGTGCCGCGCCCGGCGGCGCGGTCCCAATGGATCTTCGGCGTCTTGTAGAAGCCGGTGGCCGACAGCTGGACCCGGGCGATGTAGGCGGCGCTCGCCAGTTCGGCGAAGCTCATGTCGCGGTCGCCCACCCGCACCCGGTTGCGCTCGAAGCGCACCGCGTCCTGCGCCACGCCCCATTTCTCCGCGGCGAATGCGACCAGCCTTTCCCGGATGGTGCGCGCCGCCGCCTGCGCCGCCTTGCCGTTCAGGTCGGAGCCGGAGGACGCCGCAGTCGCCGAGGTGTTGGGCACCTTTCCGGTGTTGGTCGCGGTCGGCCGGATGGTGGAGATGTCGACCTGGAACTCCTCCGCCACCACCTGGGCGACCTTGGTGTAGAGCCCCTGCCCCATCTCGATCCCGCCATGGTTCAGCTGGATGCTGCCGTCGGTGTAGACATGGACCAGGGCGCCTGCCTGGTTGTAATGGCTGGCGGTGAAGGAGATGCCGAACTTCACCGGCGTCAGCGCCAGCCCCTTGCGCAGGATGCGGCTGGTCCCGTTGAAGGCGCGGATCTCCTCGCGCCGCCGCCAATAGCCGGACGTCTTCTCCAATTGCTCCACCAGCTCCGGCAGGATGTTGTCGGTGACGGTCTGGTGATAGGGGGTGAGGGTACGGCCGTCCCGCTCGGGATCGGTGCCGTAGAAATTGCGCTTGCGGATCTCCAGCGGATCCTTGCCGAGCGCAAAGGCGATCTCGTCGATCACCCGTTCCGCCGCGACCATGCCCTGCGGGCCGCCGAAGCCGCGGAAGGCAGTGTTGGACACCGTGTTGGTCTTCAGCGGCAAGGACTCCAGCCGGGCCGCCGGATAGAAATAGCCGTTGTCGGCATGGAAAAGCGCGCGGTCGGTCACCGGCCCCGACAAATCGGCGGCATAGCCGGCCCTGGCCGCGAACAGCATCTCCACCCCCCGGATCACCCCGCCGGCGTCGAAGCCGACACGGTAATCGACCTCGAAATCATGGCGCTTGCCGGTGATCTGGAAATCGTCGTCGCGGTCGGGCCGCAGCTTGGCGGCGCGGCCGGTGCGGGACGCGACCAGCGCGGTGCAGGCGGCGAACAGGTTCGACTGCGTCTCCTTGCCGCCGAAGCCGCCGCCCATCCGCCGCACCTCCACCGTCACCGCGGCGCTCGGCACCGCCAGCACATGGGCGACGATGTGCTGCACCTCCGTCGGATGCTGGGTCGAGACGTGGATCAGCACCTCGCCATCCTCGCCCGGCGCCGCCATGGCGATCTGGCTTTCCAGGTAGAAATGCTCCTGCCCGCCGATGGCGAGCCGGCCCGCCACGCTCTGCGGGGCGGCGGCCAGCGCCGCGGCGGCATCGCCGACGGCGAGGGTCATCGGCGGGGTGACCAAGGTCCGCTCGCCGTCGCGCGCGGCGGCGATGGTCAGGATTGCCGGCAGATCCTCATACTCGATCGCCGCCAGCCTCGCCGCCCGGCGGGCATGGTCGCGGGTCGCGGCGGCGACGGCGAAGATCGGCTGCCCGACATGCTCGACCAGGGTGGAGGCGAACAGCGGCTCGTCATGCTTGCCCATGCAGCTGATGTCGTTCACCCCCGGCACGTCGGCGGCGGTGAAGACCGCCGCCACGCCGGGCGCGTGGCGCACCAGCGACAGGTCGATGGCGCGGATGCGGGCATGGGCGCGGGCACTGAGGCCGAGATAGACATGCAGCAGCCCGGCCGGCTCGGCGATGTCGTCGACATAGACCGCCTCGCCGCTGACATGCTTGTGCGCGCTTTCGTGCCGGCGCGGGTCATGGACCGCGCCCTCGATGCGGCCGGAAACCGCGCCGGGCGCAGGCGCGGCGGGAGCATGCACGTCGGGAGCCACGACATCAGGCATGGGCAAGCCTCCGGTCGCCGGCCAGACGGGTGTCCGCCGCCGGATCGCTGGTCTCGATATGGAACTTCATCAGCAGATTGGCGGCGACCATGGAGCGATAGCCCGCGCTGGCCCGCCAGTCGCTCAGCGGCGTGAAATCGCCGGACAGCGCCGCCATCGCCTCTCGCACCGTCTCCTCGCTCCAGTCCCGGCCGCGCAGTGCCGCCTCTGCCCCGGCGGCCCGCCTGGGCGTGCCGGCCATGCCGCCGAAGGCGATGCGGATGTCGGCGACCCGGCCGTCGGCGTCCAGCCTGAGGCGGAAGGCGCCGCAGACGGCGGAGATGTCCTGGTCGAAGCGCTTGGCGATCTTGTAGGCGCGGAAGCGCTCGCCAGGCCCCGGCTTCGGCAGGATCACCGCCTCGACGAATTCGCCCTCGCGGCGGTCCTGCCTGCCGTATTCGATGAAGAACGCCTCCAGCGGCAGCTCGCGCGTCTCGTCGCCACGCCGCAGCCGCAGGGTGGCGGCGCAGGCGATCAGGGCCGGCGGGGTGTCGCCGATCGGGGAGCCGTTGGCGATGTTGCCGCCGATGGTGCCCATGTTGCGTACCTGCTCCGCCCCGATGCGGCGGATCAGCTCGCCGAAATCGGGATAGAGCGCGGCGATGGCGGGGGCGGCCTCGCTGTAGGTGACGCCGGCCCCGATCACCAGAGCGTCGCCGCGATCCTCGATCCGCCGCAGGGCGCCGACCCGGCCGGTATGGATCACCGTCGCCAGCACCCGCTGGAACTTGGTCACCCACAGCCCGACGTCGGTGGCGCCCGCCACGATGGTCGCACCGGGGTGGTCGAGCAGGAGCTGCGCCAGCTGCGGCACCGTCGCCGGGGCGAGGAACCGCCGCCCGCCGGTCCCGACATCGAGGATCTCCTCGTCGCGCAGGGCCTTCAGCCTGTCCGCCCAAGCCTCGCGGTCGGCGAAGCGGTCGCTCCCTTGGCCGCCGATCCCGTACATGGCGTGCGCCGCCCGGACGATGGGGGCATAGCCGGTGCAGCGGCACAGGTTGCCGGCCAGCGCGTCGTCGATCCGCCGGTCGTCGGGCTTCTCCTCGTTCAGGTAGAGCGCCAGCAGCGACATGACGAAGCCCGGCGTGCAGAAGCCGCATTGCGAGCCGTGGCAATCGACCATCGCCTGCTGCACCGGATGCAGGGCGCCGTCCTGACCCTTCAGATGCTCGACCGTCAGCAGCAGGCAGCCGTCCAGTGTGGCGAGGAAGCGGATGCAGGCGTTCACCGCCTCGTAGCGCACCGCATCGCCGTCCAGCCGGCCGACCACCACGGTGCAGGCGCCGCAATCGCCCTCGGCACAGCCTTCCTTGGTGCCGACCCGCCGTTCCGACAGCCGCAGCCAGTCGAGCACCGTCAGGGTCGGATCGACATCGCCGATCTCCCGAAGCTCGTCGCCGAGATAGAAGCGGAGGCGCTGGCGCATGGCTGCTCCCGATGAACTGGTGACGATGCGGTGCAGTATTTCACCTGCATCGACTCTGTCACCAGATCGGCAGCGGGGGAAAGAGTTTCAAATGGATCGGATAGATCGGATCTCGCAAAATCTGAATCGATTTGGAACGTGAATCCGATCGCCAAACAAAGGACTACAGTTTCGTGCGTTTGATATGAAACGCACGAAACTGTAGCCACCGGTCGGGAAACGGGCAGCCTGCCCAACCGGAAAGCACGAAGGCCGGCGCTCCGCGGAGCGCCGGCCTTCGTGAAATCCCGATGGATGGGAAAGCCCGGTCAGATCGAGATGCGCAGGGATTCGCGGTTGACCGGCGGCGCGTCGGACTGGCCCATCGGGCGCGGCGGCACAGCCGGGCGCATGCCGGCGGGCTGGCCCGGGGCCGGCGGCGGCGGCTGGGTCGCCTGCTGGGCAGCGATGAACTCGCCCTGGGCGGTCAGTCCGCTGGCGACGTTGCGGTTGATGTTGACCAGCGTGTCGATCTTGGAGAAATCGAGATCGACCAGACGGCTGGTCGTCTCGCGGTCGACCAGCAGCGACAAGGCCGCGATGTTCGTCCGCACCTCCGGCGGATGGCCGCAATCCTCTTCGGTGATCGCCGCCTGGAAGATGGTCCACAGCCGCTGATTCAGCTGCAAAGCCTCGCGGTAGGCATTCTCGTCCTTGGCATGGCTGGCGGCGATGATGCGTCGCGCCGCCTCCGCCAATGCCCATGCCTCGACGTCGCGCGGATTGTCCGAGGTCGGCTTGTTGGCGTAGGTGGGAGTCGGCTTCATTCCAAACCCTCGGGGGAAAACCCATCCGGTCGGGGCGTACCTGCCCCTTGCGTTGCTTGCGAAGTGTCGGTTATCCGGCCGGCTTTGTCAACGCGACGGGGACGTGTCGACCCTCGCGGTCAGCCCTGACGCAAACTGGTCACACGTCCTATGCGATTCGGCAGAAGGGAGAGGGCGGCCTTCGCCACGCCGTCCTCGCCGATGCCGTCCATCAGGCCGCGGGCGTCGGGATCCGCGGCGACGCGGGCCAACAGCTCCGCCTGGGGGACGCTGCCGGTCACCGCCCGGCCATGCGGCCCCCAGGGGCCGTAGATGGCGGGATAGCCGGGGCCGAACAGCCCGACGGTCGGCACCCCGGCCGCCGCCGCGATGTGCATCAGCCCGCTGTCGTTGCCGACATAGAGCGCCGCGCGTTCCAGGCAGGCGGCGGCGGCCATGGGATCGGTGCGGCCGGTCAGGTCGATGGCCCGCGGCCCCAGCGCGTCGAGCAGCGGACGCGCCCGCTCCCGCTCCGGCCCGGCGGCCAGCACCGCCACCCGCGCACCCGCCAGCGGACCATCCGGCCCGGTCAGCCGTGAGGCCAGCCGGGCGAAGCGGTCGGCCGGCCACTCCTTGCCCAGCCAGTTGGCGGTCGGGCCGATGGCCAGGAACGGGCCGGTGCCGGCGGGGATCAGGGCGTCGGCCTCCGCCCGCGCCGCGGCGTCGATCCACAGGCGCGGGGCCGGTGGCGGCGACAGGCCCAGCACCGCTGCATTCTCCTCCACCTTGTGCATTGGACGGGCCGCCTTGGCGTGGAAGACCCGCCGGCGCGCCGGCACCAGCCGCCCGACCGCCGAGTTGCGCAGATCGACCACCAGATCCCAGCGCGTCGTCACGCAGTCCAGCCACAGCCGCAGCCAGTGCCGGGCGTAGGACCGCTTCGGCATCGGGATCAGCCGCTCCAGCCCGGGCACCGAGCGGAACAACGGGGCCGGCAGCGGCCCGCAGGCGATGGTCAGCCTCGCCCCCGGACAGGTCTCGGTCAGGTGGCCGAGCAGCCCGGTCGACAGCACCGCATCGCCCAGCCGGTTGGAGGTGATGAAGAGGATGCGGGTCATCGCGTCCCGGCCGTAGCGGCGCCGCTCCCCGCCCCATTCCCGTCACCATTTCCGGGGGTATCCTGCCCGGATTGGTCCTGCCCGCGTCCGGGCCGCAGCATCAGCCCGCGCGACATCACCCACAGGGCCGGCAGCAGCACCACCAGCGGCATGGCGTACATCAGCGGCACGAAGACGGTCGCCTTGCCGGCCAGGCTGGTCAGCCCGAGCGCCCCGGCCTGCAACCCCATCACCAGCAGCACGGCGATGGTGACGCGCGAGGATTGGCCACGCCGGTTGAACTCGCCCGACAGCAGCGCCGCCAGCGCCACCAGCGCATAGGACAGAGCCAGCAGCGGCGAGGAGAAGCGGTGGTGCAGCTCGGCGATCAGGCCGCGGCGCATGCGGTCGTCCTGGGCCGGGACATTGCCGTCCATCAGCTCCGCGGTGGTGCGCTCCCGCGCATCGGGCCAGCGTTCGGCCGCCTGCGGCGCCACCGCCTTCAGGTCGACGGCATAGCGGTCGAAGAACAGCTGCGACAGCCGGTTGGTCTTGCGGTCCAGCTCCTGCCGGTTGCCGTCATAGACGACGAAGCGCGTGCCCTCCGGCCCGGTCTGCATCACGGCGCGGTCGCCCATGATCGTCACCGGCTTGTCCGGCAGGCGGCCGTCATGGATCAGCACCTTGTGCAGGTTGCCGTCCGAATCGCGGTCGCGCAGGAAGACGCTGAACTGGTCGCCGACCTCGTTGAACACGCCCTCGCGCAGGAACAGCTGCGAATAGTCGCTGCGCACCGTGTATTCCATGCGCACCAGTTCGCGATGGGCGGACGGGGTGATCCAGACGTTCAGCACATAGACGACGACCATCACCCCCGCAGCCAGCACCAGCGCCGGCTGCGACAGCGACAGCGGCCCGACGCCGGCCGCGCGCATCACCACCAGCTCGCTGTCGGCCGCCATCTTGTTGTAGGTGAACAGGATGGCGCCGACCAGGGCCAGCGGCAGCACGATGCCGAGGAAGGTCGGCACCGTCAGCAGCAGCAGCCACAGGAACATCCCCATCGGCGCGCCGGCGCTGACCACGATCTCGATCAGGCGCAGCGACTGGCTGAGCCAGATGGTCAGCGTCAGGCCGGCCGTCGAATAGAGGGTGGCGATCAGCAGGTTGCGGAACAGGTACCGTTGCAGTCGGTTCATGGACTTCGGCCGGATCTCCAATACGGGCGGCAAGCTGACCGCCCCGGCCCGCCGGGTCAAGTGCTGAAAACCGGCCGGCCCTCCCGCGGACCCGGCGCAGGCCCGGCGGCACCCACCCGGCATAGGTCCGGGAAAGCGCTGGCGCGGGCCGCGGCCAACAGCTATGACGGTCGTCATGGCGACGATCCAGGAAGCGCTGAGCGCCGCGCTGGCGCATCATCAGGCCGGCCGGCTGGCCGAGGCGGCGGCGCTCTACCATGCCGTGCTCGACGCCGTGCCCGGCCATGCCGACGCCTCCCATCTGCTGGGGGTGGTCCATCTGCAGTCGGGCCAGCCCGACCGCGCTGCCGCTCTGATCCGCACCGCCATCCAGGCCAGCCACCGGGTCGCCGACTATCACGACAATCTCGGCAGCGCGCTGAAGGCGCTCGGCCGCCACGAGGAGGCGGTGGCCGCCCACCGGCAGGCGATCCGGCTGCGGCCCGAATTCGCCCAGGCGCTCTACAATCTCGGCAACGCGCTGGAGGCGCTCGGCCGGCTGGAGGAGGCGGCGACCGCCTTCCGGCAGGCGGCGGCGCGGCGGCCGGGCTATGCCAAGGCCCGCTTCAACCTGGGCAACGTGCTGGCGGCGCTCGACCGCCGGGCCGATGCCGACGACGCCTACCGTGCCGCCATCACCGACGATCCCGCTTTCGTCGAGGCCCATGCCAACCGCGGCTCGCTGCTGCTGGCGCTGGAACGGCCGGCGGACGCGGCGGCGGCGCTGGCCCGCGCACTGGCGCTGCGTCCCGACCATGCCCCGGCGCTGGCCAACCGGGCGGCGGCCCTGCTGGCCCTGGGAAAGCCCGACGCGGCGGAGCGCGCCGCCCGCCATGCCGTGGCGTCCCGGCCGGAACTGGCCGACGCGCTGCTGCGGCTGGCCGAGATACGCCAGCGCGCCGGCCGGCTGGACGCCGCCGCCAGCACCTATGCCGCGGCGCTGGCCTGGAACCCGGCGCTGGCGCAGGCGCATGCCAACCTGGCCCTGGTGCGCCAGACCCAGGGGCTGCTCGACGCGGCGGAGGCCGGGAACCGGCGGGCGCTGGCGCTCGACCCCGGTCTGGCCGACGTGCGCTCCAACCTCGCCTATCTCCGGCTGTTCCGGCCGGGGGTGACGCTCGCTGCGGTGCTGGAGGCCCATCGCGCCTGGGACGCCGCGCATGGGGCGCCGCACCGCGGGCGCTGGGCCAAGCCCGGCCGGTCCACCGCCGCCGTCGCCGCCGCGAAAGGACCGCTCACCGTCGCCATCCTGTCCGGCGACTTCCGCCGCCACCCCGCCGGCCTGTTCGCGCTGCGCACGGTGGAGGCGCTGCCCGCCCAGGACATCCGCCTGCTGCTCTATGCCAACCAGACCGAGGCCGACGACGTGACCGCGCGCTTCCGCAAGGCGGCGGCGCGCTGGATCCCGGTCGCCGGCCTGCCTGACGGGGAGGTGGCGGCGCGGATCCGCCACGACCGGCCCGACATCCTGATCGATCTGGCCGGCCACAACGCCCGCGGCCGGCCCGGCGTGTTCGCGCGCAAGCCGGCGCCGCTGCAGGTCGCCTGGGCGGGCTACATGGCGACCACCGGCCTTGCCGCCATGGATGCGCTGGTCGCCGACCGCCACCATGTGCCAGACGGCATGGAGGCGTTCTATGCGGAGCGGGTGCTGCGCATGCCCGACGCCTTCATCGCCTTCGAGCCGCCGGGCGACGGGGAGGCGCTGCCGCTGACCCAGCCGCCCAGCCTGTCCGGCGGCCCCGTCACCTTCGGGTCCTTCAACATCCTGACCAAGCTGAACGACGCGGTGCTGGCGGCCTGGGCGGCGATCCTCGGCCGGCTGCCGGGGTCGCGCCTGCTGATGAAGACCAAGGCCTTGTCCTGCCCGGTCACCGCCGCCCTGTGGCGCGGCCGGCTGGCCGCCGCCGGCATCGAACCGGACCGTGTGACGATGGTCGGCGGCAGCAGCAGCCTGGACCATATGCGCCATTGCGGCTCGGTCGACGTGGCCCTCGACCCCTTCCCCTTCTCCGGCAGCACGACGACGCTGGAAACCCTGTGGATGGGGGTGCCGGTCGTCACCCTGCCGGGGGAGACCTTCTCCAGCCGCCATTCGCTGGCCTTCCTGACCGTGGCGGGGGTGGAGGGCTGCATCGCCGCCGATCCGGCCGACTATGTGGAGCGCGCCGTCGCCTGGGCATCGGCGCCGCAGCGGCTGGCGGATCTGCGCCGCACCCTGCGCGCTCGGATGGCCGCCGGACCGCTGTGCGACGGCGGTCGGCTCGCCGCCGCATTGGCGGCGGACCTGCGGGCATTGCAGTCGTCGGCTGCAAGACGTTCCTGATGTGCGCCTTGCGATCGTTGTGGGTGAAAATATTGTAACGCGCCACCGATTGTAAAAGACCCTGATTATCGGTATGATCCAGCCGTCCGGCCGGAAAGCCAGCGGGCCTATCGTCCCTTTCCGCCTTGCGACATCGCCTTACCCCCTGTCCGCCCCCCCCCGGTCGTGGAGCGATGATGATCGATCCAGCGGCGATACGCCGAGCGATTGCCGAAGTCGAACAGGCGGTGGGCGCAGCCCATGCGCGTGGCGAGATGGCGGCACAGGACGGCGCCACCGCACTGGCCCGGCTCTATACGGTCTATGCCCAGAGCGTGCTGCGCCGCCACGGGGTGGGGGTCGATCTCGAGGAGCTCTGCCACCGCGGCGGCCGGCACCACCGGCTCGACGCCGCATCCCGCCCCCGCTGAAATGCCGAGTTCCTGAAGGCCAGGCCATGGGAACCAACCGGTGCCGCCCGGGTTGGCGTGGGGAGGCCCCTTCGGCCACACAAAAGCGGGAATCCGGCGCATGCGTACCACCACACGGCTCGCCCTCATGCTGTCCGCGGCGGTCGTCGCGCTTCCGCTCGCCGGTTGCAGCGAGCAGGCGACGCTGCCGGTCGCGGCCGGCACCGGCCCCAACCCGACCCTGCCGGAACCGAAATCCACGCTGATCCCGACGGTCGACATCGCCGACGCCGTCGGCTGGCCGCAAGGCGTACAGCCGGCGGCGGCCCAAGGGTTGAGCGTGACCGCCTTCGCCACCGGGCTGGATCATCCGCGCTGGCTGCTGAGCCTGCCGAACGGCGACGTGCTGGTGGCGGAGACCAACGCCCCGCCCAAGCCGGAGGACGGCAAGGGCATCAAGGGATGGGTCATGGGGCTGGTGATGGGCAAGGCCGGGGCAACCACGCCCAGCGCCAACCGCATCACCCTGCTGCGCGACAGCGACGGCGACGGCAAGGCAGACGTCCGCGAACCCTTCCTGGAAGGGTTGAACTCGCCCTTCGGCATGGCGCTGGTCGGCAGCGACCTCTACATCGCCGACACCGACGCGGTGGTGAAAGTCCCCTACCGCGAGGGCGACACCAAGGCCACCGCCCGGCCGGAGAGGGTGGTCGACCTGCCCGGCGGGCCGCTGAACCACCATTGGACCAAGAACATCGTCGCCAGCCGCGACGGCTCCAAGCTCTACGCCACCGTCGGTTCCAACAGCAACGTCGCCGAAAACGGCATCGAGGCCGAGCAGGGCCGCGCCGCCATCTGGGAAATCGACCTGAAGACCCGGTCGCACCGCATCTTCGCCTCCGGCCTGCGCAATCCCAACGGCATGGATTGGGAGCCGACCGGCGGGGCGCTGTGGACCGCCGTCAACGAACGGGACGAGATCGGCAGCGACCTTGTGCCCGACTACATGACCTCGGTGAAGGACGGCGGCTTCTACGGCTGGCCCTACAGCTATTACGGCCAGCATGTCGACAGCCGGGTCGAGCCGCAGCGGCCCGATCTGGTCGCCAAGGCGATCCCGCCCGACTATGCGCTGGGGCCGCACACCGCCTCGCTCGGGCTGGCCTTCTCCCGGCCGGGCGCGCTGCCGCCGGGCCTGACCGAGGGCGTGTTCATCGGCCAGCACGGCTCATGGAACCGCAATCCGCCCAGCGGCTACAAGGTGATCTTCGTTCCCTTCCGCGACGGCCGTCCGTCCGGCGAGCCGGTCGACGTGCTGACCGGCTTCCTCGACAAGGACGGCAATGCCCAGGGCCGTCCGGTCGGCGTGACGCTGGATGCAAAGGGCGCCCTGCTGGTCGCCGACGACGTCGGCAATGCCGTCTGGCGCGTCAGCGGCGCCGGCACCGCGCAATCGGCCGAGCGGCCGGCCCCGCAGCAGCCGGCACAATAGACCGGCGCGACAAGCGGACCGGCGCGACGAGGAAGGGCCTCCCCTTCCGCGTCCGCCGGCGCGATACTGCGTCATGATCTATCTCGACCATCTGGCCTCGACGCCGCTCGATCCGCTGGTGCTGGAGGCGATGCTGCCCTGGATGCGGCCGGAGGCGGCGGGCAACCCGCATGCCGCCCACCGGGCCGGCTGGCGTGCCGCCGACGCCGTCGAAGAGGCGCGGGCGGAGGTCGCGGCCCTGGTCGGGGCGCGGCCGGGCGAGGTGGTCTTCACCTCCGGCGCGACGGAGGCGAACGCGCTCGCCCTGCTGGGCGGCGTACCGCCGGAGGGCGGCTGCATCGTCTCGGCGGTGGAGCATGCGAGCGAGCTGGCCTGCCTGCCGGAGTTGCGGCGGCGCGGCCATCCGGTCGCGGTCCTGCCGGTGGACGGGACGGGACGGGTCGATCCCGCCGAACTGGAGCGTCATCTGTCCAGCCTCGGCAAACCGGCGCTGGTGTCGGTGATGGCCGCCAACAACGAGGTCGGAACGATCCAGCCGCTGGCGGAGCTTGCGGCGGTCGCGGCCTGCCATGGCGCGACGATCCACAGCGACGCGGTGCAGGCACTGGGCACGCTGGCGCTCGACATGCCGGCTCTCGGCCTCCACGGGCTCAGCCTGTCGGGGCACAAGCTGTACGGGCCGATGGGCATCGGCGCCCTGGTCGTCCGCCCGCCCTTCCGGCCGGTGCCGGCCTCTGCCGGCGGATCGGCCGGCGGCGGGCAGCAGCGCGGGCTGCGCGGAGGAACGCTGCCGACGCCGCTCTGCGTCGGGCTGGGCATCGCCTGCCGGCTGGCGCGGGAGCGGCGGGAGGAGGATGCGCGGCGCATCGCCGGCTTGCGCGACCGGCTGTGGGACCGGCTGCATGACCTGCTGGGCGACCGCCTGCCCGGCCTCCGCCGCAATGGCGCCGCCGATGGGCTGGCCGGCTGCCTCAACGTGACGATCCCCGGCATCGACGCCGCCGACCGGCTGCTGGATCTGCCGGAGCTTGCCGCCTCGACCGGTTCCGCCTGCCACAGCGCCGCGGGCGAGCCGTCGCATGTCCTGCTGGCGCTGGGCCTCCCGGCGGCGGATGCCCATGCCAGCCTGCGCTTCGGCCTCGGCCGCGGCACGACGGCGGAGGAGGTGGACGCAGCGGCGGCCCTGCTGGCGGCAGCCTTGTCGGGGCGCGGACCGGCCGGTCCGCTCAGAACTGCAGGCGCGCGCCGACCTTGACCACCGCCCCCATGGACTCGGCGGCGCCGTCGAAATCGGTGTCGGCCATCACCTGCCAACGCGGCGTGATGGCATAGGACAGGTCGGCAAGGTAATGGTCGCTCGCCGCCGCACCCTCGGGCGCCGTCCGCCGCACCCGCAGCGACAGCGTCATGTCGCCACGGCCATAGGCCAGCGCCGCGTTCAGGCTGCGGACGGAAACGCCGTCGGCCTCCTGCTGCCGGCGCAGGTCGCCGTCCAGCGTCACGCTCTGCCATGCGAAGCGGGTGCCGAGGATCCAGGATTGACGCGGCAGGCGCCGGCTGTCGCTGCGCACCCGCGCCCGGCTGGTCCCGGCGGTCAGCCGGGCATTGACGCCGCCGAGCGTGACGGTCTTGCGGATCGCCGCCTCGACCAGATGCAGCGCCTCGCGCGGGTCGGGCAGGTCGGCGTTGCCGCGCGGCAGCGGCGTGTAGCTCGCTCCCACCTCGAAGCCACGCAGCGGCGGCGTGTAGTAGGTCAGCTTCGCCGTGCTGTTCCCGGCCCCGGCCGCCAGCGGCATCGCCCCCGCCGCCACCAGCCGGTTGCGCGCCCCATCGGTCTGCCCGATCTCCAGCTCGCCCCAGGACACATCGACCTGCAAGAAATGCCGGCGATCCGAAACGCTACCTTTCGTGTAGAGAATATCAGCGGACGCCTCGCCGGCCGAAACAATCGCCATTGCCGCCAGAATAGGCATGGAAATTCGTCGTTGCATGGCAAGACCTGTGCTGGTTGGTCGGGGGTCGACTATCCATTCCGTCGATACCGCCCCTGTGTATCCTTTCGTGTTTGAGGGATGTTCGTCTAAAAATCTGACAAAACTGTGACCTGGACTTTGCGTGTTGCGACGCAAAAACACCCAGACATTCGCCCGCCGCGCGAAGCCGGGCGGCGCTCCGACCCTCTCCCGTCAGGCGGGCGCCCGCACAGCCACGCCGGCCCGTTCCAGCGCATGGCGCACGGCCGCGGCCATGGCGACGGCGGTCGGGGTGTCGCCATGGACGCAGATGGTGTCGGCGACGATGGGCAGGCGGGTGCCGTGGCGGCTTTCGACCGCGCCATCCAGCACCATCCGCACCACCCGCGCCGCCGCCAGATCCGGGTCGTGGATCACCGACCCGGCGACGGTGCGCGGGGTCAGGGTGCCGTCATCCTCATAGGTCCGGTCGGCGAAGGCCTCGCGGGCGATGCGCAGGCCGGCGGCCTCGCCGGCGCGCTCCATGGCGCTCAGCGGCGGCACGACCAGCAGCAGGGCGGGGTCCACCGCCTTCACCGCGCGGGCGATGGCTCCGGCCGGATCCGGCTCGACCGCCGCCATGTTGTAGAGGGCGCCGTGCGGCTTCACATGGGTCACGCGCTGCCCGGACAGGGCGGCGCAGGCCTGGAGCGCCCCCACCTGATATGCCACCAGCCGCTCGACCTCGGCGGCGCTCAGCCCACGAATGACGCGGCGGCCGAAGCCGGCGCGGTCCTCGAAGCCCGGATGGGCGCCGATCCGCACGCCCTTCTCCCCGGCCAGCCTCGCGGTGTCGGCCATGATGGTGGGGTCGCCGGCATGGAAGCCGCAGGCGATGTTGGCGGAGGTGACGATGTCCAGCATCGCCCGGTCGTCGCCCATGCTCCAGGCGCCGTACCCCTCGCCCATGTCGCAGTTCAGATCGATGGTCGGCATGATCTCTCTCAAGGGTTGGTCTGGTCTGTTCGGGCCGGCGGCTTCCCGCTCACGCCGCATCGGACTGTCGCAGAGAGCGGATGAAGCCGGCAACCTCGCTGCGCAGCCTGTCCATCTGGCCGCCAAGGTCGCCCGCCGCCCCCTCCAGCCGGTGCGAGGCCTCGCCGGTCCGCCCCGCGGTGTCAGACGTCGCGTTGACGTCGCCCAGCAGCGCCCGCACGCCCTGCGCCGCCTCGGTCACGCCGCGGCCGATCTCGCCGGTTGCGGCGTTCTGCTCCTCCACCGCCGCGGCGATGGAGGCGCTGATCTCGCTGAGGTCGTGGACGACGCGGGCGATCTCGACGATCTCGCCGGCCGCCGACCCGGTGGAGTCCTGGATGGCCCGGATCTGCGTCTCGATCTCCTCGGTCGCCCTGGCGGTCTGGGTCGCCAGCGCCTTCACCTCGCCCGCCACCACGGCGAAGCCCTTGCCCGCCTCGCCGGCCCGCGCCGCCTCGATGGTGGCGTTCAGCGCCAGCAGGTTGGTCTGCTTGGCGATGGCGTTGATCAGCGTCACCACCGCCGACACCCGGTCGGAAGCCTGGACCAGTCCCGAAACCCGGTCGGTCGCCCGGGCGGCGCGGCGCGACGCCTCGTCGGCGATGGACTGCGACTGCTGGGCCTGGACCGAGATCTCGCGGATCGAGGCCACCAGCTCATCCACCGCGGCGGCCATGCCGTCGACCGAGGCATCGACCGCCGCGGCGTTGCCGGCGGCCTGCCGGCTGACCTGCCCGTTCTGCTCCGCCATGCCGGCAAGGCCGCGGGTCGCATCGCCCATGCCGCCGGTGGTGCGCAGGGCCTCGGCGAGGGTGGAGCCGACGCGCCGCTCGAAATCGTCGGCGACGGCGGCGATCGCGGCATGGCGCTCGGCGTCGGAGCGGCGGCGCAGTTCCACCTGTTCGGCCTCCAGCCGCTGCTTGGCGGCTCCCTGCTCCTTGAAGACCTGGACGGCGGCGGCCATCCGGCCGATCTCGTCGCGTCGCTCCCGCGACGGCACCTCGACGGCACCGTCACCGTCGGCCAGCCGCGTCATCACCGTGGTCAGCCGGACGATGGGGCGGGTGGCGCCGCGCACCATCAGGAACAGCACGCCGCACAGCGCAACCAGTGCCGCCAACCCGCCGCCAGCCAGCAGCCACGCCCGTTCCGTCGCCTGCCGTTCGGCCCGGCGGGGCGACAGGTGCAGTTCCACCGCGCCCAGCCGGTCGGTCCGGGCGCCGGCCTTGCGCAGGATGTCGGCGCGGCGGACCAGCAGGGCCGGATCGGCTGCCGACACGTCGCCGCTCCTGGCGAAGACCTCCCCCTTCGGGTCGAGCACGCGGCTGCCGACGAAATCCGGGTCGTTGGCGAGCGCCGCCAGTTGCGCCGCGGCGGAGTCCTGATCGACGTTCCATAATGGCTCGGCCAGCCCACCGGCGATCACCAGGACGGTGACGGCGGCTCTGTCCTCCAGGGCGGTGCGGGCATCCTCGCGGTTCATGGTGACGACGGCGGCGATGCCGGTCCAGCTGATGACGGTCACCATCAGCGCGATCGGAACGACGACACGCATGGCAAGGGTACGGCCCACACGCTGCAGCATCAGGTCCACTCCATGGCGATTTGAGAGGGCAGGTCGGAAGAAGGGCCGGACCGGCGTCAGTCCCAGCCGGTGACGGCGCCGCCGATCAGGTTGAAGCCGAGCAGCCGCGCGCTGTCGTACAGCGCGAAGCCGCCGGCCGATTGCAGCAGGCCGGGAAGCGCCTCCAGCGTCTGGCGGTGACGGGCCTGGATGCGGGCGGCCTCCGCCGCATCGACGGCGGCGAAGCGCAGCCGGTCGCCGGGCCGCATCTGCGCCAGCGCCGCGACGTCCGGCCCGACGACGCAGGCGATCTTGGGATAGCCGCCGGTGGTCTGGCGGTCGGCGAGCAGCACGATGGGCCGGCCGGTCCCCGGCACCTGGACGGCGCCGAGCGGGATGCCATCCGAGGTGATGTTGAACCCCCGGGCATGCTCGATCACCGGGCCGTCGAGCCGGCAGCCCATGCGGTCGGCCTCATGGCTGACGGCATAGTCCTCCTCCAGGAAGGCCCCGATCCCGGCCTTGGTGAAATACTCCTGCTGCGGCCCCAGCATGACCCGCAACGTCCCGCCGCGCGCCGGCAACAGCGACGGGTCGAGGCAGCGTTCCCCCCGGTCGGCCGCCTGGTCGAGCCGCAGCGGCAGCCGGTCCCCCGCCTTCAGGGCGGTGCCGTCCAGCCCGCCCATGCGGCTGCGTATGTGGGTGGCGACGCTGCCCAGCACCGGCTGCAGGGCGAAGCCGCCCTCCACCGCCCAATAGCCGCGCATGCCACTGCGCAACGCGCCAATGCGCAGGGTCTGGCCGTCGGTCAGGCGCAGGCTGGTCCAGGCCGGGACCGGCTCGCCGTCCACCGTCAGGGCGGCGTCGGCGGCGACCGCGATGCGCACCGGCCCGCCCTCCACCGCGATGCTGTCGCCGGCCAGGGTGAACTCCACCGCCCCGTCCCCCGGTGCATTGCCGGCCAGCGCATTGGCGGCGGCATGCAGCAGCGGGTCGGCCGCCCCGGCGACCGAGACGCCATAGCGCTGGTAGCCCGCCCGCCCGCGGTCCTGCACGGTGGAGCTGGGGCCGGGAGCCAGGATGCGCAGATGGCTGGTCATGCCGCCGCTCCCTGCATCACGGCGTCGGCGGTGGATGCCGACGCCCCAAGGGAAGCCACCGTCTCGCAATCCGGCAGATAGCCGCCGATCCCCTCCAGCCGGTCAAATTCCGCCGCCGTGATGGCGGTGAAACGGATGCGGTCTCCCGGCGCCAGTAGGAAGGGCGGTTCGCGCCGCAGGTCGAAGGTGCGGGCCGGCGTCCGCCCCAGCAGATGCCAGCCGCTCGGCATGACGATGGGGGAGATCGCCGCCTGCGCGCCGCCCTGCATCACGCTGCCGGCCGGGGTGTGCATGCGCGGATTCTTCCGCCGGGGCTGGTGCAGCACCTCCGGCAGGCCGCCGAGATAGGCGAAGCCGGGAGAGAAGCCAAGCATGTAGACCCGGTAGTCGGCGCTGCAATGCAGCCGCACCACCTCGTCGCTGGACAGGCCGCAGCGGCGTGCCACCTCGTCCAGATCCTCGCCATGGGCGCCGCCGAAGCAGACCGGGACGATCCAGCGCAGCTGCGGCCCGGTTGCGGCCTCGTCCGGCCCGGCGGCCAGCTCCAGCAGCGCGGCGCCCAGCGCGTCGGCCGTCGTCACCGACGGGTCGAACTGCACCAGGATCGAGCGGTAGGTCGGGACCGTCTCGACGATCCCGGCGATGCCGGCCCCGGCGATGCGGCGGTCGAGCCGGTGGACGGCGGCGTTCAGGTCGGGGGCGATGCCGTCGCCCAACTCCACGATCAGGGCGCTGTCGCCGGCCGCCCGCAAGGTGGGGGTCGGCGGTACGGGTGCCGGATACGGGGTGGTCACGCTCATGGGGGCTCTCGGGGGCTCTCGGGGGGTGGTCTGGAACGGTCAGCGCGCGTATTTGTCCAGCACCTGCCGGTAGGCGCCGCTGGCCTTCATCGCCGCGACGCCGGCATCGAACTCGTCGCGCAGCTTGGTGGTGTCGCGCGCCTTGGTGAAGGCGATGTAGCTGGGAATCTCCTGCACCGCCGGGGTCAGCTCCTTCACCTTGTCCAGCGCGCCGGCCTGCTTCAGGAAATACTGGGCGACATAGCGGTTGCTCGGCATCACCTCGAAGCGGCCGGACAGCAGCTTCTTGACGTTGCTGTCGCTGTCGTTCGACTTTTCCACCGCCGGCAGCACGCCGCCCTTGATCGCGTCGTCGACGATGGAGCCGTAGCTGATCTGGTTGACGACGCCGAACCTGTGGCCGGCCAGCTTGGACAGGTCGCCGTCGAAGCCGACCGGGCTGTCCTTGGCGACGAACAGCGACACCACCTGCGGCACCAGCACCTGCGTGGAGTAGTTCAGGAACTGCTCGCGCTCCGGCGTCTTGTAGGCGGTGAAGACGGCGTCCGCCCCGCCGTCGCGCACGGTGTCGAGCGCGCGGGCCCAGGGCATGATCTCCACCGTGACACTGTGGCCGGCGGCCTTCATCGCCTCGGTCACGATGTCGTAGGCGATGCCGGCGGGCTTGCCGCCATCGTCGTAGATCAGCGGCGGGAAGCTGAGCGCCACCATGCGCAGCTGGTCGGCGGCGGCCGGCGCCGCGAGGACGGTCAGCAGACCGGCGGCCAGAATGGAACTCGACGGCAGGCGGGAGGAAAACGGGCGCGGCATCGGGCAAGCCTCCACTGTGGCCGCGCCAGCGGGATGCTCGCGCGGCGGCCGGTTATGCGGGGGATGGGACGGGAGGACGACGCTCAGAGCACCGACAGGTGGGTGTTCAGCAGGTCGGTGATCAGCATGGCGCCGGGGCTGTGGGTGATGGCGATCGGCGGGCGGGCGTTGCGGATCGCGACCTGTGGCGTCACCCCGCAGGCCCAGAACACCGGCACTTCGCCGGGCTCGATCGGAACCGCCTCGCCATGCTCGGGGTCGGCGATGTCGCGGATGCCGATGGCCGCCGGATCGCCGAAATGCACCGGCGCGCCATGCACCGACGGGAAGCGCGAGGTGATCTGGATGGCGCGGATCGCGTCGCGGGGCACCATCGGCCGCATCGACACCACCATGGTGCCGCCGAACCGGCCGGCGGCGACGCAGGGGATGTTGGTCTCGTACATCGGGACGTTGCGGTTCATCGCGATGTGGCGCACCGGCAGCCCGTCGGCCAGCAGCGCCTCCTCGAACGAGAAGGAGCAGCCGATCAGGAAGGCGACGAAATCGTCCCGCCACAGGTCGAGAATGTCGGTCGGCCCCTCCATCAGCACACCCTCGCGGTAGACGCGGTAGCGCGGCACGTCGGTGCGGATGTCGATGTCGTGGCCGAGCGTCGGCAGCCGCGGATCGCCGACTTCCGACACCGCCAGCAGCGGACAGGGCCGCGGGTTGGCCTGGCAGAAGCGCAGGAAGTCGCCGGCCCAGTCGGCCGGCAGGATGGCGAGGTTGGCCTGGACATGGCCGGGCGCCAGCCCGGCGGTCTGGCCGCTGTTGGCGCCGCTGCGGATGCGCAGGCGTTCGGCGGCGGCGAGGGGGGCGGCACTGAGGGGGGCGGTCATCATGGGAATGGTCCGGGGTTCGGTGTTCGTGTGGAGGCCTTGGCGTCGCGTTGCCCCCACCCCAACCCTCCCCCTCTTCGAGGGAGAGGGTGCCTTACGGAAAGGCGGCGGCAGTCCCCTCTCCCGCGTGAGCGGGGGAGGGTTAGGGAGGGGGTCTACCCCCGCCCCCCTCACATGCCCAAATACGCCTGCCGCACCTCGTCGTTGCCGAGCAGGTCCTGGCCACTGCCCTCCATCACGACGCGGCCGGTCTGGATGACATAGCCGCGGTCGGCGATCTCCAGCGCACGATGGACGTTCTGCTCGACCAGCAGCACGGTGATGCCGCGTTGGCGGATCAACTGGATGGTCTCGAAGATGCGGGTCACCAGCTTGGGCGCGACGCCCCAGGAGGGTTCGTCGAGCATCAGCAGGTCGGGTTGGCTCATCAGGCCGCGGCACATCGCCAGCATCTGCTGTTCGCCGCCCGACAAAGTGCCGGCCTGCTGGCGGCGGCGTTCGCCCAGCACGGTGAAGGTGTCGTAGGCGAATTGGAGCGTTTGCTCGCGTTTGGCCGCATCGCTGGTGGTGAAGCCGCCCAGCATCAGGTTCTGCTCGACCGTCAGGCGCGGGAACAGGCGGCGGCCTTCCGGCACCAGCACCAGCCCGCGCTTCACCCGCTCATGGGCGGGAACGGCGGAGATGTCCTGCCCCTTCAGCATGATGGTCCCGCCGTCGAGCGCGTTCAGCCCGGCGACGGCCCGCAGCGTGGTCGACTTGCCGTTGCCGTTGCCGCCGACGATGGCGACGATCTCGCCCCGGTTCAGGCTGAGGCTGACGTCGCGGATGGCCGGGACGCGGCGGTAGCTGGACTGGATGTTGCGGACATGGAGCATCGGCTCGCCATGGACTGCGGCCGGTACGGGGCGGACGGGTTCGGACAGCATGGGTTGAAGCATCGTCTCATTCCCCCAGATAGGCGGCGATGACCGCCGGGTTCTCGGCGATCTCCGCCGGGGTACCGTCGGCGATCTTGGCCCCGTAATCCAGCACCAGCATCCGGTGGGCGATCGGCATGATGCCCTCCATCACATGCTCGACGATGATGCTGGCGATGCCGCGCTGGTGGATGCGGCGGACCAGCGCCGACGCCTCTCGCACCTCGGTCGGGTTCAGCCCGGCCATCACCTCGTCCAGCAGGATCAGCTTCGGTTCGGTGGCGAGCGCGCGGGCGACCTCCAGCCGTTTCTGTTCCGAGACGGTCAGGTCCGACGCCGGGGTGTCGGCCCGGTGCAGCAGGCCGACGAAGGACAGTTCCTGCTCGGCCCGGTCGCGCGCCTCGGCCACCCGCTTGTTGCGCAGCATGGCGCCGACCATGACATTCTCCAGCGCGGTCATCGAATGGAAGACGCGGACGATCTGGAAGGTCCGGGCGATGCCGAGCGCCGCCGCCGCCTCCGGCGTGGAGCCGGTGATGTCATGGCCTTCGAAGGCGATGCGCCCGGTCGTGGGGGTGTGGAAGCCGGCAAGGCAGTTGAACAGGGTGGTCTTGCCGGCGCCGTTGGGGCCGATCAGCCCGATGATCTCGCCGTGATGGACGGTGAAGCCAATGTCGCGGTTGGCGACCAGACCGTCGAAGGCCTTGCCCAGGCCGTCCACGGCCAGCAGGGGAGCGGTGTTCACGGGCGGATCTCCATCTTCTCGGCCTTCACCTCGGCCTGCTTGGCACCGGGCAGGTGGCGGCGCAGATTGCGCCCCAGATCGCCCAGCAGCCCCAGCACGCCCGACGGGCTGAAGACGGCGACCAGGATGATCATGGCGGCATAGATGATCATGTCGGTGCCGGATCCGGTGCTGCCGAACAGGGTGCGGCTGTATTCCTCGATGGTGATCAGGATCACCGCGCCCAGCACCGGGCCGAGCAGCCGGCCGACCCCGCCCAGGATGGCGATCAGCGCGATCTTGATCGAGATCGTCGTGGCGAACACCGAGCCCGGATCGATGAACATCTCCTTCTGGGCGTAGAAGCTCCCGCCGAGCGCGGTCAGGAAGGCCGACACCGACAATGCTATCAGCTTGTAGCGGGTCAGGCTGACGCCGAGAGCGCGGGCGGCCTCGGGCTCATCCTTGATGGCGCGGAAATAATAGCCGATGTGGCTGCGCTCGATCGCCCAGGACACCAGCACCGTCAGCACCAGCAGGCCGAGGATGACGTAATAGTAGGGCAGCTTCGACAGGAAGATCAGCACGCCCCAGCCGCTGCGGTCCATCGGCATGTAGAGGCCGACGGCGCCCTCCAGGAACTCGCTGTTGGTCACCAGGATCTGGATGATCTCGGCCACCGCGATGGTCGCCATCGCGAAATAATGCCCCTTCAGCCGGAAGCAGGGCCAGCCCATGGCGAGCGCGAACAGCGCTGCCACCAGCCCGCCGGCCAGCGCCCCCACCCAGGGCGTCAGCCCCAGGGTCAGCAGCAGCATGGTCGAGGTGTAGGCGCCGATGCCGTAGAACACCGCATGGCCCAGCGAAACCTGCCCGGCATAGCCGCCGACGATGTTCCAGGCGACGCCCATCTGGGCGCCCATCAGGATCAGGATCAGGAAATTCTGCTGCGACGGCTCGGTCACGGCCAGCGGCAGCAGCGCGGCCAGGGCGAGAAGGGCGACAGCGCCTGCGGCCTTCAGCGTCGCGGGCTGCGATTGGAGCTTGGTTCCGGTCGTCATCAGGCTTTCCCCAGCAGGCCGCGCGGACGCACCAGCAGCACGATCAGCAGCAGCGACAGCACGATGGCGGTCTTGTATTCCGGTCCGATCAGGAAGCCGCCCAGCACCTCGATCAGCCCGACGACGATGCCGGCCAGGAAGGCGCCGGTGACGCTGCCGAAGCCGCCCAGCACGACCACCACGAAGGCGATCAGGATGAAGTTCGACCCCACCTCGGGGAAGATCGGGAAGAAGGTGGCGATCAGCCCGCCGGCAAGCCCGGCGCAGGCCGCCCCGATGCCCCAGGCGAGAGCGAACATCTTCTGCCCGTCGATGCCCATCAGGGTGGCGGCCTCGCGGTCGATGGCGGTGGCCTCCAGCGCGGTGCCCAGCCGGGTGCGGTGCAGGAAGAGCCACAGCGCACCGGTGACGCCGACCGCCCCCAGCGCCGCGACGAACTGCGGCAGTCCGAACTGGACGGGGCCGAGCGCGATGTTGCCGCTGACAAGGCTGTGCGGGATCAGCCGGTGGTCCGGCTTCCAGAAGAACTGGGCCAGCCCGCGCAGCAGGATCATCAGGCCGAAGGTCGCGAAGATCTGCGACAGCATCGGCGCCTTCAGGATGCGGCGGATCACCGTCTGGTAGACGATGACGCCGACCGCGAACAGCAGCAGTGCCGTCAGCGGCAGCGCCACGATGGGATCGACGGCGAACAGCGCGAAGGCCCAGAAGCTGGCATACATCCCCAGCATCAGGAACTCGCCATGGGCGAAATTGACGATGTCCATGACGCCGAAGATCAGCGTCAGGCCGACCGCGACCAGGGCGTAGATCAGCCCGATCAGCAGGCCCGAGACGAGCACTTGGAAAAGAATGTCTGCGGTCATTGCCGCGCCCCTCTTTCGGTCAGGGTGGGCCGGAGGAGCGATGACGCCCTCTCCCGGGACGGGAGAGGGGAGCCGGTCCGTCAAAGCCCCAGCGAGAAACGTGGGCTCAGCGGCCGTCCCAGGCGGGCATCGGGTAGACGACCGGCTTGGTCGCCACGTCGAACGGCCACACCGTCACATACTGGCCGCCCTGGACCTGGACGATGATGCCCGTGCCCAGCTCGTTCTGGCCGTTGGCGTCGAACTTGACGCCCTTCCACGGCATGATCAGGCCGCTGGCCGGGATGTCGGTCTTCTGCAGCGCCTCGCGGATCGCGTCGGGCTTGGTCGAGGCGGCGCGGTCCAGCGCGTCGGCCAGCACGGCGATGCCGGTGAAGGCGCGGGCCGAGTTGCCGTTGAAGTTCACGCCCGAGCGCTGCTGCATCAGGTCGTTGACCTGTTTGATCAGCGGGTTGCGCTCCGCCTGGTCGAGCGCCCAGACCTCGCGGCTGATGACGAACTCGCCATCCTTGCCCATCGTCTTCAGGAACTCGCTGTCGTTGAAGCCGGCGTCGTTGGCCAGCAGCATCTTCGGCAGGAAGCCCAGCTCCTTGTAGGTCTTCATCGACAGGATGGCGTCGCCGAGATAGCTCGACTGCATGATCACCGCCGGAGCGGCGGCCTTGATCCGCTGCACCTCGGACGTCATCTGCGTCGTCTTGGCCGGGTAGAGGATCTTCTCGGCGATGGTGAATTTCTGCTCTTCCGACAGCTTCACCTGCAGCTTGGTCGTCTCGTTGCCCCACAGCGTGTTCTCGTTGAACAGCGCGATGCTGCGCAGCTTGTCGCCGGTCTTCTTCTCCATGTCGGCGAGGAAGGTGAAGAAGTTGCCGACGAACAGGTCGTCATGCGGCGTGGTGCGGAAGAACCATTTGAACTTGCGCTGGGTCAGCGAGGCCGACGAGGATTCGCCGTTGAGGAACGGCACGCCGTAGCGCTCGGCCACCTGGCTGGCGGTCGCGGTGACGTTGGAGAAATAGGCGCCGGTCAGCGCGACGACCTTCTCGCTGGTGATCAGCCGTTCCGCTTCGGTGGCGCCGACCTGCGGGTTGCCCTGGTGGTCGCCGAAGATCAGCTTGATCTTCGCGCCGTTCAGGTGCGGCAGGCCGATGCCGGCGACCAGGCCCGGCGGCGCCGGGATTTCCTTGTTGATGATGGCGGCGGCCAGTTCGGCCGCGGCCTTCAGCTCTACGCCGGTAGAGGCGGCGGCACCGGTCAGCGGATAGATCACGCCGATGCGGATTTCCTCTTCGGCGCGGGCGCTGCCGGCGCCGAAGCCTGTCAAGGCGGTCGTGGCCAGCAGGGCCGCCGCGGCAAGCATGCGCTTGAGCGTCTGGCGACGGGTGGCGGCCTTGGGGGTGGGCATGCGGGTGGGTTCGGTTTTCGCTGCCGCGAACCGCATCGTGAAATCTCCTCTGTTCAGTGCCTTGGTGGCTTGGGACGCCTGCCTTTGCGGCTGGTTGAGTGCGTCTCTGACAGGATGATGACACGAACAGTCTTGGGGTCGTCCAATCGTATGTTTTGATCTGGATTGATAAACGGCCGCTATCAATCCTCCGCTAATGCACGAGCGCCGGTCATCACGCCGGGGCCTCGTTCCCGGTCGTCGCCTCATACTCGGCGGCGACGGCGACGGCCAGATCCGCGACCACCGACGCCATGTGGTTCTCGGCATTGGCTGAATAGGCGGCGCAGAAGGTCATGCCGGGCAAGGGCGCCTGCGAGCGGACCTGCCGCAACCGGCCCTCCGCCAGTTCACGCTGGACGATGACGGTCGGGATGACGCTGACCCCTACCGCATCGACCGCCATGCGCACGACGCTGGCGAGCGAGCTGTTGCCGAACATCCGCACCGTCAGCCCGAGGGAGGAGAACATTTCGCGGATCACCCCATAGGGCTGGGTGGTGCGGGAAAATGTGATGATCGGCCAAGCCGCCAGATCGGCCAGCGACACCGGCTCTTCCGGCAGCGCCAGGGATGGGCTGACCACCCAGCCAAGCGGATAGGTGCCGACCGGCACCGCCTTGAAACGGACGTCGGTGTAGGAGGCCAGCATCACCGCGACGTCCAGCTCATGCCGGGCCAGCGCATCCCGCAGGCTGGGCGAGGTTTCGACCTCGATCTCCAGCGACACGGCGGGGTAGAGCGCGTTCAGCCGCTCGATCAGCCGGCTGAGCCAGGTATGGACCACCGTTTCGGCCACCCCCAGCCGGATCACCCCGCGGATGGCGCTGCGGTCGGCCACCGCGGTCAGCAGCTCCGACCGCAACGCCATCATCTTCTCGGCATAGGTCAGCAGGACCATCGCCTGCGGCGTCGGGGCGACCCGCCGGCCGACCCGCTCGAACAGCACGACGCCCAGTTCGTCCTGCAATTGGGCGATGCGGGCGGAGATGGCCGGTTGCGTGGTGTTCAGTCGCTCCGCCGCCCGGCGGAAACCGCCCAGCCGCATGGTCCAGATGAAGGTTTCCAGCGACTTCAGGTCCAGCATGCCTCACCCATTCCCGCCTTGGAGCATCGCACGCGGCACCGTCCTCGCCGGCCCGTCATTCCTCGCCGTCAAGCACCGCCAGCTCGGCCTCGATCACGGCCAAACGCTCGCGCAGCCGGTCGCGTTCCGCCTCCAGTGCCTCCCGGCGTCCGACATGGTCGATCGCCTTGTTCCGCAGGTCGCGCTTGAAGCGGACGATTTCCGGCCGCGTGACGTCGGGACGGATCAGATTGCTCTGGTCGGCCAGCCGCAGCTGTTCGGTGGTCAGGGTGGCGAGCTGATAGACGGTGGCATAGCTCGGCGGCAGCTTCGCTCCCGGCAGCCGGCCGCTGTCGACCGCCTCCGCCACCATGCGCAGCTGGTAGGCCACCTGATAGCCGAAGGGCAGCTCGTTCTCGACCATCGCCTGGAACTCGCCATGCGGCAGCCGCACCCGGGCCTGGACCAGATAGCGGCCGATCAGCAGGAACTTCTCCTGCGCGCTGCGCCACAGGGTGGAGATCTCCTGCACGAACTCCTCGCGCCGCAGCAGGTCGATGGGAGCCTCGGCCATGCGCTCGATGCGTTCGTCCACCGCCATGTGGCGGCGGGCCTGCGCCTTGGAAACCTGCTTGAACCCGCTCATTGCGCCAGCTCCAGTTCGTGACGGACAAAGGCCCAGACTCCGGCGACATGCTCGGACCCCTTGCCGCCCTTCAGCTCCAGCAGGCCGAGCCCGCGCCCGGCGGTGAACTGGATGTCCTCGTAATCCGGGACCTCGACCGGGCAGATCCGGCCGTCGCCCAACAGCTTGCGCTGCGCTTCGGTGAATCCCCGGGTGCGCGGCTTGACGCGGTTCATGACGAAGGCAGCGTTCTTGCCGTAGCGGCGGACGAAGCGCATCCAGGGCCGGACCGAATCCAGGTCGTCGTCGCTCTGGCCGGTCGGGACCACGATCAGGTCCGACGACAGGGCCAGCAGCTTGAACTCCTCCGGATGGTCCTCGATCGACGGCGGGGTGTCGATGACCAGCAGGTCGAAACCGTCGATGCCATTCAGCGCGTCGCGGATGTCGGACGAACTCATGCCCGCTTCGAAATGGGTGATCGACACCATACCGTCCGGACGCTTGGCGAACCATTTGGTCAGGCTGCGCTGCGGATCGAGATCGAGTGTCGCCACCGTGCAGCCGTCGAGCGCCGCCGCGACCGCGATGTTGCGGCTGAGCGTGGTCTTGCCGACCCCGCCCTTCGGGCCATTGACCAGCAGGCGCTTCACCTGTCGGGTCCGCAGCCTGTTGCCGGGCTCCTGTCCCGTCTCGTCGGTCATCGTCCTGTCCCTTTCCGCCATAGGCTGTCGGCGTCTTTTAGCAAAGCGCGGCCGTGGCGCAAACCTAAGACATGTCTTAGCTTCATATCCCCGGCGCCGGGTATCGCATCCGTCACGGATGGACGGGTGCAAGACAGAACATTCCCCATCATCGCATGCGGCGCACCGCCGACGCCAGCACCGGGCGTACCGCAGCCGCCCCTGCTCCGCCATCGCCGGTCCGGTCGCCTGCGGTTGCAATCGCGCGCAACCGGTCGGCCAGACCACGCTCTGCCGTGCAGGCCTCCTCGCACAGGGCACGGATCTCGGCGATGCTCGGCCGCCATTTGCGGGTGCGGCGCCAAATGCGCGCCGCCTGGTCGATCGCCCAGGCCGGAAACTCGCCCAGATCGTCTGCCCAGTCCATCGCGAGCAATTGCTCCACCTCCGGCGTCGTCGCCTTGGCCGGGAAATGGCTCAGCAGGGCCAGCACGCGGCCAAGCAGATGGTTGGCCGGTGCCGGTGCCAGGATACCGTCGTCGATCTCCGCCAATGCCCGGCGGGCAAGCGCGGCGTGGCGCGGCGTCACCTCGTCCGGCGGCGTCCACTCCTCCACCACGCCGGCAAAGCCGTCATCGGTGAAGCGGCTGTGCCGTCCGACCTGCCCCCCGTCGAGCAGCCGTTGCAACGCTTCCGGCAACGCCTCGCGCAGCATCCGGCTGCGCAAAGCCGGCGGCATGGCCGGGTCGAAGGGCAACGGCAGGCTCGGGGCCGGCGCTCCGGCCGCGGATCCGGGGAACGACGATCCGGGGAACGGGTGCAGGTTGCTCATGCCGCCCCCCACGGGTTGGCGGCTGTGTTGGCGGCTGTACCACCGGCAGGTGACTGTCCGTTCAGCCTTGCCGCGACGCTGGCCCAGGCCGACAGGCGTTGTTCGGCATCCACCGCCGGACGGGATTGGCTGCGGGGGGCATGGCGTGGCGCAGGACCGGCCGCGCGGCGGTCCGCGCCGTTCCCGCTTTGCAGCCCGGCACGTGCCATATCCTGCAGCAGCCATGACCGCCATGCCGCTGCCGCATCACGGTAGCGGTAGCCGTGGGCACGGCATTGCTGCACGAAGCGCTCGGCATGCCGGTCGACGTCGACGGTTGGAAAGCGATCCTGCGCCCACTGCCGATCCTCGGCGGACGGCACCCAGTCTTGGGCGACCTGCTCGCTTTCGCCGGATCGGGCCTTGCCCGTCCGCAGGTGGAGCGTGTCCGGAATCTGTTCTGATTCAGGCTGTTTCTGACTCGCTGCCGGACAGGGGGAGTCCGCCCTTGAGTCAGCGGGGATGTCCGCCCCTGCACCCCCCGTCGCAGCCCCTTGCGGTGTGGTCAGGACGAGCCGGTAGCGGCAGCTCAGCCGGCCGCCGTTGGTGGCGCGGCGATGCTCGATCGTCACCAGCCCCAGCGACTCCAGCCGTCCCAGGATCCGGTTGACGGTCGGGCGGCTGCGTTTCAGCTTGTCGGCCAACGTCGCCTGTGACGGCCAGCAGATCCCGGCCTCGTCGGCATAGGTGCTGAGGGCGGCCAGTACGGCGAGGCCGTCGGCGTCGAGATCGGGGTGGTCGAGCCACCAGGCCGGGATTCGGCCCCAGCGGTTTGGGTTTGCGGTATGGTCGGTCATCTGTGGCGATACTCCTCCGCTCCATCGGCGGTCGCGATTGGAGCGCAGGATTCGAAGCGGTCCGCGGCAGAGTCGAATCGCGGGCTCCGGCTCCATGGAGCATCAGCCCGCGCACCGTCAGCGATAGCCCGCGACCGTAAAGCCCCGGCCCGCGACCATGGAGCGACAGCCCGCGATGCCGTCCCGAATCGGGATCCTGGCGTCTTTGGCCGCGGTCATGGAGCAGTAGGCCGCGATTGCCGCCTGCCATTGAGCGGCCATTCCTGGAGTTTTAGCCCGCGTTTCCCCCGGCGCGCCGCCTTGGCCGGCCGCAAAGACGGTATGGCGGCGGTAGCGAGCCGGCCGGGCTTCCCCATGGAGCGATGGCCCGCGGTTCCCCGGCCGGCTGCCGGTGCCGATTCTCCCCGATTCTTCAGGGAGTCGCGGCGCCCGCTCCCCTGCGCGGAGCTCCCCTCCGGCCAATCGCGGGCTATGGCTCCATGATCGCGGGCTGCGGCTCCATCACCGCGGGCTGTTGCGCCATGGGCGCGGGCTGTTGCTCCACGCCTGAGGCGGTAATTCCCTTCGGTCCTGTTGCGCCGGTGGCCCCGGCGCGCCATGGTTACTCCCGACTTCCGGAGACGTTCATGTCCAAGATGGCCCCGACCAGCGCCGCACAGCTCATCCTGTTCGAGCTGGAAGACCGTTCGCAATCACACCTGATCGCGCTCTACGATCTGGCGCCGCGCTTCGTCTTCGTCTCCCGCGACAATGACAAGGAGAAGGTGGCGAAGGACAAGGGCGAACTGGTCACCAAGGACAGCTTCATAAAGTCGGTGCGGCGCGAGTTCGCCTTCCGCGGCCGCAACTACCGCCTGACCGTGCAGCCCGCCCGCATCGACCGGCTGGGGCCGGCGAAGAAGGACGACCGCGCTCCCGGCGCAGGCCCGGATCTGGTCGAAGTGGAGATCTTCCCGTCGGAGCGCGAGCAGGTGGTGGAACAGGTGGTCCGTCGCCTCGCCATGGACCGCTCGCGCCTGTCGCTCACCGGCGAGAACCGCGACAAGGTGCAGATGCGCTTCAGCCTCTACGAGATCCAGCGCGAGCTGCGGGCTGTCAGCCACACCCTGTCGATCCAGGACATCCGCGAATCGCTGACCATCCTGGCCCGCTCGCGCATCATCATCTCCACCGGCGGCAGTGCAGAGGCCGGGAAGAAGAACCGCGGGCAGAATTTGCTGGAATCGACAGCCTTTCCGGTGCTGGCGATCCGTTCGCGCCCCGATCTGGTCGACGAGGATGGCGGAGTCGAGGAAACCTATCTGGAATTCAACCCGCTGGTCTCCGCCGCGATCCGCGACCTGGAATTCAAGCCGGTCTCCTATGCCTGGCTGATGAAGCTGAAGTCGCCGGTGTCGCGCTGGCTCTACAACCGCCTGTCGATCGAATACGACACGGCCGAGGACGATGCGAGGCCGGTGTCGATCAGCGCCGACGAGATCATCAAGAACAGCGGCATGAACGAGTGGTCGCGCCGCCGCGACACCCTGCGCGTGGTGACCTCAGCCGTCGATGCGCTGGTGGAGGAGGGGATCCTCGACGTCGCCGACAAGGAATACACCAAGGTCGGCAAGCGCATCGACGCCATCGACTATGTGCTGACGCCGTCGGCGAAATTCCTCGATCAGGTCCGCCGCGGCCGGCGGGTGCAGACCACCAACATCGATCTGCTCAAGCAGATCGTCGGCAATGCCATGCGTCCCGACGGCTTCGTGCCGCTGAAGGCAGGCGAGGCGGCCGACATGCGCAACAAGCGGACCAAGCGTCTGGCCGGTTCCTCATCCGATCCGGGGACCGGCCGGGCCGACAAGCCCCCGGCGCAGGCGGTCTTGCCGCTGCCGAGGAAATAGCGGATCAGCGCGGCAGCAGGCGCCGCGCCAGCAGGGTGATCGCCGTTCCCAGCAGGGCACCGGCCAGCACGTCGGACGCCCAATGGCGGTGCTTGGTTACCCGCCCGCCGGCCAGCGCCGCCGCGGTGCCGTAGATCATCAGGCTCTGTGCCGGCGACCGGCTGACCGTGGCGAGCGCGGTCGCCGCGGCGAAGGCGCTCGCCGCATGGCCCGACGGCAGGGACCGCGCGCTGATGCGCCATCCCGGTTTGCGGCGCGGGGCGCATTCGTCCGGACGGCGGCGTTTGACATAGCGCTTGATCGAGCGGCTGGCGGCGGCGGTGGCCACCAGCCCGGCCACGCCGACGCTGCCGGCGCGGCGCAGATCCGCACTCCCGGACAGCAGCCCGACGATGCCGGCCACCGCGAAGCCCGGGATCAGGACGTGCCGCTTTATGGCGTAATGGCCCGCGGTTGCCAGTGCGCGGCTGACCGGGCCGGGATCGCAGGTGACGATGTCGTGGACCTGGGCATCCAGCGCATCGACGGCGGTCAGGGCGGGCCGGAGGAGTGCTGGTGCCGGATTGCCGCCATAGCCGAAGCCGCCGCCCGGATTCTCGATGCCGTTCTGTTCGATCAGGTCGCTCAACGCCGGTCCCCTGCATCTCGCGCCCCAGCATGGGCGCCGCAGGGGAACGCGGCGGCAGCGGGAACGGTTCCCTGTCCCCGCTGCATGGCTCCCTGGCGTGCGGCTTTACGGACGCCAGCCGGCGAAGGCCTCCAGCACCGCCGCCAGCACCCGTTGCAGCCGCTCGGCCCGGTCGGGACGATAGGCGAAGGGCGGCGCCTCCTCGTCCATGTAGCGGTCCTGCGTCAGCTCCATCTGCAAAGCGTGGATGTTCTCCGCCGGCCGGCCGTAATGACGGGTGATGTGGCCGCCGACGAAGCGGCCGTCGGCGACGCAGGTCAGCCCCTCCGCCGCCGCTGCGCCGTCCATCGCCGCGACGACGCCGGCGATCAGGCCGGGATCGGCGCTGGTCCGGCGGGCGGAGCCGAGATTGAGGTCGGGCAGCCGTCCCTCGAACAGGCGCGGCACATGGCTGCGGATCGAATGGGCGTCATAGAGCAGGGCGAAGCCGTGCCGCGCTTTCACCCGTGCCAGCTCCGCCGCGAGCGCCTCGTGATAGGGGCGCCAATAGCCCTCGACCCGCTGTGCGATTTCCGCAGCGTCTGGCGCCTGCCCCTCGCGGTAGAGCGGCGTGCCGTCGAACAGGGTGTCGGGGCACAGGCCGGTGGTCGCCTGTCCGGGATAGAGGCTCTCGCCGCTCGACGGCCGGTTGAGGTCGACGACATAGCGGGAATGGCGGGCGCTCAGCAGCGTCGCCCCCATCCCGGCGGCGAAGCCGTACAGGCGGGGCATGTGCCAGTCGGTGTCGCGCAGGGTCAGCGCCTCGTCGGTCAGCCGTTCGGCCAGACCGGGGGAAAGGGCGGTGCCGCAATGGGGCATGCTGACCACCAGCGGCCCGTCGCCCCGCACCAGATCGAAGATACCGTCCGTCATCGTGCCGTCTCCAAATCAACCGGCATCAGATGGTCGAGCGCGCCGTTGCGGACAAGCCCGCCGATGGCGGCCAGATCCGGGGCGAAGTAACGGTCGACCTCGTAGCGCGGCACCTCGGCGCGGATGGTGGCGATGGCCTGCTCCAGCCGAGCCGAGCTGGTCAGCGGCCGGTGGAACTCCAGCCCCTGAATCGCGGCCAAAAGCTCTATGCCGACGATGTCGGCGACATTGCCCGCGATGTCGCCCAGCCGGCGCGCCGCGAAGGTCGCCATGCTGACATGGTCCTCCTGGTTGGCGGAGGTCGGCAGGCTGTCGACGCTGGCGGGGTGGGCGAGGCTCTTGTTCTCCGACGCCAGCGCCGCCGCGGTGACATGGGCGATCATGAAGCCGGAATTCAGCCCCGGTTCCGCCACCAGGAAGGGCGGCAGGCCGCTGATGGTGGTGTCGATCAGCATGGCGATGCGCCGTTCCGACAGCGCCCCGATCTCCGACGCGGCGATGGCGAGCTGGTCGGCGGCCATCGCCACCGGCTCCGCATGGAAATTGCCGCCGGACAGCACCTCGTCGGTGTCGACCAGGACCAGCGGGTTGTCGGTGACGCCGTTCGCCTCGATGGTCAGGGTGCGCGCCGCCTGCCGCATCTGGTCGAGCACGGCGCCCATCACCTGCGGCTGGCAGCGCAGGCTGTAGGGGTCCTGCACCCGATGGCAGTCGGGGCCCTGGTGGCTGGCATTCAGGGCGCTGCCCGCCAGGGCCTCGCGGAAGGCGGCGGCGACGGCGATCTGGCCGGGCTGTCCGCGCAGCGCGCTGATGCGGGCGTCGAAGGGGCGGTGGCTGCCCTTGACCGCCTCGACCGCCAGGGCTCCGGCGACCAGCGCCGCCTTGAAGGTGCGCTCGATCTCGAACAGTCCGGCCAGCGCCAGCCCGGTCGACACCTGGGTGCCGTTGATCAGCGCCAGCCCTTCCTTGGCCTTCAACTCGAAGACGGCCAAGCCGGCGATGCGCAGCCCCTCTTCCGCCGGCAGGGTCTCGCCCTTCACCCGGACATGGCCGATGCCGAGCAGCACGCCGCACAGATGGGCCAGCGGCGCCAGATCGCCCGACGCACCGACGGAGCCCTTGCCCGGCACCACCGGCAGCACGTCGGCCTCGTAGAGCTTCAGCAGCGCATCGACCAGCGCCGGCCGGACGCCCGACGCGCCGACGGCGAGGCTCACCGCCTTGATCACCAGGATCAGCCGGACCACCCCGTCGGCCAGCGGCGTGCCGACGCCGGTGGCGTGCGACAGGATCAGGTTGCGCTGCAGCTTTTCCAGATCGCTCGCCGCGATGTGGGTGTGGGCCAGCTTGCCGAAGCCGGTGTTGACGCCGTAGACCGGCTCGTCGCCGCCGGCGATCCGGTCGATCAGCGCGCGGGACCGCTCCATCCGCGGATAGGCCGCCGGGTCGAGCGCCAGGGCCGGACGGTCGCGGTAGATGCTGCGCAGCGTGTCGAGCGACAGCGCGCCCGGAACCAGGGTGGCCACAGCAGAGTTGGTATCGTCGCTCATCCCAGAAGTCTCCCAAGGGTTATTTTGAAGCGCTCGGCGATCTCGTCCTCGCGCGGGTGGCGGCGGTCGCGGACGACGGCGCGTCCGGCGATCACCACGTCGCGCACCAGGGCGGCATTGCCGGCGAAGATCCAGCTGTCCAGCAGCGCGTCGCCCCGGCGTGCCGCCAGCAGCGGATGGTCGGTGTCGAGGACCGCGATGTCGGCGCGCAAGCCCGGCGTGATGCGGCCCGCCTCGAAGCCGGTGGCCTGCGCCCCGCCGGCCTGGGCCGCCTCCACCAGCCGGCGGGCGGTCGAGCGGCGCGGGCCGCCGGCCAGCACGGTGCGCCGGCCGCTGGTCAGGCGCATGCCATATTCCAGCCAGCGCAGCTCCTCCACCGGGCTGACCGAGATGTGGCTGTCCGATCCGATGCCCCAGCGCCCGCCCTGTTCCATGTAGGACTCCGCGGCGAAGTAGCCGTCGCCCAGATTGGCTTCGGTCGTCAGGCACAGGCCGGCGACCGCGCCGCTGGCGGCGACGCCCGCCACCTCGGCATCCGTCATGTGGGTGGCGTGGATCAGGCACCAGCGCCCATCGACCGGCTGCGTCTCCAGCAGATGCTCGACCGGGCGGCGGCGGTGGTGGGCGAGGCAGTCCTCCACCTCCCGGCGCTGCTCGGCGATGTGGATATGGATCGGGCCTTGCGGATGGGCGGCGAGGGTCTCGCCCAGCAATTCGTCCGGCACGGCGCGCAGGGAATGGGGGGCGATGCCCAGCCGCACGTCGGAGGATTCGCCATAGGCGCCGCGCAAGGCGCCGGTCAGCCGGTCGAACCCTGCCCCGTCATGGACGAAGCGCCGCTGTCCGGCATTGGGCGGCGTGCCGCCGAAGCCCGACGCGTTGTAGAGCACCGGCAGCAGCGTGATCGGCAGACCGGCCGTCCGCGCCGCGGCGACGGCGCGATGGCTCATCTCCGCCGGGTCGGCATAGGCGCTGCCGTCGCGGTCGTGGTGCAGGTAATGGAACTCGGCGACGGCGGTGAAACCGGCCTTCAGCGTCTCCACATAGAGCTGTGCGGCCACCGCCTCGAAATCCTCGGGCTCCATGCGGTCGAGCGCGCGGTACATCGCGTCGCGCCAGCTCCAGAAGCTGTCGGCCCCGTCACCTGACGATTCGCCCATGCCGGCGATGGCGCGCTGGTGGGCGTGGGAATGCAGGTTGGCGATGCCGGCGACCGCCGCCCCGGCGAAGCGGTCGGCCTCCGCCGGGCAGGCGGCGCCGGCCGTCACCGACAGGATTCGGCCTTGGCCGTCCGTGGCGACCAGCACATCCTCCGCCCAGCCGTCCGGCAGCAGAGCCGCGGCAAAAAACAGGTTGCTCATGGGGGCGCCCTCGCTATTATAGACAACACTATACAAGTATAGGCAACCTGCTGCCAAGAGGGTTTGCTGCACGACCTTGTGGGAAGGAGCCGAACCGATGCCGACCAGTGCGCCTTGGGATAGCCTGTGGATCGACCTGTCCGTTGCCACGATGGACGGGGCGGCCACGGACGGAGCGGACGGCTACGGCTCCATCGCCGACGCGGCGGTCGGCATCAAGGACGGCTGCATCGCCTTCGTCGGCCGCCGCGCCGAGCTGCCGGGCGCGCCGGAGACCCTGGCTGCCGAGGTCCGGTCCGGCGGCGGCGGCTGGATGACCCCCGGCCTGATCGACTGCCACACCCACATCGTTTATGGCGGCAACCGCGCCCGCGAGTTCGAGGCGCGGCTGAACGGCGCCAGCTACGAGGAGATCGCGCGGGCCGGCGGCGGCATCCTGTCCACCGTCGCCGCCACCCGCGCGGCAAGCGAGGACGAGTTGCTGGCCGCCACCCTGCCGCGGCTCGACAGCCTGCTGGCCGAGGGGGTGACGACGCTGGAGGTGAAGTCCGGCTACGGCCTCGACACCGAGACGGAAACCCGCATGCTCTGCGTCGCCCGCCGGCTGGGGCAGATGCGGCCGGTGGAGGTGCGGACGACCTTCCTCGGCGCCCACGCCCTGCCGCCGGAATTCAGGAACGACGCCGACGGCTACATCGACCGCCTGTGCGCCGAGACGCTGCCGGCGGTGGCCGAAGCCGGGCTGGCCGATGCGGTGGATGCCTTCTGCGAAGGGATCGGCTTCTCGGTCGCCCAGACCCGCCGGGTGTTCGAGACGGCGCGGCGCCTCGGCCTGCCAGTCAAGCTGCATGCCGAGCAGCTCAGCAACCTCGGCGGCGCCCGGCTGGTGGCGGAGTTCGGCGGCCTGTCCGCCGACCATGTCGAGCATCTGGACGAGGAGGGCGTCGTCGCCATGGCCGGGGCCGGCACCGTCGCGGTGCTGCTGCCCGGCGCCTTCTACGCCCTGCGCGAGACCAAGCTGCCGCCCATCGAGCTGCTGCGCCGCCATGGCGTGCCGATGGCGCTGTCCACCGACAACAACCCCGGCACCTCGCCGGTGACGTCGCTCCTGCTGATGCTGTCGATGGGCTGCACCTTCTTCCGCCTGACCCCGGCGGAGGCGCTGGCCGGCGTCACCCGCCATGCGGCGAAGGCGCTGGGGCTCGACGACCGCGGCGTGATCGGGCCGGGCAAGCGCGCCGATCTGGCGCTGTGGCGCATCGCGCATCCGGCGGAGCTGGCCTACGCCATCGGCCTCAACCCCTGCATGGCGGTGGTCAATGGCGGCGTCGTCCGTGCGCCGCGCATCGCGGCGGATATCTCGGGGGAGGCCCCATGACCGACGCCGTCTCGACCGCCCAGCCGCGCTACGCCCAGATCAAGGAGACCATCCGCCGCCGCATCAGCTCCGGCGACTGGGCGGAGGGCTTCCAGATCCCGTCCGAGCACCGGCTGCTGGAGGAATTCTCGGTCAGCCGCATGACGGTCCACCGCGCGCTGCGCGACCTGACGGAGGAAGGGCTGCTGACCCGCGTCCAGGGGCTCGGCACCTTCGTCGCAGAACGGCCGCCCAGCGCCGACGTGGTGGAACTGCGCAGCATCGCCGACGAGATCGCCGAGCGCGGCAACCGCCATGGCTGCCGGATAGAGCGTTTGCTCGCGGTCACCGCCGACGCCGGCTTGGCCCGCCGTTTCAACCTGCCGGCCGGCGCCCGGCTGTTCCATTCCGTCGTCATTCACAGCGAAAGCGACGTGCCGGTGCAGCTTGAGGAGCGCTGGGTCAACCCGGCGGCGGCGCCCGACTATCTGGAGCAGGACTTCACCCGCCAGACGCCGGGCGAATACCTGATCCGGCTGGAGGCCGCGCCGCGGGTCGAGCATGTCATCGAAGCGGTGTCGCCGACGCCGGAGATCGCCCGCCTGCTCGACATCCCCGTCACCGAGCCCTGCCTGCGCGTCACCCGCCGCACCTGGGCCGGTGGGGGAGCGGGTGCTGGAGGGCGTGTCGTGACGGTGGCGATGCTGGTCCATCCCGGCAGCCGCTACCGTCTGGGCGCGCGCTTCCAGCTGCCGCCGCCTTAGCAGTTTTCGTCCACGGCCCCCTCCCTAACCCTCCCCCGCTCTCGGCCGGCCAAAGGCCGGTCCGATCGCGGGAGAGGGGACTGCCGCCACCTTCCCGAACAAGCGCCTGCTCCCTCTCCCGCGAAGCGGGGGAGGGTTGGGGAGGGGGCAAGAACCAGCATCACACGCACCACCCCTCCCACCAGGAGCCCGTCGCATGTCATCCCGTCTCGACAACCAGCGCGTCATCCGTGCCCCGCACGGCCCCGAACTGAGCTGCAAGAGCTGGCTCGCCGAGGCGCCGCTGCGCATGCTGATGAACAACCTCGACCCCGACGTGGCCGAACGGCCGCAGGAGCTGGTCGTCTATGGCGGCATCGGCCGCGCCGCCCGCGACTGGGACAGCTTCGACCGCATCGTCTCGGCGCTGCGGTCGCTGAACGACGACGAGACCCTGCTGGTCCAGTCTGGCAAGCCGGTCGGCGTCTTCCGCACCCATGCCGACGCGCCGCGCGTGCTGATCGCCAATTCCAACCTCGTGCCGCGCTGGGCGACCTGGGAGCATTTCAACGAGCTCGACCGCAAGGGTCTGGCGATGTACGGCCAGATGACCGCCGGATCCTGGATCTACATCGGCAGCCAGGGCATCGTCCAGGGCACCTACGAGACCTTCGTCGAGGCCGGGCGCCAGCACTACGACGGCGACCTCAAGGGCAAATGGATCCTGACCGGCGGGCTGGGCGGCATGGGCGGGGCGCAGCCGCTGGCCGCGACCATGGCCGGCGCCTGCATGCTGGCGGTCGAATGCCGGCCCAGCAGCATCGAGATGCGCATCCGCACCGGCTATCTCGACCGCCACACCGCCGACCTGGACGAGGCGCTGGACTGGATCGCCGAGGCCTGCGCCAAGGGCGAGGCGATCTCGGTCGGGCTGCTCGGCAACGCCGCCGACGTCTTCCCCGAACTGGCCCGCCGTGCCGGCACCGAGCTGAAGGCGCGGCCGCACATCGTCACCGACCAGACCTCCGCCCATGATCCGGTCAACGGCTACCTGCCGCAGGGCTGGACGCTGGAGGAATGGGAGAGTGCCCGCGAAAGCCAGCCGGCCGCCGTCGCCGCGGCATCCCGCAAGTCGATGCGGGTGCAGGTGGAGGCGATGCTGGCCTTCCACGCCATGGGCATCCCGACCGTCGATTACGGCAACAACATCCGCCAGATGGCGAAGGAGGAAGGGCTGGAGAACGCCTTCGACTTCCCCGGCTTCGTCCCCGCCTACATCCGCCCGCTGTTCTGCCGCGGCGTCGGCCCCTTCCGCTGGGCGGCGCTGTCCGGCGACCCGGAGGACATCCGCAAGACCGACGCCAAGGTGAAGGAGCTGATCCCCGACGATCCCCATCTGCACAACTGGCTCGACATGGCCGCAAAGCGCATCCAGTTCCAGGGCCTGCCGGCGCGCATCTGCTGGGTCGGGCTGGGGCAGCGCCACCGGCTCGGCCTCGCCTTCAACGAGATGGTGAAGTCGGGCGAGCTGAAGGCGCCGATCGTCATCGGCCGTGACCATCTCGACAGCGGCTCGGTCGCCAGCCCCAACCGCGAGACCGAGGCGATGAAGGACGGTTCCGACGCGGTGTCGGACTGGCCGCTCCTGAACGCGCTGCTCAACACCGCCAGCGGCGCGACCTGGGTCAGCCTGCACCATGGCGGCGGCGTCGGCATGGGCTTCTCGCAGCATTCCGGCATGGTCATCGTCTGCGACGGCAGCGACGACGCGGCGCGGCGCATCGGCCGCGTGCTGTGGAACGACCCGGCGACCGGCGTGATGCGCCACGCCGACGCCGGCTACGACATCGCCATCGAGTGCGCGAAGGAGCAGGGGCTGAACCTGCCCTTCCTGAAATAGCAGGCGGTCGTCTTAAGCCCTCTCCCGCCCCGGGAGAGGGAATCGAAGGCAAGCCTCACCCCCGCGTCGCCGCGCGCCGCTCCGCCCGCATCAGGGCGGCGCCGCGCTCGGCGATCATCACGGTCGGGGTGTTGGTGTTGCCGGAGGTCAGCGTCGGCATCACCGACGCGTCGATCACCCGGAGGCCGCGGACGCCGCGCACCCGCATCTCGGCATCGGTGACGGATGTCGCGTCGTCCCTGCCGCCCATCCGGCAGGTGCCGACCGGGTGGAAGATGGTGGTGCCGATGTCGCCCGCCGCATTCGCCAGCTCCTCTTCCGTCCGGAAGCTCGGGCCGGGCTTGTATTCCTGCGGGTGGTAGGGGGCGAGCGCCGGCTGCGCCACGATGCGGCGGGTCAGCGCCAGCGCCTTGGCCGCCTTCGCCCGGTCGGCCGGATCGGACAGGTAGCAGGGCGCGATCGCCGGATTCTCGCGATGGTCGGCCGAGGCGATGCGAGTCCAGCCGCGGGAGGCCGGGCGCAGGTCGCAGACGCTGGCGGTGAAGGCCGGGAAGGCATGCAGCGGATCGCCGAACTTCTCCAGCGACAGCGGCTGCACATGATATTCCAGGTCGGCCGTCGCGACCTCGGGCGAGGATTTGGCGAAGACGCCGAGCTGGCTTGGCGCCATGGTCAGCGGCCCCTTGCGGAACAGGGCGTATTCCAGCCCCATCATCGCCTTGCCGAACAGGCTGCCGGCCCGCTTGTTCAGCGTCACGATGCCGTCGACCTTGTAGATCATGCGCAGTTGCAGATGGTCCTGCAGGTTGGCGCCGACGTCCGGCGCGTCCAGCACCACCGGAATCCCCAGCCCCTGCAGATGCGCCGCCGGACCGATGCCGGAGCGCTGGAGGATGGCCGGGCTGCCGATGGAGCCGGCGGCCAGCACCGTCTCGATCCGCGCCGCCGCCCGTGCCGGCTCGCCCTTCACAGTGAAGCGGAAGCCGGTGGCGCGGCCGTCCGCCATCTCCACCCGGTCGATGGCGGCGTCGATCACCAGCTTCAGGTTCGGGCGGTCGAGCGCCGGCCGCAGGAAGGCCTTGGCGGCGCTCCAGCGCACGCCGCCCTTCTGGTTGACCTCGAAGCTGCCGACGCCGAGATTATCGCCGCGGTTGAAATCGTCCGAGCGCGGAATGCCCGCCTGCTGCGCCGCCTCGGCGAAGCGGTCGAGCAAATCCCAGCGCAGCCGCTGCCGCTCCACCCGCCATTCGCCGCCGGCCCCATGCATCTCGTCGGCGCCGCGCCAGTAATCCTCGCTGCCCTTGAAGACCGGCAGCACCTCGCTCCAGCTCCAGCGCTTGTCCCCGGTGATCGCGGCCCATTCGTCGTAATCGCGGGCCTGCCCGCGCATGGCGATCATGCCGTTGATCGACGAACAGCCGCCCAGCACCTTGCCGCGGGCGTAATGGATGCTGCGCCCGTTCAGCCCCGGCTCGGCTTCCGTCTTGAAGCACCAGTCGGTGCGCGGGTTGCCGATGCAGAACAGATAGCCGGCGGGGACATGCAGCCACACCCAATTGTCCTTGCCGCCGGCCTCCAGCAGCAGGACCGAGACGTCGGGATCGGCCGACAGCCGGTTGGCCAGCACGCAGCCGGCCGTGCCGCCACCGGCGATGATATAATCGAAGCTGCCGAAATCGAGCACGTCCGCCATCGCGTCCCTCCCGGGGGGATTTATCGTTTTGTCGGACATACTAAATTGCTGATCGAACGAACGATCCAGCGAAATTTCGCCGCAGCCGGACCGCCCGCTGCAGAAATACCGCTTCTTGCAATCATCCGGCCGGGCTGTGCCTGCTCCGCTCGCGGTCGGTCAACACATCGACGAAGGCCCGCACCTTGGTCGGGCGGAAGCGGGCGGCCGGGAAGACGGCGTGGATCCCGCCGGACGGCAGCGTCCAGCGCGGCAGGACCTGCACGAGGCGTCCGGATGCCAGGTCGTCGGCCACGCAATAGTCCGGCAGCACCGACAGCCCGGCGCCCTCGCGCACCGCCTCGCGGACGGCGAAGGTGGCGTCCAGCGTGATGGCGGCCCGCGTCGTCACGCTGTGCTGCTCGCCGCTGTCGGACGAAAAGCGCCAGGTCAGCGGATCGCGCAGCGCCGCGTTGGCGACGAAGGGCAGGGCGGCGATGTCCGCGGGACTGGCCGACCCGACGAGCCGGCCGGCCAAGGCCGGCGCGGCGACCAGCAACTGGCGGAAACTGCCGAGCTGGCGAGCTTGCAAACTGGTGTCGGCCAGCCAGCCGACGCGGATGGCCAGATCGAAGCCGCGGGCGACGATGTCGAGCGACTGGTCGGCCAGCACCATGTCGGCCTTGCAGGCCGGATGGGCATTCACGAAAGCGGCGACGGCCGGCACCACGACCGAGACGCCATAGTCGAAGGGCGCGGTGAGCCGCAGCATTCCGGACGGTTCCGCCGCCGTTTCCGCCAGCTCGGCGAACGCATCCTCGGCCTCCTGGAGGATCACGACGCAGCGCCGGTGGAACGTCCATCCCGCCTCGGTCGGCCGGACCTTGCGCGTGGTGCGGACCAGCAGGGTCGAGCCGACCTCCTCCTCCAGCCGCGCGACCTGCTGGCTGACCACCGCCTTGGTGATCCCCAGCCGCGCCGCCGCCGCGGTGAAGGAGCCGGTCTCCACCACCGCGGCGAAATGGGCGATGCGGTTCAGGTTCCTCGGTTCGCTCATGGGACTGGAGGGCTCCGATTGTCTGCCGATGCCATACGATATGTCCATTTAATGCCGGCTACACAGCACAATTGCCGCCGGATAAGGTCCGTCCATTCCTTCACCGGCATCCCGGCGGGCGACCATGAGCCAGACCAAGACCGTCATCTACCTGTTCGATCCGCTCTGCGGCTGGTGCTATGGCGCCTCGCCGGCGCTCGCGTCGCTGGCCGGCCTCGCCGGCCTCGCGCTCGACCTGCTGCCGACCGGCCTGTTTTCCGGCGCCGGGGCGCGCCCGATGGACGAAGGCTTCGCCGCTTATGCCTGGGCGAACGACCAGCGCATCCAGGCCATGACCGGCCAGCCCTTCAGCGGGCTCTACCGGACCCGCATCCTCGCCGACCGCCGGCGGCCATTCGACAGCGGCCCCGCGACGCAGGCACTGACCGCGGTATCGGTGACCGCGCCCGAACGGGAGTTCCAGGCGCTCGCCGCCATCCAGGCCGCGCGCTATGTCGACGGGCGGGACGTCACCGCGGCGCAAACGCTGTCGGACATCCTCGCTGGGCTTGGGCTCGCCGCCGCCGCCGCGCTTGTCGCCGGGCGGGAGGGCGGACAGGACGGCGCGCTGACTGCCGCCACCGCCGCACGGGTGGAGCGGGGCCGGCAACTGATGGCGGAGCATCGCGCCAACGGCGTGCCGACCCTGCTGTTCGACGACGGCTCGCACCGGCGCAAGCTGGACTCCGACATCCTCTTTTCCAAACCCGGCAGGCTGGCCGCGCTCCTGCGCGCCTTATGACGGCCGGCTTTGATTGCCAGCACCGATTCCAACTCCAATTGCCCGATCCAACAGGAGACAACAGCATGTTGACCCGCAGGGATATCCTCGCGGCCGCCGGCCTTGCCGGCGTGGCCGGCCTCGCCACCACTCTCGTCCCGGCCGGTGGTTTCGCCGCCAGCGGTGCCCCGCTGTCCTGGACGCATTTCCCCGCCGGTGAGGCCGGCTTCCTCCGCGCCCCGGTCCTGCTGTCCGGCGAGCGCGAGGCGATCCTGATCGACGGCGGCTTCACCCTGTCCGACGGCAAGGCGCTGGCTGATGCGATCAAGGCGTCCGGCAGGACGCTGACGACCATCTATGTCAGCCAGAGCGACCCCGACTATTATTTCGGCCTGGGGCCGGTCAAGGCCGCCTTCCCGGCCGCCCGTGTCGCCGCCGCGTCCGCCACCGTCGCGGCGATCAAGGGCAATGTCGTAAAGAAGCTTGCCGTCTGGGGGCCCAAGCTGAAGGAGAACGGCCCCCAGACGCTGGCCGACATCGTCATGCCGGAGCCGTTCGACGGGCCGGCCCTGACGCTCGAGGGCAGGGCCGTCGAGATCGTCGAAGCCCAGGGGCTGGCCAACCGCCGCTATCTCTGGGTTCCGTCGCTGCGTGCTGTCTTCGGCGGCGTGCTGGTCTTCTCCGGCGTCCATGTCTGGACCGCCGACACCCCCACCGCCGAGGCGCGGGCGGCCTGGGTGAAGACCCTCGACGCGATGGCCGGGCGCGACCCGGCCATCGTGGTCGCCGGCCATGCCGCACCGGGTGCCGTGCCCGATGCCGCGGCCATCGCCCACACCAGGGCGTATCTGCTGGCGTTCGAGGAGGAGCTGGCCAAGGCGAAGACCGGCGCCGACCTGATCGCCGCCATGAAGCGGCGCTATCCCGATGCCGGGATGGGCATCGCGCTCGACATCGGCGCCAAGGTGGCGACCGGCGAGATGAAATGGGGCTGAGCGGGAGCGGGGAGGGGAGGGCGCACCGCCCTCCTCCTGCCCGCCATCATTTCCTGTTCACCAGCGCCACGCCGCAGACCGCCACCGCCATGCCGGCCAGCGCGACGATGCCGAGCTTCTCGCCGAACAGCACCCAGGCGACCAGCGCCGTCACCGGCGGGGTCAGGTAGAACAGGCTGGCGACCTTGGCCGCGGCACCGCGGCGGATCAGCGCGAACAACAGGAAGATCGCCCCCACCGACAGCACCAAGCAGAGCCACAGCAGGGCGAAGACGAATTCCCCCGTCCACTCCACATGCATCGTCTCGACCATCGGCGCGGCGATGGCCAGCGCCAGCGCGGTGGCGGCATATTGGATGGCCGTGCCGCTGCGCAGATCCATGCCGCCGCCATGGCGCTTCTGGTACAGTGTGCCCAGCGTGATGCCGACCAGCGACACCAGGGCGTAGCCCAGCGGGACCAGATGCGCGGCGTCGATCGCCATCTTCTCGCGCACCACCAGCCCGACGCCGGCCAGACCCAGCAGCAGGCCCGCCCATTGCCGGCCGCTCACCCGCTCGCCCAGCAGCGGGCCGGACAGGGCGGCGGTCAGCAGCGGCTGGATGCCGACGACCAGCGCCGTGACCCCCGCCGGCAGCCCATGCGCGATGGCGATGAAGATGCCGCTGAGATAGACGCCATGGACCAGCAGCCCGGCCAGCGCGATACGCCCGGCCGTCGCCCAGTCCTTCGGCCAGGGCGCGCGGCTCACCAGCGCCACCAGCGCCAGCACGACGGCGACCAGCCCCAGCCGGATCAGCAGGAAGGTCAGCGGCTCCGCATAGGGCAGGCCGTATTTCGCCCCGATGAAGCCGGTGCTCCACAGCAGCACGAAAAGACCCGGCATCAGGCGCAGCCAGGGCTGGCCGCCGCCCGTCGCGGTCTCGTTCATCGAAGATCCTTCCCTAAGCAGGTTTTCCGAACTCCGCCCATGAATGGGGGGGCTCGGAAAACCTGCAAAACCATGGAGTCCGCAGGTTTCTCCAGGCCGGGCCTGCGGCCCGATCTGGAGAAACCTGCCTGGCGGTCAGCTTACCGCCGGGATTGCCGGCGCCGACTGGGTCGGCTGCCGGCGTGCCTCGGCGACCGCCTGGATGTGGACGCGCAGATCCGCGTCCTTCTGCACCAGCCGGCGGAAATCCTTCTCATCCAGCACCAGCAATTGGCAATAGCCCAGCGCCCGCACGTCTGCATTGCGCCGCTGGCGGGTCAGCAGCGCCATCTCGCCGAAGAAGTCGCCGGTGCCGAGCTTCACCGGTTCCGCCAGATTGGGCACCAGCACCTCGACCGCGCCGGACGCGATGAAGAACATCGACTCGCCGCGGTCGCCGCGGCGCAGGATGGTCTCGCCCGGCAGCGCCAGCTGGGCGCGCAGCAGCGTGGCGATGGTCGCCACCCGCTCCGCCGGCAGGTCGGCGAACAGCGGCACCCGGCGCACCAGCTCCGCCACGTCGAAGCGGACGTCCAGCCTCGGCAGCCGTTCCAGCACCCGGCGCCGCTGCTCCAGGTCGCGCTCCAGGTCGGTCAGCACCTCCTGGCTGATGATCGATTCGGCATGCATGGTGCGGTAGTCGGCATGCTCCAGCCGCAGGGCGGCGCGGCCGACATAGCGGCTCTGCAGCACCACCGCATAGTCCGGATATTGCAGCTTCAGCGCCGCCAGCGCCTGTTCGACGATGCCCAGCCGGCCGACCAGCATGCCTTCCAGCTCGAACGCCACGTCCTGCCCCAGCACGCGGGCCAGCCGGTCGCGGGTGAAGGCCAGCAGCTCGCGCAGCACGGTGCGCACGGCGACCAGCACCTCGAACCGCATCGACAGGCGCCGTGCCAGCGGCCGGTGGATGCCGAAGCGGCGCTGGAGCCAGCTCGCCGTCCGCATCCAGACGGAAAAGGCGATGAAGGGCTCCTCGAACGCCCGGTAGCCGTTGCGGCCCTGGCTCTTGACCGCGTCGAGCAGCCGGCCGCTGCGCCCCGCCAGCATCTCCATCACCGAGCGCGACACCACCCCTTCGGAGAAGTGGGCGTAATAGAGTTCTTCCTCGCGATTCACCAGGATGACGAGGCCGATGGTGACGCGGTCCTCGTCGCTCAGTTCGGCTTCGCCATGGCGCTCCCGGTCGATCCTTTTCAGCCGCTCCTCGTACCGCGCGATCATCACGTCCTTGACCGCGGCGTCGACCTCGTAGGTCTGGGCGACGGCGGCGACGCGGTCGCGGATGCTGTCGGTGGACAGCGCCAGCGCCCGGTTGCGCATGGCGCGCTCCACCGTCGTCAGCTCGTCCAGCTTCAGCACGCGGATCAGCCAGCGCAGCGTCGTGCCGTTGACGAACAGCGTGACGAAGACGAAGCCGGTGACCATCACCGCGACGAAGCTCTGGACCCGGTCGGGCACCCGGAAATTCTCGGTCACCGCCAGGGCCAGCGTCAGCGACACCGCGCCGCGCAGGCCGCCCCACAGCATCACGGTCTTGTAGGAGTTGCTGACCTTCTGCGACAGCCCGGCCCAGGACAGCACCGGGAGCAGGCCGAACAGCACCACCGCGCGGGCGGCGAAGGCGGCGGCCACCACGACCAGCACCAGCCCGACCTCCGCCCAGCCGGCGTCGGCCATCAGCCGCGGCACCAGGATGGCGGTCAGCAGGAAGATCATCGAGTTGGCCCAGAAGCCCAGCTGCTGCCAGACATGCTCCATCGCGCCCCAGGTGGCGGGCGAGATGCGGGTCTTGCCGACCGAGCCGATGACCAGCGCCGCCGTCACCACAGCCACCACGCCGGATGCGCCGACATAATGCTCGGCCAGCACATAGGACAGGTAGGCCAGCGCCACCGTCAGCGTGATCTCGGCCATCGGCTGGTTGCGCACCGGCTCCACCACCATGCAGACGACCCGGCCGCAGACATAACCGGTGACGACGCCGCCGGAGAAGTCGCGCAGGAAGTCCAGCGCCGCCGCCCACACGCCGCCGTGCGAGGTGCGGGTCAGCATCTCCAGCAGCAGGGTGAACAGCGCGATGGCGGCGGCGTCGTTCAGCAGGCTCTCGCCCTCGACCAGCGTCGTCAGCCGTCTCGGCGCGCCGAGGTCGCGGAAGATGCCGATGACCGCCGCCGGGTCGGTGGAGGCGACGATGGCGCCCAGCAGCAGGCAGGCGACCAGCCCCAGCGAGGTGAACAGGCTGACCGCATAGCCGACGGCGAAGGTGCAGACGAACACCGCGACCACCGCCATCAGCAGGATCGGCCCCAGATCGTCGAACAGCCGCCGCACGTCGACCGCCAGCGCCGTCTCGAACAGCAGGATCGGCAGGAAGATGTGCATCAGCACGTCGGACGAGACGTCCAGTTCGGCCAGCGAGTTCAGGAAGTCGTGGAACGGATCCTTGCCCGGCCCGGCGAAGGTCTGGATGACCGCGCCCAGCGCCACGCCGACACCGGCAAGCAGCACCGTGTAGGGCATCCGGAAACGGGCGGCCAGCGGCGGAAGGAAGCTGACGAGGGCGAGGAGCCCGGCAACGCCGAGGACTTGGATGACGATGTCGTGCATGTTCCGATGGGGCGGCTGCGGCGTGGGCTGCACGGTATCGCCGCACTGTGGCGGGAGCAAGACCGTGCACCGCGCGGCGCTGCGGCAAAAAATGGCTTTTCCCGCGGCGGCGTTGCGGCGGGCCTTGTGGCGACCCCTGTGGAGGGCTGGTTACGGCCGGGCCGGGGGCGCCGCGATGCCGCGGGAGGGCGGATATCGGCGTCGGCGTTGCCGCCGAAGGCGAGCAACGGCGCCGTGTCTGGTGCCCTATATGAGGCTGAATTGGCTGGGGAGACCACAACCCGGACGGTCGCCTCTGGTCGGCGGGCACGCTGTCGTTTAGGATATGCCTAAATTTGTCCGCATCGCAATTGGGGGGCGTAGAGGATGAAAAGCGGGACTGTCAGGGTATTGCGGCCGGCATTGGCCGGGTTGTGCCTGGTGCTGGCGCTGGGGGGCGCCGGCTGGGCGGCCGACCCGGCCGCCGCGCCGACCACGTCGGAGGATTTCATCAAGGCGCTGAAGATGGCGGCCCCCGATGCGCCGCCCGACGCACCGCTGATCGGCCAGAAGCCGAAGACCCGCGGGCTGGCGCTCGGCACCGCAGACACGGCGGCGCCGGCTGCTCCCGCCGCGGCGGCAACCCGGCCCAAGGCGGCGCCTAGGATCAGCTTCCAGGTGGAGTTCGCCTTCAACTCGGCCGACCTGACGCCGAAGGCGAGCGGCATCCTGAACGAGCTTGGCCGCGCCCTGACCTCGCCGGAGCTCAGCGCCTACAGCTTCCAGCTGACCGGCCACACCGACGGCGTCGGCGGCGCCGACTACAATCTCGCCCTGTCGAAGCGGCGGGCCGCCGCGGTTCGCGACTATCTGACCAGGACCTTCGCCGTGGCGCCCGACCGCCTGAAGTCGCGCGGCCTGGGATCGCAGCAACTGCTCGACCCGGCCAACCCGGCCAGCGACGTCAACCGGCGGGTGGAGATCGTCAATCTCGGCTCGTGAGTGGGCTCGGCTCGTGAGCGGGCTCGGCTCGTGAGCGGGCTCGGCTCGTGAGCGGGCTCGGTTCGTGATCGGCGCGGAGGCGCTCACCGCCATCCGCCATCCTCGGTCAGCCCGGCCAGGATGTCGCGCAGGATGCCCCGTGCCGCGCGGGCGGCGGCAGGCATCGGCCGGCCGGACGCATGGGCCAGCAGGATGCTGCGGTCGATCTGCGGGTCGGCGATGGGCAGGCCGGTCAGCCGCTCCGCCACCGCGCCGTAGCGCGCCACCCGCTCCGACAGCACGGTGTAGCCGCAGCCTTCCGCCACCAGCGCCTTGATCTGTTCCAGCGCGTCGATCTCCATGGCGACGGTGACGCCGCTGCGGGCGAGCATCGCCGCATGCTCCACCTCCTCGCGCACGCCGTGGGGGCGGCCGGGCAGGATCAGCGGCAGGGCCAGCGCCTCGGCGAAGGGGATCGCGCTGCGGCCGCGCAGCAGCGGGTCGTCCGCCGGCCCGACCAGATGCAGCTTTTCCTGCGCCACCGGCTCGGTCTCCAGCCCGCCCATGTCCTTGGCGCCGAACACCAGCGCGAGGTCGAGCTGTCCCGACAGCACCCATTCCCGCATGTGACCGGACAGCCCCTCGACCACCCGCAGGCGGATCTGCGGATAGGCGCGGCGCACCGCCAGCGCCAGCGGCACCGTCAGGACCGGGCCGAGCGAGGTCGGGATGCCGACCGTCGCCGGCCCCGCCGGCACCGCCTCCACTGCGCGGACCTCGTCGCGCAGCCCGTCCATCGCCTCGATCAGTGTTGCCGCCCGCTGCGCCAGCCGCCGGCCGCTTTCCGTCGGCACCACGCCGCGGGCCGTGCGCAGGACGAGCTGGCAGCCGAAATCCTCTTCCATCCGTTTCAGATGCAGGCTGAGCGCCGGCTGCGCCACCCGCAGCACCTCCGCCGCGCGGGAGATCGAACCATGCTCGACGATGCCCAGGAAATAGCGCAGCTGCCGCAGATCCATGATGCCGGAGCCTCCACCCTCGATACCGCGACGCTATGAAGGGGGAGGCGGGGATCGCGTGTCAATATGGCCCTGCGCCGCCGCCCGGCCGGGCAGGTCGCCTCACCCCTCTTGATCGCCGCAATTCCGTTAACCATTTACCCATCAGGCGCCGGGCGGTCGCGCATTTTGCGGACCGTGGACGCGCCGTCCCGCGCCGGATGGCTGGGCGGGAGACCATGGAAACGGAGTGCCGGATGGACTTCGGTCAATTCACCGATCGTGCGCGTGGCGTCATTCAGGCCGCGCAGATCGCCGCTCTTGCCGAGCGGCATCAACAGCTTCTCCCCGAACATCTGCTGAAGGCCCTGATCGACGACGGCAGCGGCGTCGCCGCGCGTCTGGTGCGCGACACCGGCGGCGACCCCGACCTGCTGAAATCCGCGACCGAGGAGCAGCTGTCCCACGCGCCGGTCCAGCCGGGGCAGGGCGAGGGGCCGCAGCCGCTCTACATGTCGCCGGCGCTGGCCGCCGTGCTACAGGGCGCCGTCGCGTCGGCGCGCAGCGGCGGCGACCGCTTCGTCACCGCCGAACGGCTGCTGGAGAGCCTCGCCCGCCAGAGCGGCCCGCTGCGCGCGCTGTTCCGCCGGGCCGGAATCGATGCCGACGCGCTGGCCGCCGCCGCCGATGCGCAGCGCAAGGACCATCCCGCCGAGGCGGAGACCGAGACGACCTCCGGCGAGGCGCTGGCCCGCTACACCCGCGACCTGACCGAAGAGGCGCGGCAGGGCCGGCTCGATCCGGTCATCGGCCGCGACGACGAGATCCGCCGCACCATCCAGGTGCTGGCGCGGCGCACCAAGAACAATCCCGTGCTGATCGGCGACCCCGGCGTCGGCAAGACCGCCGTCGTGGAGGGTCTGGCCCAGCGTCTGGCCGCCGGCGACGTGCCGGAAGGGCTGAAGGACCGGCGCGTCCTGGCGCTCGACCTCACCGCGCTGCTGGCCGGCGCCAAGTTCCGCGGCGAGTTCGAGGAGCGGTTGAAATCCGTGCTGTCGGAGGTGGCGGAGGCCAATGGCCGCATCATCCTGTTCATCGACGAGCTGCACACCCTGATCGGCGCCGGCCGCACCGACGGGGCGATGGACGCCGCCAACATGCTGAAGCCGGCCCTGGCGCGCGGCGAATTGCGCTGCGTCGGCGCCACCACGCCGGACGAGTACCGCAAATACATCGAGAAGGACGCGGCGCTCGCCCGCCGCTTCCAGCCGGTGACGGTGGACGAGCCGTCGGCCGACGACGCGGTGTCGATCCTGCGCGGCATCAAGAGCAAGTACGAGGTCCATCACGGCGTGCGCATCGCCGACGCGGCGGTTGTCGCGGCGGTGAGCCTGTCGGCGCGCTACATCGGCGACCGCCGGCTGCCCGACAAGGCGATCGATCTGGTCGACGAGGCGGCGAGCCGCCTGCGCATGGCCATCGACAGCAAGCCCGAGGCGCTCGACGCCGTCGACCGCCGCGTCGCCCAGCTGAAGATCGAGCGCGAGGCGCTGAAGGCCGAGCCCGATGCCGCCTCGCAGGAGCGGCTGCACGTTCTGGAGGGCGAACTGGCCGAGGCGGAGGCCCGCCAGTCCTCGATGGAGGAGGAGTGGCGCGCCTCGCAGTCCCGCCGCACCGAGGGACGCCGCCTGAAGGAGGAGCTGGACCAGGCCCGCACGAAGCTGGAGCGCGCCCAGCGCGACGGCGACTGGGCCAAGGCCGGCGAGCTGGCCTATGGCGTGGTGCCCGACCTGGAGAAGCGGCTGGCCGATGCCGAATCGCGGGCCAGCGCCGAGCGCGACGAGGTGACGGCCAAGGACATCGGCGCCGTCGTCACCCGCTGGACCGGTATCCCGGTCGAGCGGATGCTGGAGGGCGAGCGCCATCGCCTGAAGGGCATGGAGGACAAGCTGGGCGAGCGGGTGGTCGGCCAGCGGGAGGCGGTGCGCGCGGTGGCCAAGGCGGTGCGGCGTGCCCGCGCGGGGCTGAAGGATCCCAGTCGGCCGACCGGCTCCTTCCTGTTCCTGGGGCCCACCGGCGTCGGCAAGACCGAGCTGGCCAAGGCGCTGGCCGCCTTCCTGTTCGACGACGAGACGGCGATCACCCGCCTCGACATGTCGGAATACATGGAGAAGCACGCGGTCAGCCGCATGATCGGCTCGCCGCCGGGCTATGTCGGCTATGACGACGGCGGCTCGCTGGCCGAGCGCATCCGGCGGCGGCCCTATCAGGTCGTGCTGCTGGACGAGGTGGAGAAGGCGCATCCCGACGTGCTGAACGTCCTCTTGCAGGCGCTCGACGACGGGCGGCTGACGGATGGGCAGGGCCGCACTGCCGATTTCCGCCACGCGATCCTGATCATGACCTCCAACCTGGGGGCCGAGGCGCTGAGCGCGCTCGGCGACGGCGAGGACATGGCCGGGGCGACGGTGGAGGTGATGGACGCGGTGCGCAAGGCCTTCCGGCCGGAGTTCCTCAACCGGCTGGACGACGTGCTGATCTTCCGCCGGCTGGGACGCGACCAGATGGCGCGGATCGTCGACATCCAGCTCGCCCGCGTCAACGGGCGGCTGGCCGAGCGCGGCGTCACCCTGGCGGCCGATGCGGCGGCCAGACGGCGGCTGGGCGACCTGGGGTGGGATCCGGCCTTCGGCGCCCGTCCGCTGAAGCGGGCGATCCAGGGGCTGGTCGAGGATCCGATCGCCGAGCGCCTGCTCGACGAGGAGGTCGAGGGCAAGACCACCATGACCCTGTCGCTGGTCGACGGCCGGCTGGCGCTGGACGGCGCGGTGGTCGAGGAGGACCGGCCGCACGGCTTCAAGGCGCCCGAACGCCCGCCGCTCGGCTTCGCCCTGCCGGCGGTGCCGGCCGCGGCCGGCCGCGAGGCGTCGGTCCACTGACCGGCAGGATAGCGGCCACGGCGTGACGACATGGGAAAGGCCTCGGATGCCCGCCATCCGGGGCCTTTTTCCCATCCGGCCGGGCGGCCATCTTCCTGGGGCATCACCCTGCGGCCATCACCATTTGGACTTCAGCTTCTTGGCGCCGTCGCTCGACCAGATGATGGCGACGGCATCGACCACCAGTTCGGCATTCGCCTTTTCATTCTGCTTCCACTCGCCGCACAGCATCATGATCGAGGCGATCGCGCACACGCAGCCGCCGCGCGCTCCCTCGATCAGGCTGGTGCAGACATTCTCCTTCGGGCTGTCCTTGCGGAAGGATTTGCGGATCGACCAGATGCGGTCGGCGATGAAGGGCAGGCCGGCGGTGAAGACGCTGACCGCCTTGATCGCCGTGTTGTTCTCCTTGCGGTCGATCACATAGGTCAGGTTGGCCTTGCATTTGCCGCAACTGCACGGATAGCCGTTGCTGCGCGTGGCGGCGGTGCGCAGGTCGTGCAGGGCGAAGATGCCGTTCGCGGTGATGCCGATGGCCAGCGCCACCAGCCACGGCCCCAGCGCCGCCCCCAGCGGGAACAGCGAGATGGAGCCGATCCCGACATTGACGCTCGTGGTCGCCACCCCGCTGAGCGCGGTGACGCCGGTCTGCAGGCCGCTCTGGGCACCGCCGATCAGCGCCATCTTGGAGTATTTCGCCAGCTTGGTCCGTGTTTCGCTGAAAGGCTCGAAGCTGTCGGCGGCCGGCGCATTGGTCGCGAACATCGTCGCAAGCTCGCGGAGCTTGTCGGGTGGCGGAAGCGGCATGGTCGGAACCTTCCCGGTGAGGCGGCCAATGGAACCTGTCTGTCCGATGGCCCATCTGTTCGATGGCCCATCTGTTCGATGGTGGTAGACGGGCAACAATCGGCCGGCAAGCGCATGCCGCATCGAGGCTGCCAATGCGCTCGAGGGTCTGCTAAATCTCGGCGTCGGGCGCATGACGTGCCGCAACAGCCGGAGGCACAGGCATGGGAACGGACATGGAAGCGGACGGGGAGACGGGCATGGCCGCGACGACCCCGCCCTATCTGTCGGCCTTCTCGCTCGCCGGGCAGGTGGCGCTGGTCACCGGGTCGGGGCGCGGGCTGGGGCTGGAGATCGCCAGGGCGCTGGCCGGTTCGGGGGCGCATGTGCTGCTGAACGGCCGCGACGCGGCGGTGCTGGATGCCCGCGTGGCGGAGATCCGCGCGGCTGGCGGAACGGCGTCGGCGCTGGCCTTCGACGTGTCCGACCGGGCGGCGGTGCGCGAGGCCTTCGCCCGCATCGCGCAGGAGCATGGCCGGCTCGACGTGCTGGTCCAGAATGTCGGGCAGCGCAACCGCAAGCCGCTGGCTGACCTGACGGACGACGAGATCGTCGGCCTTCTCGACGTCGATCTGGCCTCCTCCCTGATCCTTGCGCGGGAGGCGGCGCGGCTGATGCTGCCGCAGGGGCGCGGGCGGCTGATCGCCGTCACCTCGGTCGCCGGGCAGATCGCGCGGGCCAACGACAGCGTCTATGCCGCGGCGAAGTCCGGGCTGAACGGCATGGTGCGGGCGCTCGCCGCCGAATACGGGCCGCTCGGCCTGACCAGCAACGCCATCGCACCGGGCTTTTTCGCGACCGAAACGAATGCGGCGATCACCGGCGATCCGGAGCGCGCCGCCTATTTCGCCAAGCGCACGCCGATGAACCGCTGGGGCCGGCCCGACGAGATCGCCGGGGCGGCGGTGTTCCTGGCCTCCGCTGCGGCCTCCTACGTCAACGGCCATGTCCTGGTCGTCGACGGCGGCGCCACCATCTTGATGTAGGCCGCCCATGCCCGCCGGCCCTTTGGCACCGCCATGCTGACCATACCCGTCTCCTGCGGCGATCCCGCCGCCGCCTTCCGTCCCTGGAGTGCCGAGCCCTGGGCGATGCTGCTCGACAGCGCGGCGGCCCATCCGCAGAACGGTCGCTATTCCTATATCGTTGCGGAACCGTTTCAAACCATCGAGGCCATTGGCAGCCGAACGCTGCTCGACGGCGCCCCGGTGGCGGGAGGCTCCTTCGACGCGCTGGAACGGGCGCTCGCCGCCCATCCACTGCCGGCTGCCGGACCGTTCCCCTTTACCGGAGGCGCGGTCGGCTTCATCGGTTACGAAACCGGAATGTCTTTGGAGGGGATGCGCTCCCGCCACGCCAATCCGGGCGGCCAGCCGGACATGGCCTTCGGCCTCTACGACGTCGTCGCCGCCTTCGACCGGCAGGAACGGCGGGCCTGGGTCGTCGCCGCCCGGCCGGAGGCGGAGGAGCGCGCCCGCCGGATGGCCGCGCGGCTGTCCGTTCCGCATCCGGAACGATCGGCCGGACCGGCCCCGCTGTCCTGGCGGTCGGAGCTGTCGCGTCCCGACTATCTCGACCGGGTCGGGCGGGTGCTGGAGTATATCCGTGCCGGCGACATCTATCAGGCCAACTTCACCCAGCGCTTCCTGGCCGACGTGGACGGGACCATCGACGCCTACGCGCTGTATGAGCGGCTGCGCGCCCTGAGCCCGGCGCCCTTCGCCGCCTTCCTGAACTGCGGCCCGCGGCTGCGGCTGGCCGGGGCGTCGCCGGAGCGCTTCATCCGGCTCGGCGCCGACCGGACCATCGAGACGCGGCCGATCAAGGGCACCCGCCCGCGCCACGCCGATCCGGCGGCAGACGCGGCGGCGGCGGCGGAGCTGTGTGCCAGCGTCAAGGACCGGGCCGAGAACCTGATGATCACCGACCTGCTGCGCAACGACCTCGGCCGCGTGTCGGAGATCGGCAGCGTCAGGGTGCCGGTGCTCTATGGGCTGGAGAGCTTCGCCAGCGTCCATCATCTGGTGTCGGTGGTGACATCCCGGCTGCGGCCGGGGCTGGGTCCGGTCGATCTGCTGCGCGCCGCCTGTCCCGGCGGGTCGATCACCGGCGCGCCCAAGATCCGCGCCATGCAGATCATCGACGAGCTGGAGGTGTCGCGCCGCGGCGCCTATTGCGGGACGGTGGCCTGGATCGGCTTCGACGGCGCGATGGACAGCAACATCGTCATCCGCACCCTGTCGGTGACGCCGGACGCGGTGATCGCCCAGGCCGGCGGCGGCATCGTCGCCGATTCCGACCCGGCGGCGGAGCATGAGGAGATGCTGGTCAAGGCCCGTGCCCAGCTGCGCGCGGTCGGCGAATTGGCAGGGGAGGGGACGGCATGACGGTCTGGCTGAACGGGCGGCTGGTCGAGGACGCCGCGGCGCGGATCGACCCGGCGGACCGCGGTTTCACCCTGGGGGACGGGCTGTTCGAGACGATCCGGGTCAAGGCCGGGGCGCCGCGCCACCTGCAGCGCCATCTCGACCGGCTGGCCGCCGGGGCGGCCCTGCTGCGCCTGCCGCTGCCCTACGATCCTGCGGCGCTTGCCGGGGCGATGGCGGCGCTGATCGCGGCCGGCGGCATCGCCGACGGCGTGCTGCGGCTGACCCTGTCGCGCGGCACCGGCGCCCGCGGCGTCCTGCCGCCGGCCGACGCCAGCCCGACCGTCCTGATCACGCTGGCTCCCGCCGCCCACATGACCGCGCCGGTTGCAGCCGTCATCGCCCGCTCGACCCGGCGCAACGAGCATTCGCCGCTGTCGCGGCTGAAGTCGCTGAATTATCTCGATTCCATCCTGGCCCGGCAGGAGGCGGCGGAACGCGGCGCCGACGAGGCGATGCTGCTGAACGGCGCCGGCCGGCTGGCCGAATCCAGCGTCGCCACCCTGTTCCTGTCGGTCGGCGGCCGGCTGCTGACCCCGCCGGTCGCCGACGGCGCGCTGCCCGGCATCCGCCGCGCCCTGGTCCTGGAGCGCCATGGCGCGGAGGAGGCGCCGCTGACCCCCGCCGATCTCGCCCGCGCCGACGAGGCCATCCTGACCAACAGCCTCGGCCTGCGTCCGCTGGTGTCGGTGGATGGCCAGCCGGTCGGCACCGGCTCCGCCGGACCGGTCCTCGTGCGCCTGCTCGACGATCCGGAGCTTTGAGGGGAAACACGTCATGATCGAAACGGTGAGCTATCCCGAACTGACCGTCATAGGTTGCATGGTCGAAGCCGGCCCGGACGATCCGCCGGCGGCAATCGCCGCCGCATGGGAGCATGTCTTTGCCGCCGACACCGGCGCGACCTCCTTCGCTGCGGTGTCGCTGCCGGAGGAGAGCGGCAAGCGGCGCGACCTCGTCGGGTTCCTGGCGGCCAGGGCGACGGAGATTCCCGCCGGCATGGTCCGGATCGACCTTGCCGCCGGGCGCTACCTGCGGATCGTCCATGACGGCCCGGTGTCCGGGATCGCCGAGGGCTTCGCCCGGCTGCAGGGCCATGCCGCGGCGAACGGCCTGGCGCTCAGCGGCATCGGGCTCGATTTCGGCCATCGTCCTGGGCTGCCGGACGGCCGGCACGAGCTGCATCTCGCGCTTGCCGTCCAGCTGCCGGCGCTGGCCTGATTCCGTTCACCGCGCGGTGCTGTAGACGCCGTGGATGCCGAACTCCACCGGCTGTCCGGTCAGGTGCCGGGTCAGCAGGGTGGCGACCTCGCCGGCCGCCGGCTTGCCTTCCAGTGCCGCGAGGTCCCGTTGCAGGGCGGCCATCGGCCTGGGCGAGGCGATGGCGAGGAAATGGTCGGCGCCGAAGGGCGGCTCCACCGTCAGCGCCAGCCGGTAGGGACCGCCGCGCGGGATCTGCGCCGGGTCGTTGCGCTCGGCCAGCGGGTAGAGGTAGTTGACCGTCCCGTCGGCGGCGAGGTTGATCAGGGTGAAATAGGTCCCGGCATTGCCGCGGATGTCGAGCGACACCGTCTCCCCCTTGCGGTAGGCACGGTCGCCGGGCTCCACCGCCAGGGCCAGCGAGCGGCTTTCCGCCGCGGCCTTCACCCGCACCACCAGCGACCATTTATCGATCACCCCCTGGACCCGCCGCCGGGTTTCCGCCGCCATCGGGTCGCCGGGAATGCTGGCCAGCACGTCGCCCATCGAGCTGACCACCTCGCCGCCGGCGCTGTCCCAGACCAGTGCCGCATCCTCCTTGCCGACCGACTCGACCCCGCTCATCCCGGCCGCCAGAATCTTCACCGCCGCCGGCTTGCCCAGGATGCGCAGCGGGATCGGGCCGGCGGCGGGCAGCAGGGAAGGCGGTTTCGGGCGGCCGGCGACCGGATCGATCAGCGGCACCTCGCCCCGGCCGCGTGGCTGGACCTGCGGATGCTGGCGCCCTTCCAGCGCCATGCGCACGGCGCCGCGGATGTGCGTCTCCAGCTCGCCCTTGGTGACGATTCCGTCGCCGTCGCGGTCGGCCTGCCCGCGCAGCGCGTTGGCGAAGGCCCAGCTGAGGGCGCCGCGCGGCTTGCGGTTGATCATCACCTCCGGCGCCAGCTCATGGTCGGCGACCGCGGCGAAGAAGGTGACGTTGGGCTGTTCCTCCGCTTCCGCCTGAAGGGCGGCTCGGGTGGGCGGCGGCAGGGCGTCGTCGTCGATGCCGTCAACCAGCTTGCCGTCTATCCTCGCCGCCCGCGTGCCCAGCATGCCGGCGCGGTCGTCGAAGCCGCGGGTCATGGTGCCGGAATGGCACGAATCGGAAATGAAGATCACCCGGCGGGGCGCCGCCTCCTTTAGCAGCACGGCGATCTCGTCGTCGGTCAGGCGCTGGGCGGTGCCCGGTCCCCGCGGGGCGAAATCGGCCAGCACGAGGAACTCGTCCTTTCCGTCCGCCTCGCTGCCGGGTACACGTTCCGGTTGCTGGGCTCCGTGACCGGCGAAGGTCAGGACCAGCGTCGAGTCGGGCGCGGTTTCGGCCACCAGCTCCCGCCAGGCCCGGATGATGCGGCTGCGCTCGGCATCGCCGTCGACGAAGAGACGTAGTTTCTTGACGCCCAGCCCCTTCAGGGCGTCGGCGATGTCGCGCGCGTCGTTCACCGCGCCCTGGAGCGGATTGATGTAGGTGTAGCGGTCGATCCCGATCACCAGGGCCGCGATTTCCGCCCGCGCCGGGGCGGCGGCCATCGTCAGGGCCGCTCCCGCCACCGCGGCGGCGAAGGCGATTGCCAGCCCAGCCGGGCGCCGCATTCCTCCAGACATTGCATTCCCCCAACGATACGTCGCCGTCCAGGCTACACGCGGATGCCGATGCATAAAAGGCCGCACGAATTGGTGGTAATGACCCCTTCCGTCGAGGTTGTTGCTGTGGCAGCGTTGCAGCCGGGATTCGGTCGGCCGGGGACCGGCGTCGCTGTGGGGGTGGCGCGGTCCGGCCATGTTTCGGGACCGGAACGAACGACGCCCGAACCAGAGAAGCAAAACGGGAATCCAGGTCATGCGAAGCAACCGTGTCAGGGCCAGCCTCGTCTCCGTCACCATCGTCGCCATGGCGCTCACCGGCTGTGTGACCACGCAGCAGGACCGCATCGGTGCCAATGACGGTTCCGACGCCTGCTATCAATACCGCGTCGCGCTCGACTCGACCGGCGATTATTATGCCGAGGACATGCTGAAGGGCGCCGCCATCGGTGCCGGCGTCGGTGCGCTGACCGGGGCGCTGGCCGGCGGCAACGTGAAGAGCGCGCTGATCGGCGCGGCGGCGGGTGCTGCGCTGGGCTCGCTCGGCGGCTACTGGAACTCGAAGATGCAGCAGGGCCGCGACCAGGCGATCCTGGGCGTGATGAGCGACCTCGACACCGAGAACCAGAACCTGAACCGCACCCAGGTCGCGCTGGACCAGCTGGTCAACTGCCGCCGCGCCGAGATCGCGCGCGTCAAGGCCGACTACAAGGCCAAGCGGATCGGCAAGCCGGAGGCCGAGCAGCGCCTCGCCCTGATCCGGGCGCAGCTGGACAAGGACTATGCCATGGCCAGCGGCATCAACCAGAACATCGTCAAGCGCCGCGACGAGTATCTGGTCGCCGCCGACAGCCTTGAGCCGGGCTCGGCCCAGAAGATCCGCACCAAGACCGCGGTCAAGGCGTCGGCCAAGAAGAAGCCGGCGAAGCAGAGCACCGGCGGCAGCACCACGACCCAGGTGGTCGAGCGCACCAACACCGCCTTCGAGACGTCGGAGCGCATCAACGCAACAACCAACAGCATCCAGCAGATCGCCCAGAAGGAAGCCACCCTCGACGCGGCCTGATCTGGACGCGGGTCCGATCGGGCCTGTCCGGAACCGGCCTCCTGGTGCATCCTGGGGGCCGGAACCGGATACACAGCGCAAGCGGAACGGATGATGGCCGGCAGTCTCCCTCGCCCGAATGCGCGCCTCGGGCGCGTCACTCTCCCCGGCATGCTGCTGGGTCTCCTGCTCGGCCTCCTGCTCGGCCTGCCCGTGTCTGGGACGGCGCTGGCCGGCGACGCCTCGACCGGGGCGTTCCTGCGCATCGAGACCGGCGGCCACACCGCCCGCGTCAACCGGCTGGCCAGCGATGCCCAGGGCCGGCTGATCGCCACCGTGTCCCACGACAAGACCCTGCGCCTGTGGGCGCGCGACGGCGGCGAGCCGCTGGGCGTGCTGCGGGTGCCGATGGAGGCGGGGGAGGAAGGGGCGCTCTACGCCGTGGCGCTGTCGGCCGACGGGTCGCTGGCCGTGGCGGCCGGCAACACCGGGTCGAGCTGGGGCGACGGCGTCACGCTCTACCTGTTCGACGTCAAGGCGCAGCGGCTGAAGGCCCGCCTGCCGGGGCAGCCGCAGGTGCTGAACGACCTCGCCTTCTCGCCCGACGGCCGTTTCGTCGCCGGGGCCTTCGGCGGCACCGCCGGGATCCGCGTCTGGGACAGCGCCAGCTTCCGCCTCGTCGCCGAGGATACCGCCTACGAGGCGCGGGTGTCGGCGCTGGCATTCGCACCCGACGGCCGGCTCGCCACCGCCTCCTACGACGGCAACGTCCGCCTCTATGATTCCGCCTTCAAGCCGAAGGCCAGGCGTAAGCCGGGCAACGGCGTGCCCTATTCGGTCGCCTTCTCGCCGGACGGCTCGGCCCTGGCCGTCGGCTATGCCGACCAGCCGCGGGTCGACGTGCTGGGCGCCGCCGACCTGAAGACGCGGCTGACCCCCAAGACCACCGGCATCACCGGCGGCAGTTTCGCCGCCGTCGCCTGGGACGGGACCGCGCTGGTCGCCGCCGGCACCGCCACGGCGGACGGCAGGCGCAACGTCGTCCGGCGCTGGGCCGACGGTGGCAAGGGCGCCTTCGTCGACACGCCGGCGGCGAGCGATTCCGTCACCCATCTGCTGGCGCTGCATGGAGGCGGGGTCGCCTTCGCCGCCGCCGATCCCGGCTGGGGGGTGATCGACCCGGCGGGCCGGCTGCTGTTCTCCCGGCTGGGCGACGTCGCCGATTACCGCGACCTGTCGCTCGGCCGCTTCGGCCTGTCCGAGGACGGGCTGGTGGTGGAGTTCGGGCTGGATCAGGGCGGCCGGCGCCCGATGCGGTTCGACGTGCTGGCCCGCAGTCTGACCCCGGCGCCCGAGCCGCTGCCCGGCCTCGGCCATCCCACGGCCGAAGGGCCGGGGATCGGCGTCACCGACTGGCGCAACAGCCGCACGCCCAAGATCAACGGTCAGCCGGTCAAGCTGGACAGCGGCGAATGGGCGCGCAGCGTCACCGTGCTGGGTGGGCAGCGCCGCGTGCTGCTGGGCGGGGAGTTCAGCCTGCGCCTGCTCGATTCCGCCGGTGCCGAGCTGGCGCGGGCCGAGGTGCCGGCCGCGGTGTGGGGCGTCGTCGCCTCCGCCGACGGGCGCGTCGCCGTGGCGGCGCTGGGCGACGGGACGCTGCGCTGGTATGCGCTGTCCGGCGGCGTCCGGCCGCTGGAGGAGCTGGGGGCGCTGTTCCCCCACCGCGACGGCCGCCGCTGGGTGCTGTGGACGCCCGAGGCCTTCTTCGACCATTCCGAAAGCGGCGGCGAGACCCTTGTCGGCTTCCACCTGAACGACCCGAAGAAGAAGGGCAGCCAGTGGGTCGAGTTCAAGCAGGTCTACCGCGTGTTCGACGCGCCCGAGCTGGTGCGCGCCCGGCTGCGCCAGACCGGGCAGGCCGAGATCGCGGCCCGCCTGTCCGACATCGGCGACATCCGCCTGCTGACCCAGCGCCGCCCGCAGGTGACGCTGATGGATTACTGCACCGTGCCGGCCGCCAGCCGCGGCCTCTCGCTCGGCACCGGGGCGGATGCCGCCCCGGCCGCCGCCCCTGCCGCTCCCGCCGACACCGAGACCTGCCATCCGCTGGACATGTCGCCGGTCAGCCGGGCCTTTGCCCGTGCCAAGGAGCCGGCGCCCCCGGCCGTCACCGCGTCGGCTGCCGCCAAGCCGGTTCAACCGCTGAAGGCGGCGCCAAAGCCGGCCGAGCTGGAGGCCGCGGCGGAGGAGCCTCGCCTGTCGGTCGTGTTGCCGGAGGGGATCGGCGCCGTGCGCCTGCGCTACCGTCTGGCGGACACCGGCGGCGGCATCGGCTCGGTCGATCTGTTCCGCAACGGCCGCAACGTCAGCGGCCAGGACACCTCGCGCGCCTTCGCCCGCGCCAAGGGGCCGGCGCCCGTTTCCCCGCCCGTCCCCCAGCCTGTCGCGCAACAGCCGGCACCTGCGGAGCTCGGCAAGGATCCTGCCCCGGTGCCGGCCCCGACGCCAGAGGAGCGGGTCAGCACCGTCCGCCTCGATCCCGGCAGCAACCGTGTCCAGATCCGCGCCTACAACGGCTCCGACGCGATCTACGAACGCTCGGCGCTGGTCGATTTCGTGCTGCCGGCCGCGTCCGCCGTGGAGTCCGCAAACGCGGCGGACGGCAAGACCGAGCGCGCGGCTCCCGCCAGGCCGCGGCTGATCACCTTCATCGTCGGCATCGACAAATACCGGCCCGAAGGCACCCAGCTGAATTTCGCCCGCGCCGACGCCTCCTCCTTCGCCGAGGTGCTGCGCGGCCGCATCCCCGCCAGCTACGACCGCGAGCAGTCGCTGGCGCTGTCGACGACGCTCTACGACGAGCAGGCGAGCCGCCCCGCGATCGTCGCCGGGCTGGAGGCGCTGGCCGCCACCGCGCGCGAGGATGACACGGTTGTCCTCTATCTCGCCGGCCATGGGGTGATTGTGCCGTCGCCCAAGGATCCGTCGGTCAAGCTCTATCATTTCGTGACCCAGGACGTGACCGCGGCCACCGCCCAGGCGATCGGCGAAGAGGGCCTGTCGGAGAAGGAGCTGAACCGGCTGGTCAGCGCGATTTCCGCCCGCAACGTTCTGGTGATGCTCGACACCTGCCATTCCGGCGCGGTGTCGGCGGGCACGGTCGACAAGCTGTACCAGGACATGGGGCAGCGCTACCTGCTGGCCGCCTCGTCGGAGCAGGAGGAGGCGCTGGACAGCTATGACGGCCGCAACGGCATCTTTGCCCATGCGGTGCTGGAGGGGTTGAAGGGCAAGGCGCTGCTGCCGGGGGACGAGGCGATCTACAACCTGACGCTCGGCCAGTACGTCAACCGTGCGGTGCCGCGTCTGGCGCGCGAGAAGCAGTGGAGCCAGTCGGCCATCTTCAAGACCGGCGGCAACGAGCTGAACCCCTTTGCCCTGGCCGCACCGCAGCCTGCGCAGCCGTGAGGCGGCGCAGGAGACGGGCCGGCACGCCGGGCGGACCGCTACGACTCTTCGTCGCATATCCTCCGGATTCGCATGCCAAAAATGGCTAGATTAAGATCGGTTAGTTCGTTCACACTGTCCGGAAAGACGGTTTGGCCCATTTCCGGGCCGGCGCGCGCATTGGGGTGGACATGCAAGGCGGCGATCAGTTTGGCGGCATGCCCGGACCGGAAACCGAACGCACGGTGATGATGCCGACGCCGGGCGGACGGCGCCAGGCGCCATCCGCAGGCGATCCGGCGGGCATCGATCCGGCCTCCGCACCACGGGTCGAGTCCGTCGCCGTCGCCGGGCCGGCGCTTGCCGGCATCTTCGCCGCCCGGTCGCCGCTCGCCGCCGCGGCGTCGCCGGTGCTCCTGCTGGCGGCCCGGCTGAACGACGTCACCGGGGTCCCCGATCTGGAATCGCTACGCCAGCGGGTGATTTCCGCCCTGCGCGACTTCCAGCAGTGGGTGACCAGATCCGGCCTCGATGCCGCGACGCAGGCCACGGCGCATTACGCGCTCTGCGCGCTGATCGACGACATCGTGCTGAATTCCGCCTGGGGCAATCAGAGCTCCTGGACCCGCCAGAACGTCACCAGCATGTTCCACAAGAATGTGGTCGGCGGCGACCAGTTCTATGAAAGGCTGGGCTCGGCCCGCCAGGATCCGGGCAAGTACGGCGACCTGCTGGAGCTGATGTATCTCTGCCTGTCGCTCGGTTTCCGCGGCCGCTACCGGGTCGCCGGTCGCCAGGACGGCGAACATGCCCGCATCCGCGAGGACGTCTACAACATCCTGGTCAAGCACCGCGGCTACGCCGAGCGCATCCTGTGCCCGAACGCCGCGGCGCTGGCGATGGAGTACCGACCGCCGCGCAGCTCGCTGCCGGTCTGGGTGACGGGGGCCGGCACCGCGCTGTTCCTGCTGCTGCTGTTCCTGGGCCTCAGCTTCCTGCTGAACGGGGCGTCGGACCGGTTGTTCGCCGGCATCGGCGGCCTGCCGCCCCACGGCGGCGTGGTGATCGAGGCCCCGGCCCCGGTCAAGCTGGCGGAAGCCGCCCCGCCGCCGGAAATTCCGCCGCCGCCGCCACCCGATACCACCCAGGTCCAGCGCGTGCGCAAGTTCCTGGAGCCGGAGATCGCCGAGGGGCTGGTCGAGGTGACGGAGGATGCGCTGGCCATCACCGTGCGCATGCGCGGCAGCAACCTGTTCGCCAGCGGCAGCGCCGCCCTGAACGACAAGGTGCGGGCGTCGGTCCTGCGCGTCGGCCGCGCCGTGGCCGAGGAGCCGGGGGCGGTGCTGATCACCGGCCACACCGACAATGTGCCGATGACCGGCGGCGGGCGCCTGCGCTTCCCGTCGAACTGGCACCTGTCCAAGGCCCGCGCCGAATCGGTGATGGCGGAATTCGCCCCGCTCTTCGCCGACAAGTTCCGGCTGAAGGCGGAGGGCAAGTCCGACACCGAGCCGGTGGCGACCAACGACACCGCCGATGGCCGGGCGGCGAATCGCCGGATCGACATCATTCTGAAGAAGTGATGCGGGCTGAAGACGTGAGCGGCGCCATGCGGCCGTCCCTCGGGGGGAGGGGCGCCGGTGGCGGAAGCGGCCGGATCGGGCCGGAGCCAAGGACAGGGGTGTTGGAATGAGTCGGCTGACCGCGATCTTGCTCTCCCGGGCGGTGCTGGGATTGATCGGTGCGGCGATCGCGGCGGCGCTGATCGCGTTGCTGGCGCCGCTGGCCGGGCTGGAGATGCCCTGGCTGGCGCTGGCCGCCGCGGTGCCCTTCCCGATCCTGGTCATCGTGTTGGTCCTGCTCAAGCGCCGCGACGCCAGGGCCGAGGAGCGGATGACCGCCGAGCTGACCGGCGGCGCCGATGCGGCACGCATGGCTGCATTGGATACGGCCGAAGAGGTCGCCGGCCTGCGCAAAACCTTCGCCGAATCGCTTGCCCTGCTGAAGGCCGGGCGCAAGCAGCGCGGCCTGGGCGACGGCTATCTCTACAGCACGCCCTGGTACGTCATCATCGGTCCGCCGGGCGCCGGCAAGACCACGGCTCTGCTGAAGAGCGGCCTGAACTTCCCGCTGGCCGACCAGACCGGCGGAAAGCCGCTGAAGGGCGTCGGCGGCACCCGGCAATGCGACTGGTGGTTCGCAGACGAGGCGATCTTCCTCGACACCGCCGGGCGCTACACCACCCAGGACAGCCAGGAGGCGGTCGACCAGACCGGCTGGGGCGCCTTCCTGAAGCTGCTGAAGGATGCGCGCTCGCGCCAGCCGATCAACGGCGTGCTGGTCGCCATGGCGGTGCCCGACCTCGCCGCCGCCGGGGCGGAGGAGCGGGCGCAGCATGCCGCCGCCATCCGCCGCCGCCTGCGCGAGCTCTACGAGACGCTGAAGGTCAAGGCGCCGGTCTATCTGCTGCTGACCAAGGCCGACCTGATCGCCGGCTTCAACGAGTTCTTCCACGACCTGAACCGGGACGAGCGGCGGCAGATCGTCGGCATCACCCTGCCGGCCGGCGAAAGCGAGCTGGGCGACGCCGGCATGGCGACGCTGGACAACGAGCTGGACGGCATCGCCGGCCGGCTGTCCGCCCGCGCCGTCGACCGCATCCAGCAGGAGCAGGCGCAGGAGCGCCGCGGCGCGATCTTCGCCTTTCCCTCGCAACTCGCCTCGCTGAAGGAACCGCTGCTCGACTTCGTCGCGGCGGCCTTCAAGGCCAACCGCTACGAGCCGGCGCTGCGGCTGCGCGGCGTCTATTTCACCAGCGGCACCCAGGAAGGCACCCAGATCGACCGGCTGATCGGCGGGCTGGCGGAGAGTTTCGGCCTGCCGGCGGCGCCCTTCCGCGGCGGCGCCGTCGCCGCCGGCCAGCAGCGCAGCTATTTCCTCGGCAGCCTGCTGAGCGATCTGGTGTTCCGCGAGGCCAACATGGTCGGCTTCGACCCGGCGGCGGAGCGGCGGCGCATCTGGGTGCCGCGCATCGCCTACGGCCTGTTCGGGCTGGTCACGGTGGCGGCGACCGCCGCCTGGGTTGCCAGCTATCTCGGCAATGCCGGTCTGATCGACCGCGAGCAGCAGGCGGTCGATTCCTACCGCCCGAAGGCGGAGGCGCTGGCCGCCGGCACCGTCGCCGACGACGACATCCGCCGCGTCCTGCCGGTGCTTGCCGAGCTGCGCGCCCTGCCGGCCGGCCATGACACGCTGGCGCTGAAGCAGAAGCTGACTCTCGATTTCGGGCTCTACCAGGGCGACAAGCTGGAGGAGGCCGGCGACGCGCTGTACCGCCGCGCGGTGAACGGGCTGCTGATGCCGCGGCTGCTGGTGCGGGTGCAGCGCGACCTGCGCGACCGGCTGACCGCCGACGACGCCCCGGCGGTGGAGGCGCTGCTGCGCCTGTACCTGACGCTGGGCGGCGCCGGGCCGGTCGACGGCGAGGCGGTGAAGGGCTGGACCGCCGGCTGGCTGCGCCGCGTCTCGCCGCCGCCGACCGAGGAGGAGACCAAGGCGGTGCTCGGCCACATCGATGCCGGCCTTGCCGCCCCCGCCGGCCTGCCCAAGGTCAATCTGGATGCCGAGCTGATCCGGCAGGCGCGCGAGGTGCTGGCCCGCACGCCGCTGGCCGGCCGCGTCTATGCCGCCATCCGCGACGGCGAGGCGGCGCGCAAGCTGCCGGAATGGCGGCCGTCGGACCAGGCCGGGCCGGAAGGCGACCGGGTGTTCCGCCGCTCGTCGGGCGCGCGGTTCAGCGACGGCGTTCCGGGATTCTACACCCGGCAGGGCTTCGCCACCGTGATGATGCCGGCCCTGCCGGCGGCGGCGCGGTCGGTGCGCGATCTCAGCTGGCTGCTCGGCCCGCCGCGCGGCGGGGAGGCCGGGCCGGAACTGGAGACGGCGGCGCTGACGCTGTACCTGCGCGATTATGCCGGCCGCTGGGACACGCTGCTGAACGACATCACCCTGGTGCCGGCGGCCAACCCGCAGGCGCTGGGCGAGGAGGTCAACATCCTGTCCGGCCGCAGCTCGCCGCTCCAGAAGCTGCTGGCCGCGGTGGCGGACGAGACGACGCTGCAACGCCTGCCGGAGGCGCCGGCCGGCGCCTCCCCAACCGTGGCCGCGGTGGCTGCTGCCGCGGCCGACAGCGCCGTCGCCAAGCTGGTCGCCCAGATGGTCGATGACCGCTTCCGCCCGGTGAACGACTTCACCCGCAACAGCGGCAACGCCCGGCTGGAGGAACTGCTGCGCCAGCTGGAAGGCGTGCATGCCGTGCTGGCCCGCCTGTCGCTGGGGCAGGGCGCCGGGCAGAAGCTTTTCGACCTGGCGGCGAACGGCGGCGGCGAGGTGTTCCAGAAGCTCGCCACCGACATGGCCTATTACCCGCAGCCGGTGCGGCGCTGGACTGAAGAGCTGGTGGAGCAGGGGACGGCGCGGACGCTCAGCGGCGCCCGCTCCCAGATCGCCGCCGAATGGCAGAGCACGGTGCTGCCCTGGTGCCGCCGCGCGCTCGACAACCGCTATCCCTTCGTGCGCGGCGCCTCGTCCGACGTCGGCATGGATGATTTCGCCCGGATGTTCGCCCCGGGCGGGCTGATCGACGCCTTCTTTGCCAACCGTCTGCGCCCCTTCGTCGACACCACGCGCGAACCCTGGCGCTGGCAGCCGTCGGCGGCCGATCTCGGCATTCCGGCGTCGGTGCTGCCGGCCTTTCAGCATGCGGCAATGATCCGCGACGCCTTCTTCCCCGACGGCGGCCGGGTGCCGTCGCTGCGGTTCGAGCTGCGGCCGACCTATCTCGGCCCCGGCGTCGAGCAGGTGGATCTGGACGTCGACGGCCAGCGCCTGACCTTCGCCCGCACCGCTACGCTGGCGCAGGGGCTGCAATGGCCGAAGCCGGGCGGGGCGGGCGACCTGCGCGTCACCTTCACCGGCCTGCCGACCGATCCGCCGGAGATGACCCAGCGCACCGGAAGCTGGGCGTGGTTCCGCACGCTCGACGGCAACCGCGGGCGCAAGGGGGCGGTGCCCGACCGCATCCCGCTGTCCTTCGCCGCCGGCGGCAGGTCGGTCGGATTCGACGTGCGGATGACCAGCGCGGTCAATCCCTTCTCGATCCGCGACCTGAAGGACTTCCGATGCCCCGACAGTCTCTGATGAGGCAGCCTGCGGCGGGGCCGGCGGTGGCGGGCATTGCCGGCTGTTTCGGCAAGGTGCCGGCGCGCGGCGACTTCCTGCTGCGCGGGTTGCCGCGCGCCTTCGCCGACCCCTGGCACGACTGGCTGCTCGACGGGTTGCAGGCCAGCCGCGCGGCGCTGGCGGACGTCTGGCTCGACCGCTACCTGAATGCCCCGATCTGGCGCTTCGCGCTGGAGGCCGGCGTCTGCGGGCCGCAGGCCGCGGCCGGTGTGATGATGTCCAGCGTCGACAAGGCGGGCCGCCATTTCCCGCTGACCCTGGTCGCCCTGCTGGCTCCAGGCCTGTCCGTGGACGGGTCTGCGGCCGGGGCCGCAACCGATAGTGCGTGGTTCGATGCGGCGGAGGAGCTGGCCTTGTCCGCCCTGACCCACACGCTCGACGTCGAGGCCTTCGTCGGCTCGGTCGCCGCCCTGTCGGCGCCGCAGGCGGCCGCCAGGGAGACGGTCGATGCGCAGACCGCGGCCGGCAGCCGCTGGTGGACGCTGGGCGGGGAGGGGGTGGCGGAGCAGGGCTTCGCTGCCGCCGGCCTGCCAGCCGCCGCATCCTTCGCCGGTTTCCTGACCGGCCGTACGGCCGAGGAGGCGTGATGCAGTTCGTCCAGGACGACCGCCTGCTGTCGCTGGAAACCCCGGCCGGCCCCGACGTGATGCTGGTTGAGCGGGTGCAGGGGCGCGAGGCGCTGTCCAGCCCCTTCCTCTACCGCATCGACGCGCTCGGCCCGATCGAGCCGCTGGCGCCGGAGACCATCGTCGGCAACAGCGTCACCATCGGCTTCCGCCAGCCGGACGGCCAGCGGCATTACGTCAACGGCATCGCCCGCTCGCTCGGTGTCGGCGTGCCGGTGGCGCGCGACCAGCGCTATTACACGATCGAGGTGGTGCCCTGGCTGTCGCTGCTGTCCTACACCAGCAACTGCCGCATCTTCCACAGCCTGGGCGGCGGCGGGCCGATGACGGTGCCGAAGATCGTCGAGACGATCTTCCAGGAATTCGGCTTTTCCAACTTCGAATTCCGCAGCCTGACCGGCACTTACCAGCCACGCGACTATTGCGTGCAGTACAACGAGACCTATCTCGACTTCATCAGCCGCCTGCTGGAAGAAGAGGGGATCTACTATTACTTCACCCATGAGCGCGACCGGCACAAGCTGATCCTGTCCGACAGCGCCGCCGGCTATGGCAAGCTGTCGCCGGCCACCCTGCGCTTCAACCCCAGCGGCCAATATGCCGACCAGATCGAGCGATGGGAGCGGGTCTACGCCATCGCCCCCGGCCGCTGGGCGACCAAGGACTATGATTTCCAGGCGCCGCGCACCGCGCTGGACAGCGACGAGGCGTCGGTCGCCAAGGTTCCGGTCTCGACCAAATACGAGCTGTTCGAATATCCCGGCCGCTACGCCACGCGGGATGCCGGCTCGGCGCTCGCCCGCCGCCGGATGGAGGCGGAGGAGCGCGGGCTGGAAGGGGTGCGCGGCATCGGTGCCTGCCGCAGCCTGCATCCCGGCCTGACCTTCGCCCTGACCGACCATCCGACCGTGGCGGAGAACAACCAGCCCGTCGTGGTGGCGGAACTGGAGTTCGACGCCTGCAACGAGGGCTTCCTGCCCGGCGACAAGCGCAAGGCCTCCTACGCCAACAGCTTCCGCGCCCTGCCGGCCAAGGCGGTGGTGCGCCCGGCCCGTCTCACGCCCAAGCCGTCGGTGCGCGGCATCCAGACCGCCTTCGTCGTCGGCCCGGCGGGGGAGGAGATCTACACCGACAAATTCGGCCGCATCATGGTGCAGTTCCATTGGGACCGCCGCGGCCGGTCGGACGAGAAGAGCAGCTGCTGGATCCGGGTGGCGCAGAGCTGGGCCGGGCACCAGTGGGGGATGCAGACGGTGCCGCGCATCGGCATGGAGGTGCTGGTCGATTTCGTCGACGGCGATCCCGACCGGCCGCTGGTGATCGGCGTGGTCAACAACGCCGACACGCTGCCGACCTATACCCTGCCCGAACACAAGACGCGCTCCGGCATCAAGACGCGCAGCTCGCCGGGCGGGCGCGGCTTCAACGAGATCCGCTTCGAGGACAAGGCGGGCAAGGAACAGGTCTTCGTCCATGCCCAGCGCGACTATGACCTGCGCATCGGCCATGACAGCCGGACCTCCGTCGCGTCGGGACGGCATGTGAATGTCGGCGGCGGCCTGTGGGAATGGGTCGGCAAGAACCATCACGCCACCATCGACGGCGACCATGTGGAGTCCATCGGCGGTGGCGTGTCGCGCAGCGTCGGCGTCGACCTGCACGACAAGATCGGCACCAACTACGCCGTCCATGCCGGGGCCAACCTGTGCCTGGAGGCCGGCGCCTCGCTGACGCTGAAGGTCGGCGGCAACTTCATCACCCTCAGCCCCGCCGGCATCGCCATGAACGGCACGCTGGTGCTGATCAACAGCGGCGGCGCCGCCAACGGGCTCAGCGCCTCGCCGGCCAGGCCCGACAAGCCGTCGCCCGCCGACAAGGACAAGGGCGGGACGATCCCGGCGGCGCCCAAGGCCAAACTTCCGCGCCCGGCGCAAGGTCACAAGCCCAAGGCGGCGGTGCAGGCCATGGTGATGCGCAACGCCGCCGCATCCAACACGCCGTTCTGCGAGATCTGCCAGACATGAGCCCGGTCATGCCCGCCCGATCCCCACGCCGGACGCCGCAGGAGGTGGTGTCGCGCCTCGCCCACCATCTGTGGCCGGATGGCGAAGCGCGCGCGCTCTACATGATCGTCGATGCGGCGCGCGATCCCGGCCTCTATCCCGGCCTGCTGGCGCGCGAGGAGGAGGCGGAGATGCGCTCCCTCTACCAGGGCGACACGGCGAGCGATCTGGCCGAGGTGGCGCCCTATCTGGTCCGGCTGGAGCGCGGCGGCGCCGTCGCCGACTGGCTGGTCGGCGACGGCTGGGGGCGCGGCTGGGGCATCCTGGCGCTGGCCGATGCCGACATCGACGCGGCGCGCCGGCATTTCCGCAAATTCACCATCGTCAACGGCGAGACCGGGGCGACCTACCTGTTCCGCTTCTATGATCCGGCCGTGCTGGCCAGCTTCCTGCCGACCTGCGACGAGGCCCAGCGCGCCGCGCTGTTCGGCCCGGGCATCCGGTTCCTGGTGGAGGATGCCGGGGCGGATGCGCTCATCCTGTTCGAGACCGTGAACGGCGACCTGCGCCGTGCCGAAATCCCGCTGGGCACCGCCGCGCGGACCCGCTGACCGACAGCCGGAGGAGACGTCATGCCGCCCGCCGCCCGCCTGACCGACATGCACACCTGCCCGATGAGCAGCGGCCCGGTCCCCCATGTCGGCGGACCGATCGTCAGCCCGGGCGTGCCGACGGTGCTGATCGAATATCTGCCGGCCGCGGTGGTGACGGACATGTGCATCTGCGTCGGCCCGCCCGACGTGATCGTGAAGGGGTCGATGTCGGTGGTGGTCGGCGGCCGGCCGGCGGCGCGGCTTGGCGACAAGACCGCCCATGGCGGGGTGATCGTGGCCGGCGCGCCGACGGTCATCATCGGCGATTGACGGGCACCTGACGGGCGACTGACGGTAAATGGCGGCGTGAGCGGGGAGCATGGAATGCTGAGGTTGAGGATCGTATCGGACCATCGGGCGTCGCTGGGCGGCAATGCCGAGAAGACGCTGCATGGCGGCGACCTCACCGTCGGGCGCGGGGTGGAGAATGGCTGGATCCTGCCGGATCCCGACCTGCTGCTGTCGCGCCAGCATTGCGTCTTCCAGAAGGCCGGCGCCGGCTACCGCGTGATCGACACCAGCACCAACGGCGTCTTCCTGAACGGGTCCGACCGGCCGCTCGGCCGCAATGTCCAGGCCGACCTGTCGCCGGGCGACCGCATCCGCATCGGCCGCTTCGTCATCGAGGCGACGATGGAGACGAGGGATGCCCCCAGCTTCACCGAGATCGCCGGGGCCTTCGCCTTCGGCAGCAAGGGCAGCGCCCCCGATCCCTTCGCCCCGCCGCCGGACCGCGCCGCCGCGGCTGCCGATCCGTTCGACGACCTGTTCGCCGATCCGGCGGCCCGCCCCTTCGAGAACCAGCCGTTGCGGTCGGACGAGGCGCAGTTCGACGCCTGGACCGCGTCGAGCAGCGGCGCCGCTGCCCGCGAACGGGCGGACGACTGGCGTTTCGGCACCGTCGACGACCATGCCGACCCGCTGAACCAGGCGCTGTCGATCGGCGCCGCCTTCCCCGAGCCGGCCGCCGCACCGCGCGCCGCCGCCGCCGGTGGAATACCGGACGACTGGGACGACGAGCTGTTCGGCACGCCGCAGCCTGCCGCCACGGCCCCGGCCTTCCCCGATCCCGCCTTTCCGGCCGCCTCGGCGAAGGTCCAGCCGCTGCCGGCGGACTGGAACATCGACGAGACGCTGCCCGACACTGCGGGGCAGGAGGCGCGGCCATCGGTTCCGATGCCGGCCATGGCGCCGCCGCCGCCCCTGCCCGATGATTCGGTGATCGCACCGCGCCCGGCGCCCGGCCCGGTACCGGAGTCCCGGCCGCCGCCCCGGCCGGAGCCGGCGCCTGCCCCGGCCGCCGCCCCGCACCCGCAGCAGCCATCCGCGCCCGTGCCGGACGCCGCAGCCGCCATCGCCGCCTTCTACGAGGGGTTCGGCGCGCCGCTGCCGCCGGACGGGCTGCCCGACCCGCTGGCGACGATGCGCAACATGGGCGAGGCGCTGCGTGCCGGCCTGGGCGCGCTGCATGGGTCGCTGAAGGCGCGCTCGCGCTTCAAGGACGAGTTCCATCTGGAACAGACCAGCTTCCGCCCGGCGGGGGAAAATCCGCTGAAGCGCTGCGAGACGCTGGACGAGGCGGTGTCGGTGCTGGGCCAACTGCGCCTGCGCGGCTTCCTGCCGATGACCGAGGCGGTGCGCGAGGCGGCGAGCGACGTGCAGGTCCATCATCTCGCCTATGCCGCGGCGTTGCAGACCGCGCTGAAGCAGGTGGTCGCCAAGTTCGATCCCGGCGCGCTCAGCCAGCGGCTGGAGACGCGCCTGCTCGACAGCATCGTGCCCGCCGCGCGCAAGGCCCGCTATTGGGACCAGTACGAGACGCTCTACAAGGATCTGGTGATCGAACTGGAAGAGGATTTCGACCGCGTCGTCGGCGACGCCATCGCCCGTGAATACGACCGCTTCGTGCGCGGCGATTCCGGAAGCGATCCCGGCGGCAAGCCGGACTGACCCGCCGCCAGGGTTCAACCGCCGGCACCGCAGCCACACCAACCCCGAACCGGACCTTATCCGCGCCATGGCTCCATCCTCCGACGACAGCCCCGAACCCACCGTCATGCCGCCTGGGACCGCCGTCGGCGCGTCCACCGACATGGAGGCGACCCGCCTGCCGGATGCACGGGTGGACGCCATCCCGGCCGCCAAATCGTCGGTCATGTCGGATCCCGGCGCATCCGTCCCTCCTGCCGCGGCCCCGTCCACGGACTCGTCCATTCCGTGGTCGTCGGGCGGCGAGGCGGCGGGCGGGCGGGCCGCACCGGCGCCTATCGGGACCGGCACGCTGCTGAGCCATACCTATCTGGTGGAGGGGCTGATCGCCCGCGGCGGCATGGGCGAGGTCCACCGCGCCCGCCATATCGACATGAACACCTGGCATGCGGTGAAGGTGATCCGGCCGGAACTGGCCGAGGACGCCAAGATGGTGGAACTGCTGCGGCGCGAGGCGGCGGCGCTGCGCGAGATCCGGCATGAGGCGGTGGTGTCCTATGACGGCGTCTTCCGCGACGAATATGGCCGGATCCTGCTGTCGATGGAGTATCTGGACGGCCCGTCGCTGCACGAGATCCTCCAGGCGGGGCCGCTCGACGCCGGATCGGTCGCCATCCTGCTCGACCGCATTGCGTCGGGCCTGGGCGCGGCGCACCAGCGCGGCATCGTCCACCGCGACATGTCGACCGACAACGTCATCCTGCCCGGCCGCCGCATCGCCGACGCCAAGATCATCGATTTCGGCATCGCCAAGCAGACCGCGGCGGGGGCGGGGACCGTCATCGGCGACGGCTTCGCCGGCAAGTACGGATACGCCTCGCCCGAGCAGTTCGGCCTGTTCGGCGGACAGGTCGGGCCGCAATCCGACATCTACAGCGCCGGGCTGGTGCTGGCCGCCGCGGCGCTGGGCACGCCGCTCGACATGGGCCGTTCGCCGCAGGCGATGATCGAGCGGCGCATGTCGGTGCCGGACCTGTCGGCGTTGGACGAGCCGCTGCGTGGCGTCCTCTGCTCCATGCTGGAACCCGATCCGCAGAACCGCGTCAAGACGATGACGGAACTGGTCGGCGCGCTGACCCGGCGCCCGCCGGAGATCACGCCGTTCGACGTCACCTCCTTCCCGGTGGCCACCCCGCCGGCGGAGCAACCCGCTTCCCCATCCGCTGCTCCATTCCCTGCCGGCAAGCCGGCGAAGGCGGCCACCGCGGCCGGACAGCCGAAGAAGACGCCCGTCGGTCTGATCGCCGGCGGGGTCGGCGGTCTGGTCGCGGCCGGTGTCGCCGGCTTCCTGCTGTTCGGCCAATCGCCGTCGACCACCTCCACGCCCGCTTCCACGGCCATACCGTCCCCTGCATCCTCCTCCGCATCCTCCTCTGCGCCGTCTCCGGCCGCTCCGTCGCTTCCCGCGCCGTCCCTGACGACGGCGCCGCTGCTGCCGCCCGTCACGCCCAAGCCAGTGGAGACGGCGCAAGCCGAGGCGCCCAAGCCGGTCCAGCCGCCGGTTGCATCGCCAACCGCACCGCCGTCCCCGGCCGCGACCCAGGCGGCGGCGGTCGAACCGGCTCCGGCGCCCCCTGTTTCCCCACCGCCGGTCGCCCCGGCGGTGCAGATGGCCGCCCAGACGGCCGTATCCTCTGCGCCGATTCCGGTCCCAACCCCATCCCCGGCCCCGGCCCCGGCGGAGGTTGTGCAGGCCGCCATTCCGGCCGCTCTGCCGGCGCCCCGCCCGTCGGCGGCGGACGCCCGCAAGGCGGTGGAGGCCGCGGCCGGCGCCTTTTCCTGCGCCGGCTTGCGGACGGTGGAGGCGGCGGACGGCCTGCGGATCAGCGGCTATGTCGGCACCGACGACGACGCCCGCACCCTGAAGGCGGCGATCGGCAACCTGCCGAAGGGGATCGATGTGGACGCCCGCGTCGCCGTGCGCCCCTGGCCGCTGTGCGAGGCGCTGGGGGTCGCCGGATTGCCGGCTCGCGCCGAGGGGCAGGGTGCCGGGGCGCTGGGGCTGGGCTTCAACCGGCCGTCGATGGTCTACCGGAGGGGCGAGAAGCTTGAGGTCACCGTCACCGCCGGGACGTCGGGCTACCTGACCGTCGACTACATCGACATGGAAGGCAACGCGATCCACATGGTGCCGATGCGCCTGCGCCGCGACGGCCGGCTGGAGGCCGGCAGGCCGGTCACGCTGGGCGTCGCCCGGTCGGCGAGCGACCGCGTCTACACCATCACGCCGCCCTACGGCGCGGCGATGATCCTGGCGCTGGTGACGCGCGAACCGCTGTTCCCCGCCGACCGCGAGGAGGTGGAGCCGGCCGGCGCCTATCTGGCGGGCCTGCGCGGCGCGCTGGCGAAGGCCGAGGCGACGGGCGGCGTCCTCGCCCAGTCCGCCTTCTTCACCACCGTCGCCGAGTAGGCCGGGCGATGGCATCCGGAGGGACGTCCGGAGGGGCGTCCGGGCGGCGCCGCATCGCCGTCGCCGGAGGCGTGCTGGCGCTCTGCGCGCTGGCCGGCGGGCTGCTGGGCTATGGCATCGACCGGTTCGCCGGTCCATCCGCAACCCCGCCGCCCGCCCAGTCCCCGACCGCCATGCAGGCGCCGGTCACCGTGGCGGTGGCGCCGCCCGCGCCCGTTCCGGCATCGCAGCCCACGCCACAGCCCGTCCCGCAACCGGCGTCCGGCCCGGTTGCAACCGCTCCGGCGGCCGCGCACGCCGTTCTCGCCGACCTTCCCTGTCCCGACGGGCCGTTGCCGGCCGGGCCGGCGCCGCGCTGCCATGGCTTGCGCGTGCCGTCGGACTGGCTGCGGCCGGACAGCCTGCCGCTCGACCTGTTCGTGATGGTGCTGCCGGCGCTCGGCGGCGCCCCGGCGGCCGATCCGGTCGTCCTGCTCAGCGGCGGGCCGGGGCAGGGCGCGAGCGACGATCTGCGCGGCAGCGCGGCGATCCTGGCGCCGATGCGCGACGCCCGCGACCTGATCCTGGTCGACCAGCGCGGCACCGGCCGCTCGCGCCCGTCGCTGCGCTGCCCGGCGCTCGACCCGCTGCGCTACTGGTTCGGCGGCGTGACCGCCGGGGATGCCGCCGCCTGCCTGGATCCGCTGCGCCGCGCCGGCTACCGGCTGGAGGATTTCGACAGCGGCCAGAGCGCCGCCGACCTGCGGGCGCTGCGCGGCGCGCTGGGGGTGGAGCGCTGGAACGTGGTCGCCACCTCCTATGGCGGGGTGCTGGCGCAGGCGCTGCTGCGGGTCGACGGGGCGGCGGTGCGCAGCCTCGTGCTGAACTCGCCGGCCGCGGCGGATGCGACCTGGCTCGACCTCGACCGCCTGACCGCCATCCGGCAGGCCCACCGCCGCATGGTGGAGGATTGCGCCGCCCAGCCCGATTGTGCCCGCGCCTTCCCGCGGCTGGGGCAGGCGGTGGAGCGGCTGTCCGCCGCGCTGGAGCGCCGGCCGCTCGCCCTGCGGCTGCGCCATCCGGTCACCGGACGGGAAACCGACCTGAGCCTGACCTGGCCGATGGTCGCCACGGTCCTGGCCCTGCGGCTGGGCAGCGCCGACGGCATGGTGCCGCTGCCGGCCCTGCTCGACCATCTCGACCGCGCGGTCGCCGCCCGGCGGATGCCGGCCGGCGGGGGTGAGCCGCCGGCCGGCATCGTGGACGATCCGGCCATCGTGTCGCTGGTGATGCCACCATCCTTCTGGCGCGCGCTCGACAGCCTCGCCTATGGGCTGAACCTGACGGTCGGCTGCCGCGAGAACCGCCCGCACATCGACGCCGCCGCCGCCCGGCTCGCCGCCGCCGGCCTGCGCCCGTACGTCGTCGCCGAAGCGGTGGAGACCGATTACGATGCCGCCTGTCCGGCATTGAACCTCACGCCGGTCGAGCCCTCCTTCTACCGGCCGGTCCCGTCCGACGTGCCGGCGCTGATCCTGACCGGCGCATACGACACGCTGACCGCACCGGCCCGGGCGGAGGCGATGGGGCGCAGCCTGGGCCGGGCGACGCTGATGTCGTTCCGCGGGATCGGCCATGACGTGCTGGGGGTCAGCGCCTGCGGCAGGACCCTGGCGGCCGGCTTCGTCGAGACGTTGTCCACCGGCGACGCCGGCAACTGCCTGGACCGCCTCCTGCCGCCGGCCTTCGCCACCCGGCTGCCATAGCGCCGTTGCAGGGGCCGCCGGTTCAGCGGTTCCGGGCCAGCAGCGAGGTGACGACGAACCCCGCGCGCCCCTGATGCTCGACCGGAGTCCAGGCGCCCTCGGCCGGTCCGGTCACGGTCAGCAGCGTTCCCTGGGGCAGCACGCCGAGCACCGGCGCCGCCTGGGCCGGCTGTGCCCGCAGGTTGACCGCACGGGCGGCGACCGTCGCCGTGCCGCCGGTCGCCTGCCGGGCTCCCTGCTGCACCCCTTGGCGCGCCTGCGACCCGACGGCCTGATCGATGATCCGGCTCTGGTTGCGCAGCAGGCTGTCGGAGCCGCCTTGTGCATGAGCGGCCGGCATGGTGGCCAGGAGCATGGTGGCGAGCGCTGCGGCTGCGGGAAGACCCTTCTTCATCATCTGTGTTCCTCAAATCGCGGCCGGCCTTGGCTGCGGCCGCTTTCAAGTGTGACCTGAAACCATTTCCTGCCAATGCTTTTCCGCATGGGAGGATTGTTGCCGGCGCGCAACAGCCGCGGATGGAAGTGCAGGCATGGAGCGGTGCGGCAAAATTTCCCTCAATTGTACGGCGAATTCGTGCGACCTTTTCTCCGAAAATCATACCGCATTCGATAGGGTTGTGGGGGCTCCCCGTGTCGAAGGCGTGCCGTCGTGCGCATCTCTGTGTGCCGGCGCCTCCCTTGGGCTGGGTCCAAGGGTCTGAAGGCGTCCGGTCCGTCACATCGCCGGGGCCGCGTTCACGCGCATCCGCTCTCTCCGATCCCGATTGCCACCTTCGGAGAATCCGGACGATGTCGACCTGGACCAGGGTAATTCATTCTTCCAGCCCGCGCACCGCGGTCGTCGCGCTTGCTGTCGGGCTGGCGGCCGGACTGCCGGCGGCGCTCGTCGCGGCGTCCGTCGCCGAGGCCGGCACCATGCTGGAGAGCGGCGTGACCTACGCCGGCTCGCTGGCCGCGAACGACGACGGTTCGACCTCGCCGGTGTCCTTGGGCTTCGCCGCCAACATCTGGGGCACCTCGCGCAGCACCGCCTACGTCAACAACAACGGCAACATCACCTTCGGGCAAAGCAACGCCACCTTCACGCCGACGGCGCTGAACCGGGTCGGCCGCGACATCATCGCCCCCTTCTGGGCCGACGTGGACACCCGCAACGGCGGCACCGTGCAGTATGGCCAGGCCGTCGTGGACGGCCGCACCGCCTTCGTCACCACCTGGAACAACGTCGGCTATTACGGCGGCAGCGACAAGCGCAACAGCTTCCAGGTCGTGCTGGTCGACCGCTCCGACCGCCGGACCGGCGATTTCGACATCCAGATGAACTACAACCAGATCCAGTGGGAAACCGGCAGCGCGTCCGGCGGCACCAGCGGCCTGGGCGGCTCGTCGGCCCGCGCCGGCTATTCCAATGCGGACGGCACCCAGTATTACGAGATCAACGGCTCGGCCGTGCCCGGCGCCTTCCTGGACAACAGCGCGGTGACGGCGCTGATCCGCCAGTCGAACGTCAGCATTCCCGGCCGCTACCTGTTCGAGGTGCGCAACGGCGCCATCGTGCTGACCAGCGTCGACGTCGACACCCGCGCCGCGTCCGGCGTGACGCAGGAGGCCTCGCTGGCCCAGGTCGCGCGGCAGAGCGAGCGCGCCGTGGTCACCCAGACCGTCCGCGCCATCGCCAGCCGCGTCAGCGACGCGCTCCGCGGCCAGATGGGCGCCCGCCAGCGCAGCGCCGAAGGCGGCCCGGCCGGCTTCGGCCTGTCGGCCGGCGATGCCACCGGGGGCACCGGGCAATTGTCCGGCTGGGCCGACGGCAGCGTCTCCTTCCTGCGCAGCTTCGAGCCGGCGGCGGAATTCAACGGCCGCACCCAGACCGCCATGGTCGGTGCCGACTACAAGCTGACCGGATCGCTGGTGATCGGTGCCGCGGTCGGGATGGAGCACAATCATTTCGACCTGACCACCCTGAACGGCCGGCGCACCGGCAACGGCTTGTCGGTCACGCCCTATCTCGGCTACGCCATCAACGATTACTTCACGGTCGATGTCAGCCTGTCCTACGGCCACGGCTACAACCGCACCCGCCAGAATCTGCTGGGCGGGATGAGCACCGGTCGCTACGGCTCGGACCGGCTGATCGCCAGCACCAACCTGTCCGGCTATCTGGTGGAAGGCGCCTGGACCTTCCGCGGCGTCACCGGCCTGTCCATCGCCCGCACCCGCAGCGACAGCTACACCGACAGCGCCGGCGCTGTGGTGTCGCCGGGCGTCAACGACCTGCGCCAGTGGCGCCTCGGGGCCGAGGCGGAGTATGAAGCGACGCCGAGCGTCCGGCCCTTCGCCGGCGCCACGCTGGAGTACGACATGCTGAACCGCAACACCGGCAGCACGGGCGGCGCCCTGGTGGCCTCCGGGGGCGGCAACCGCGCCGGCATGGTCGCCGCGGCCGGCGTCCGGGTGAGCGCCAGCGACGCGCTGAACCTGACCGCCCAGGTGACGACCCAGGCCTTCCGCGCCAACCAGCGCGACACGACGGTCGGCCTGTCGGCCCGCATGGCCTTCTGAGCGGGAGCGGCGCCGGTTGGCCTCCTGTCCGGTGGGCGCGGTGCGGCGCCTCGCGCCGCTGCTGGCGGTGCTGCTGCTCGCCACCGGCTGCGCCGGCCTGACCCCGGCGGAGCGGCAGGCGGCGGTGGATGCCGCCGCCCGGCCGGCCGGCCTGCTGCCGCACAGCTTCAAGGCGGCGCCCTTCACCCTGGCCGGCTGGCTGCGTGCCGGCGCTTCCGGGCCGCTGGTCGTCTACATCGAGGGCGACGGCCATGCCTGGAGCACGATGACGCAGCCGTCGCGCGACCCGACGCCGCGCAACCCGGTGGCGCTGGCCCTGGCGCTGGAGGATCCGGCGCCGCGGGTGCTCTATCTCGGCCGGCCCTGCCAGTATGGCGGGGTGGCGGCCGATGCCGCCTGCACCGCCCGGTTCTGGACCTCCCACCGCTTCGCCCCGGAGGTGGTCGACGCGCTCGGCCATGCGCTGGACGAGGCGGAACGGGCGAGCGGGGCGGACCGGCTGGTCCTGGTCGGCTATTCCGGCGGCGGGGTGGCGGCGGCGCTGCTGGCGGCGCGGCGCAGCGACGTCGCCGCGCTGGTGACGCTGGTGGCTCCGCTCGACCTCGCGGGCTGGGCGGCGGCCAAGGGGCTGACCCCGCTCGCCGGATCGCTCGACCCGGCGGCGGAGGCGGGGCGGCTGGCCGGGCTGCCGCAATGGCACATTGCCGGCGGCAAGGACCGGGTGGTCCCGCCGGACATCGTGCGCGGCTATGCCGACCGTGCCGGCGTGCCGGTGCGGGTGGTGCCGGGGATGGAGCATGACGGCGACTGGCCGGCGCTGTGGCCGGGCCTGCGCGCGGCCTTTCCGGAACCCCGCGGTTGACCGGTCCCGGTTGCCCGGCTTCAACTTCAAGACGCGGCGGGCCGCTCGGGCCGCCGATCCATCGAGGGGTCGCGAGATGTTCAACCGCCGCCGGCTTTCCACCCGCCTGACCGGTTCCGCCCTGCTGGCCGGCCTCCTGCTGGCCGGTCCTCTGCTGACTGGGCTCCTTGTCACGGGATGGAGCCAGCCGGCCGCGGCGCAGGGGGCGATCATGCGCAACCAGACGCGCATCATCAACCAGGCGGTCACCAATCAGGTGCGTCAGGCCCTGCGGCCGCGCCTGCTGATCCGCGACGGCGCCGGTGCGGTGTCGGCGATGGAGACGGGGGCCGCCGGCCGCCATCTGGCCCTGGCCTCCGCCGACGGCGGCGTCCGCGTGTGGGATCTGGAGAGCGGCCGGCAGGTCCAGCGGCTCCAGGCCGGGCCGGTGCGCGCCCTGGCGGTGGCCGACTCCAGCCGTACGCTGGCGACGGTCGGCCCCGACGGATCGGTCACGCTGTGGGACATCCTGCAAGGCCAGCCCCTGCGCCGGATCGCCGCGGGCGGCGTCCAGGCTGTGCGGCTGTCGCCCGACGGCGCCCTGCTCGCCACCGCCGCCGCCGACGGCACGGTGCGGCTGTGGAGCGCCGGCAGCGGCCAGCCGGCGGCCACCCTGGCGGGGGCCGGCGGAGCGGTGGCGGCGCTCGCCTTCTCGCCCGACGGGCGCCGGCTGGCGGCCGGCGGCGCCGACCGCGCCGTCCGGCTCTGGTCGGTTCCGGACGGCCAGCCGCTGGCCACCATGACCGGCGCCGAAGCCGCGGTGACCGCGCTGGCATTCGCCGCCGACGGCACCCTCCATGCCGGCGACGCCGGCGGCGCGGTGCAGGTCTGGCGTGCCGGCTCCGCCACCCCGGCCCGCAGCATCCGCGCCGCCGGCAGTGCCGTCACTGCGCTGGCGGTGCGCCCCGACGGGCTGGTCGCCGTGGCGAACGGCAGCCGCAGCCTGGGCGTCTGGACCGGCGAGGGCCGGCAGCTCGTCTCGGTCGAAAACCCGGAAGGGACGGTCGCCGCCGCCGCCTTCGCGCCGGGGGCGGAGCGGGTGATCGGCGCCGGGTCGGACGGACGGGCGCGGGTGTGGGATCTCGGCAACGGGGCGCTGGCCGCGCAGCTGATCATGACGCGGGGTGGCTGGAGCGTGCTGGACGGCGCTGGCCGCTTCGACGGCTCCGACGGCGGGCTGGGCGACGTCGCGTGGCAGGCGGAACAGGAGGTGTTCGAGATGACGAACTTCTCCCAGCCCTATTACGAACCCGGCCTGCTGGCCAAGACGCTGCGGGCGCCGGCCGCCCTGCTGACCCCCGGCGCGCCCACCGTCACCGCCGGCATCGCGCCGCCGCCGACCGTGCAGATCGCCGCGCCCGCCGGTGCGGCCGCCCCCGGCCCGGCCTCCGTCGCCGTCACCGCGGCCGACCGCGGCGCCGGCATCGCCGAGATCGTGCTCTATGCCAACGGCAAGGCGCTCGATCCCGCCGCCGTCACGGCGACGGAGGATGTCGACGTCAACGGCCAGCCCGGCCGCCGCGTCACCTTCACCGTCGATCTGGTGGCCGGATCCAACCGGCTGCGCGCCGTGGCGCTGGGCGACAACCGCATCGAGAGCGTGCCGGCGCAAGCGCTGGTGACGGTCGCCGCCCCGGTGGAGAAGCCGGTGCTGCATGTGGTGGTGGTCGGCATCAACCAGTATGCCAACCCGGTGCTGGAGCTGAACTACGCCGTCGCCGACGCCCGCGGCGTGACCGCCTGGGCCCGCAAGCAGACCGGCAACGGCGTCTTCGCCGAGGTGAAGCTGCACGAGCTGTATGACCGGCAGGCGACCCGCGCCAACATCGGCTCCCTGTTCGCGCAGCTGAAGGCGACGCGGCCGCAGGACGTGGTGGTGATCTATGTCGCCGGCCATGGCGAGAATGCCGAGCAGAGCTGGTATTTCCTGCCGACCGAGTTCGGCCGCAACCTGCCCTTCGAGACGGCGGCCGGCGATGCCCGCGGCGGACAGGCCTTCCGTCAGGCGGTGTTGCAGGCGGTGGCGGCGGACGGCATCAGTGCCCGCAGCTTCTACAAGAACGTGCTGCAGATCGGTGCGCAGCATGTCGTCCTGCTGATCGATTCCTGCAAGTCGGGCGGCGTCAAGCGGGCGTTCGAGGCCGATGCCGACCGCCGCGCCCTGGCCCTGGTCGGTCAGCAGGCCGGCGTCCATATCCTGGCGGCGACCGACAAGAACCAATTGGCGGTTGAGCTGGAGGCGCTCGGCCATGGCGCCTTCACCTATGCGGTGCTGAACGGGCTGGGCGGTGCCGCCGACGGCAATCCGGCCGACGGCATGATCTCGGCGCGCGAGGTGCTGGGCTATGCCGTGGCGCAGGTTCCGGCGATGGCGCTGCGCCATAGCCAGAGCGAGCAGAACCCGACCGTTTTCTCCCGCGGCGCGGATTTCCCCCTGGGGCCGGCCGGCGAGCGGCAGGCGAAGGCCAGGAAGAAGAAGTCGTAGCGCGGGCAGGGGATGACCGTTCCGCCGGCCATCTTAACGATTTCGCCCTTGCCCCGCGGCGTCCATTGCCAGACGCGGGCGCAAACACTATGATTTCGGTCGTGCAACCCGGATTTGGGCTGGATGTCCGGTCCGGGGCCGCTTGAGACGATCGGAAGACCCGTATGGACGCTGACGACCTTTCCCTGGACGACAACCGCACCATCCAGGCCATCGGCATCCTCGCCGACGTGCTGGACGGGGTGGAGGGGCCGGGCGGTCTCGACACGGTGCTGGTGTCCAAGGCGCTGCGGCAGGTGATCGCCACCAAGTCGCAGCCGGCCTTCGAATTCGCCTCCCGCGCCTTCAACACGCTCGACCCGGCGGTCCGTCGTCAGGTGGCCGACCATGCCGACGAGGCGGCGCACCATTCGGTGGAGCTGCGCGGCCGTGTCGGCGGCTTCCTGTCGACAGCCCCGAAGAAACCGGTGCCGCAGGGCCCGGTGGTCGGCCAGCAGCCGAACTTCATCACAGCGCTGAACCTGCGCTCCCGCCGCCGTCCCAACTCGCCGTCCTGACGGTTCCGGAAGCGGCAGGAGGCATCAGCCCGCCTCCTGCGGCAGCGTGTCGAGCAGCGTGCAGTCCCAATAGGGGCGCGGGCCGAGCCGTTGCACCAGGAAATCGACGAAGACCCGCACCTTGGGCGACAGGTGACGGTTCTGCGGATAGACCGCATTGACCGACAGTTCCGACGGAACATTGCGGTGCAGCACGGCGACCAGCTCGCCGCGCGTCAGCGCCTGGCCGCACAGGAAGGTCGGCGACATCACGAAGCCGAGCCCGGAGATCGCCGCCTCGCGCAGCAGGTCGCCATTGTTGCTGCGGATCGGCCCCGACACCCGGATGCTGCGCGCCTCGCCGTCGACCGTGAACTGCCACAGGTCGGGGGAGGGGATGTTGGTGTAGATCAGGCAGCTGTGCCGGGCCAGATCCTCCGGCGTTTCCGGCACGCCATGCTGCTTCAGGTAGGCCGGGCTGGCGCACAGCGCCATGCGGGCCGGGGCAAGCCGCCGGGCGATCAGCGAGCTGTCGCGCAGCCGGCCGATGCGGATCGCCAGATCATACCCCTCGTCGATCAGATCGACGGTGCGGTCGTTCAGATCCATGTCGATCTCGACGGACGGGTAGCGCTCCAGGAACTCCGCCACCGCCGGGGCGAGATGGAGGATGCCGAAGCTGACCGGCGCGTTCAGCCGCAGCCGGCCGCGCGGGGCGGCATGCAGGTCGGCGACCGCCTGCTCCGCCTCCTCCAGGTCGGCGAGGATGCGGGTGCACCGCTCGTAATAGGCCTGTCCGACCTCGGTCAGGCTGAGCTTGCGGGTGGTGCGGTTCAGCAGCCGCGCGCCCAGCCGGTTCTCCAACTCGCCGATGCGGCGGGAGACCACCGATTTCGACAGGTTGAGCCGGTCGGCGGCGGCGGTGAAGCTCTTGGTGTCCACCACCTTGATGAAGGCGAGCATGTCGTCGAGGCGATCCATGGCATTGTTGTACACCGGGAAACAATGAGGTGCCAAGATCCGGTATTACCGGAAAGCCCTCCGCACCCTATTTCTGGGGGACCGCAAAGCCGGTCCCGCCGATTGCGGCGACCGCATCCGTGACAACCGGGAATGGGGAGTGGCGACGATGGCGAAGGTTCTGGTCCTCTATTACAGCAGCTGGGGCCATGTGTCGGAGATGGCGCAGGCGGTGGCCGACGGCGCCCGCTCGGTCGCCGGGACCGAGGTGGCGGTGAAGCGCGTGCCCGAGCTGGTGCCGGAGGCCGTCCGCCAGTCCGCCCATTACAAGGACGAGAGCGGCGTTCCCGTCGCCACCGTCGACGAGCTGGCGCAGTATGACGCGATCATCATCGGCACGCCGACCCGCTACGGCAACATGGCTTCGCAGATGAAGAACTTCCTCGACCAGACCGGCGGCCTGTGGGCCAAGGGCGCGCTGGTCGGCAAGGTCGGCAGCGTCTTCACCTCCACCGCGACCCAGCATGGCGGGCAGGAAAGCACCATCCTCAGCACCCACACCGTCCTGCTGCATCTCGGCCTGGTGATCGTCGGCCTGCCCTATTCCTTCCAGGGCCAGATGGGCGTTTCGGAAGTGATGGGCAATTCGCCCTACGGCGCCAGCACCATCGCCGACGGCGACGGGTCGCGCCGGCCGAGCGCGGTCGAGCTGGACGGCGCCCGCTACCAGGGCCGCCACGTCGCCGAGATCGCGGCGAAGCTGAGCGCCTGACGGCGGACCGATGCTGACGTAAGGGGAGGGAACCGTGGGCCTGCTGATCGATGGACAATGGCATGACCAGTGGTACGACACCGGCAAGACGGGCGGCGCCTTCGTCCGGACCGAGGCGCAGTTCCGCGACCGGGTGTCGGCCGACGGCTCCACCCCCTACCCGGCGGAGGCCGGGCGCTATCACCTGATAGTGTCGCTCGCCTGCCCCTGGGCGCACCGCACCCTGATCTTCCGCAAGCTGAAGCGGCTTGAGGGGGTGATCGGCGTCAGCATCGTCGAGCCGCTGATGCTGGCCGACGGCTGGACCTTCGCCGGGCCGGAGCCGGTCACCGGCGCCACCCGCCTGCACGAGGTCTACACCCGCGCCGAGCCCGGCTACAGCGGCCGGGTGACGGTGCCGGTGCTGTGGGACCGCCAGACCTCCAGCATCGTGAACAACGAGTCGGCGGAGATCATCCGCATGCTCAACCGCGCGTTCGACGCCTTCACCGACGTCCGCACCGATTTCAGTCCGCCCGATCTGCTGGACGAGATCGACCGCATCAACGGCTTCGTCTACGACCGCATCAACAACGGCGTCTACAAGGCCGGCTTCGCCACAGCGCAGGACAAGTACGAGGCCGCCTTCGACGCGCTGTTCGACGCGCTGGACGAGGTGGACGCCCTGCTGGCGACCCGGCGCTGGCTGGTCGGCAACCGGCTGACCGAGGCCGACTGGCGCCTGTTCACCACGCTGGTCCGCTTCGACGCCGTCTATGTCGGGCATTTCAAGTGCAACAAGCGGCGGATCGCCGACTATCCCCACCTGTCGGGCTATCTGCGCGACCTGTATCAGGTGCCGGGCGTGGCGGACACGGTGAATTTCGACCACATCAAGCGGCATTACTACGGCAGCCACGCCACCATCAACCCGACCGGCATCGTGCCGAAGGGGCCGGCGCTCGACCTCGACGCGCCGCATGGCCGCGACGCGCTGGGGCCCGATCCGCTCGCGGCGTGACGGATCGCCATCCCGGCGCGATGGGCCGTCGGGGGATGGGCCGTCAGGGCTTGTAGCAGCGGGCCATGTCCTCCGGGTTGCCCATGGCCTCGCACTGGAAGCCGTTGGAGAAGCGGAAGCGCAGCGGCCCGGTCTTGCGCACGCTGACCACCGGCTTCTGCCCGGCATCCTGGAAGGCGACCCAGGCGGAGCTGTCGAAGCGTGTCTGCAGCCCGTTGCTCAGGCTCACCCGGCCCTGGTTGTCCTTGCGTACCACGACGCCGGTGCTGAACAGCAGGTTCGGCCCGTCCGCCTTCGCGGTCAGGCCGTTGGTGCAGTTCACGCCCTCCGGCTTGACGGCGACGCATTCGAAGGAATTCGGGTGGCTGGCGGTGAGGACCATCGCGTAGACGGCGATTTCCAGGACGTTCATCGGCATGGGCGGGCACCGGCGGAATGGAGGCGGCGGAGTGGAGGCGCTGGGCGTCGCAGCGCTGCGACCCCTCATGGGGACCGGTCCATCCTGCGGCAAATCCGGTTACGAAATGGATAATGTCGCGCCTACGGTCGAATCTTGCGCGCCCGCCGCCGCTTCCGCCATCCCACGTCATACGGTCGTGATCATGAGCGGGTTCGGGGCGGATGCGGCCCCCCGTTCCTGGACTTGCGCGTCCCGGACCGGTAGAAGCGGTGGCAATTGCCACAATGGGCGGGCGCATTCCCATGACGTTCCAACAGCGTTTGATCCTGCTGGTCACCGGCCTGGTGCTGCTGGCGGTGGCGGCTGTCACCGTGGCGATGGCCTGGACGACGCGCGCCGCGCTCACCGAGCGGATCGAGACCGAGGCGCGGCAGGCGGCCGGCATGCTCGCCCGCGGTGCCGCCCAGGCCCGCGACATCCCGCAGGAGGTCGACGCGCTGCTGTCGGAACGTCTGCTGTCGGAAGCGACGCTGACCGCCCATCTGGTGGCGCTGGCCGAGGCGGCGAAGCTGCCGCCGCGCGCCATCAACGACCGGCTGAAGCAGATCGCCGAGGCCGGCGGCCCCGACGAGATGTGGATCACCGACAACCGCGGCCGGGCCTATCTGCACAACCAGCCCGGCCCCGACCCGACCTTTGGTCAGGATGCCAAGGGCGGCCCGCGCCACGGCACCTATGCCGGCCTGCTGAACCGCTCGCCGGCCGCGCTGGCGTCGGAGCCGGCGATGGAGGGCGGCCGGTTGATGAAGTTCGCCGGGGTCGCCGGGGTGGACAGGCCGCGGATCGTCCAGGTCGGCGCCGAGGTGCGGCGGCTGGGCGACATCGTGCGCAAGTCGGGGACCGACGGGCTGATCGACGGGCTGCTCGCCGACCGGTCGGTGGAGGCCGCATGGCTGCTCGACCGCGACGGCCGGGTGCTGGCGCGCGGCGTGGTGGTCGGCGATGCCGGCGGCGGCCCGCTGTCCGACGCCGACACCGCCGCGGCCAAGGCGGCGGCAGTGGGCGGCGAGGCGGCGTTGCGGGCGGCGGGCGACGGGCTGCTGGCCTTCGCCCCGGTCAAATATGCCGCCAATTCGGCCGCCGCCGCTTCCCAGGCGGGCGTCCCGGCGGTCGCGGTGGTGCGCCTGCCCTATGGCGAGCCGGGGGCGATGATGAGCCGCCAGCTCAAGATCGGCGGTCTGGTCGGCGTCTTCGTGCTGGCGCTGGGCGTCTATGCCTGCGTCCGCTTCGCCCGTGACCAGATGGCGCCGGTCGAGCGGCTGGGCGAGGCGGTCAAGGCGGTGGAGGCCGGGCGCTTCAACCCCTTTACCCTCAACGAGGCCGCCGACCGCGACGACGAGTTCGGGCGGCTGTCGCGCGTCTTCCGCCGCATGGCGATGGAGGCCTCCGCGCGCGAGGAGACGCTGGACGCCCAGCTGGTCATGCGCGGGGCGGAGCTGGAGACCAAGAGTGAGAAGCTGGCCGCCGCCGAACAGCTGATCGAGGAGGAGCAGCGCGCCGCCCGCGACGTGCAGTCCAACCTGCTGCCGCGCCAGCTGCCGGTCGGCCGTGACAGCCAGTTCTACGGCGTGCTGCTGCCCGGCGACACGGTCAGTGGCGACTTCTACGACGTTATCGAGCTGGACGAGCGCCGCAGCCTGCTGGTGACGGCCGGTGTGTCGGGCGGCGGCGTGCCGGCGGCGTTCCTGATGCTGATGGTGCGCGGCGCCATCCGCGAGACCGCCCGCGCCGGCCTCGCCGCCGGCCTCGGCCCGGCCGCCATCCTGACCGGCGCGAACGAGCGGCTGTGCGGCGAAAGCCCCTTCAACGGCTTCGCCACCGCTTTCGTCGCCATCTACGACCGCGTTGCCGGCACCCTGGTCCATGCGGCGGCCGGCCATCGCGGCGCCTGCCGCGTCAACGCCGAGGGCGGGGTGGAGTTCCTGTCGGCGGTCGGCGGCCCGGCGCTGGGCGTGCGCCGCGGCGCCCCCTATGGCGAGGCGACGGTGATCCTCAACCAGGACGAATCGCTGTTCCTGTGCACCGACGGCGTCCTGCGCTCCATCGACGGCCAGCGCGACGCCTTCGGCGAGGAGCGCCTCGCCGCGACCCTGGCGGCCAGCCGCGGCATGTCCGCCCGCGACCGTGCCGAGCTGGTCCTGCGCACGGTCCATGCCCACACCCAGTCCGGCGGCGTCATCGCCGGCGATCTGGTGTGCCTGGTCCTCCGCCGCCTGCTGCCGGTGTCCGAGACGGCGGAGGCGGTGTGAGCGGGTAGGCGTCGGCTTGCCGGTGCCCCCACCCTGACCCTCCCCCGCTCTCGCGGGAGAGGGGACAAGTGCTTGTGCGGGAGAGCGGCGGCAGTCCCTCCCCCGCGGGAGCGGGGGAGGTTAGGAGGGGGCACCGTCAGCCGACACCCGAACACCGACGCTGCCTCTTCTCCCGCGCCCCCTCCCGAGCTGGTTGCCGCCTCTCCTTCGGAGAGGGTTACTTCGCAGTTGCAAAAACCCTATCCTTGCAGCGCCACATCCAGAACGGAGCCGCGCACATGGACCGCAAGCCGGACGAGACGATCGTGACCGCCCATCTGCCGAACCTGGAAATCCGGATCCGTCACCGCGAGGCGGGGGAGGACGGCGCGGAGGTGATCGCCATCCAGTTCCGGGCGACCCCGTCCTTCGACGCGGTCGCCCGGCTGCTGGCGCCGGCCCTGATGACCCCGCTGCTGCCGGGCGGTTCCTTCGGCTCCCCCGGCGGTTTGCCCGGAGCCGGCCCGATGGCGGAGCTGTGGCTGGCACCGATGCGGCTGTGGGGCGAGATGGTGCGGCAGGCCTGGGCGCCCTGGCTCCAGGGCGGTTCGGCGCCGCGGCGCTGATGTCCGGTCAGTCGCGGGAGCACCAGGTGTGGAAGGTTTCCGTTGCCTGGGTCCCGGCGACAGACCGCAGGTAAGCCGGCTTCCAGACATCCTTGATGAAGCTTTCCATCCTGGTGGGCAGCGGGCTGCGGCTGCCATGGAACCGCACGCGCCGGTCGTTCAGCGCGTCGAGGGTCTGGCTGTCGTCGAGCCATGTTTCCGCTGTCCCGAACCTCTCGAGATACGTGGCTTCGACATCCTTCCGCGTCCTGTCGACGAGCCGATATTCCACCGGCCGGCCGATCTCCCGGCCGATGATCGCGGCCACCTCGGGCATCGTGAGGTCTTCCGATCCGACCTCGCGGATGACGTGGTGTCCGCCCGCCGGATCGGTCAGCTCCCTGGCCGCCAGACCGGCGATGTCCTGCGTCGCCACCCAGGGCAGCGTCACGCCGGGGTCGAGCGACCAGCCGATCCGGCCATGCCGTGCGACCGCATCGGTGAAGAACAGCATGTTCTCCATGAACCAGCCGGCACGCAGATGCACCAGGTCGATGGCGTCGAGTTGGTTCAGCGTCCGGTCCAGCGTGTAGAAGCTCTCGAAATGGCCGGTGCTCCCGCTGACCTCCGACCCCATGGCCGTCAGGCTCACGGCCAGCCTGACCGGGGAGTTGCGAAGCGCATCGACGAAGCGCTGTGCGACCGCCGGATAATGCCCGTGGATGTTGCTCCAGTCGGTCTTCACCATCAGGAACGCGGCATCGGCATCCTGGAAGAAGCCGCCGAGGTCTCCGGCACCTGTGTCGAAGCTTCCCAGGAATGGCTCCGCCCCGGCCTCGACCAGCGCGTCGAGGCCCGGACCGCCCCTCGACAGGGCCCTGACCTGATGCCCGGCGCCCAGGAGGGTGCGGGTGAGCGTCGCGCCGATCCTGCCGGTTGCGCCGACGACGGAAATTCGCATGACAATCTCCAACGGATGTCTGGTGATACGGGTCGCATCGGGCCGGCCGGGGGCACCGGTGGCCGGCGACCGGGTTGCCGTTCACCAGTGATAGCGGATTGCCGCACGCATGAATTTGGAGATAATGCCATATGATCTCCAAATCAGGCCAATCCGCGAAGACGCGGCGCCCGTGCAGCGCCGACTTCGATCCCGACCGGTCGGACCGCCCGGCGGTCGCCCTGCATGTCGACTTCAGCCACTACGAAGCCGAGGTGCCGCAGCACCGGCACTGGCAGGGCCAGCTCATCCTGGCCTTGCACGGGGCAGTCACCTGCACGGCCGCGAACGGCCTCTGGATCGCCCCGCCGGACTGCGGGGTCTGGATCCCGGGCGGCGTGCCGCACAGCAACCGGGTCACGCCCAACGCCCGCCTGTCCTACCTGTTCGTCGAGCCCGGCGCGGCCGGGTTGCCGCTGGAATGCTGCACGCTGTCGGTGTCGCCGATGCTCCGGGAGATGATCCTCCGTCTGGCGGACGTACCGGGCGGCCATGCTACGGACGATCATACCGGCCGCCTCGTGCGGGTCCTGCTGGACGAGCTGGCGCTGATGCCGAAGGACGGGCTGAGGCTGCCCGTGTCCGGCCATCCCAAGATCGCCGCGATCGCCGCGGCGCTGACGGCGGAACCGGGCGACCGCCGCACCCTCGGGGACTGGGCCGCCCATGTCGCCATGAGCGAGCGCTCCCTGAAGCGGCTGATGGTTCAGGAAACGGGGCTGACCTTCGGCCGATGGCGGCGCCAGCTGCACTTGGTCATCGCGCTGCGCGACCTCGCCGGCGGCGCGACGGTCCAGAGGGTGTCGGGCGACCTGGGGTACGAGTCCGTCACCGCCTTCATCGTGATGTTCAAGAAGGCGCTCGGGACGACGCCGACGCGCTACCTCCGCACCCCGGCCGGTCGCGTCGGCGATCCTGGCGAGGGGCATGACGCCCCGAAACGGACAAGCCCATCGCCGTGGCCGCCCATCCCCGACGGGGGGATCGAGGCAGGGGCGGCGTAGGCGAACAGGCGTCGGTCCGGCCGTCAGATCACGGCCACTTCACTTCCGGCGGCAGGCTCATCAGGATCGCCTCGGTGTTGCCGCCGGTCTTGAGGCCGAAGGTGGTGCCGCGGTCGTAGAGCAGGTTGAACTCGACGTAGCGGCCGCGGCGCACGAGCTGGTGCTCGCGCTGCTCCGCCGTCCAGGGGCGGTTCATGTGCCGGCGCACCAGCGCCGCGTAGCTGTCGAGGAAGGCGGTGCCGACGTCGCGGGTGAAGGCGAAGTCGGCCTCCCAGTCGCCCGACTCGAGATTGTCGTAGAAGATGCCGCCGACGCCACGCGCCTCGCCCCGGTGGGGCAGGAAGAAGTAGCGGTCGCACCACTCCTTGTAGCGCGTGTAATAGTCCGGGCCGTGGCGGTCGCAGGCCGCCTGCAATCCGGCATGGAAGTCGGCGGTGTCGCGGTCGTCGGGGATCATCGGCGTCAGGTCGGCGCCGCCGCCGAACCAGCCCTTCGTCGTCACGATGTGGCGCGTGTTCATGTGGGTCGCCGGCACCAGCGGCGAGCGCATGTGCGCGACCAGGCTGATTCCCGCCGCCCAGAATTCGCCGGTCTCGCCGGCGCCCGGGATGTTGCCGCGGAACTCCGGGCTGAAGGTGCCGTGGACGGTCGAGATGTTGACGCCGACCTTCTCGAACACCCGGCCCTTCATCACCGACATGGTGCCGCCGCCGCCCTCGCCGCCTCCATGGTCGGGGCGGGTCCAGTCCTTGCGCTCGAACCGGCCGGGCGGCAGATCGGCATGGGTGCCGGTCAGCCCGTCCTCCAGCGCCTCGAAGCCGGCGCAGATGCGGTCGCGCAGTTCGCGGAACCAGGAGGCGGCGCGGGCCTTGCGCTCTTCGACGAGGCTGGCGGAGGGGCTGGCGTTCGGGGCTGGAGCGGTCATGGCCTGTCGGTGTCCGGCGGTGCGGGGGCGGCGACGCCCGCTGCGGCGGTCTGTCGCAAGGCCTCACCCAACACCATCGCCGCGCTGACCGCAACGTTCAAGGAGCGGGCGGGCGGCACCATCGGAATCACCAGCCGGGCGTCGGCGGCGTCATGCACCGTGTCGGGCACGCCGGCGCTCTCGCGCCCGACCAGGATGCGGTCGCCGGGGGCGAAGCGGAAGGCGGTGTAGGGAATGGCCGCCCGCGTCGTCAGCAGCACCAGCCGGCCCGCCCGGGGTGCCGCGGCACCGGCCGTCCCATGGGCCGCCACATAGGCCGCCCATGAGCTGTGCCGGGTCCAGTCGAGATGGTCGAGATAATCCATCCCGGCGCGGCGCAGCCGGCGGTCGTCCAGCACGAAGCCGCAAGGTTCGATCAGGTCGAGCGCGACGCCGAGGCCGGCTGCGAGTCGCATCAGCGTCCCCGCATTTTGCGGAATGTCCGGTTCGAACAGCACGAGGCGCAAGACGGGGCTTGTCTGAAAGTGTTTGTTTTGCATACAAATATTCTTGCTCTTCGCACACGCGACAAATTGTCTCCGGGCCAAGGACTTTTCAAGATGTCGACGCGACGGTATACCGCACCCGAGACTCCGGAGATACCCGCTCCGGATCGATGCGGCATGCCCGAGGGTTTTCCTTCCGGCGGGCGGGCTTGTCGTGTCATGCATAAAAACGGTCCATCGGTCGTCCGGCGCGGGCAAAGGGCGTCGGGCATGCCTTGAGGAGAAACAGGCTTATGGCTCAGACCACGCATCCGTCCGGGACGGGTGGCCACGCGGCCTCCGGCGGCGAGGGGGGTTCCCGCCGCGATTTTCTGTATCTTGCCACCGGTGCGGTCGGCGTCGTCGGGGCCGCCTCCGCGGCCTGGCCGTTCATCGACAGCCTGAACCCGGCGGCCGACACGCTTGCACTCGCCTCCATCGACGTCGACCTGGCTCCGGTCGCCGTCGGGCAGGCGATCACGGTCACCTGGCGCGGAAAGCCTGTCTTTGTCCGCCACCGCACCGCCGAGGAGATCGAGTCCGCCAAGACGGTCAATCTGGGCGACCTGCGCGATCCGGCCGCCGACGATGCCCGCGTGAAGAAGCCGGAATGGCTGATCGTCATCGGCATCTGCACGCATCTGGGCTGCGTGCCGCTGGGGCAGAAGGTCACCGATCCGCGCGGCGAATATGGCGGGTGGTTCTGCCCCTGCCACGGCTCGCACTACGACACCGCTGGGCGCATCCGCAAGGGCCCGGCTCCGGCCAATCTGGTTCTTCCGACCTACGCCTTCACCGGCGACACGAAGATCCGGCTCGGTTAAGCGGCCCTAAGGTTCTGGAGACCCCGAGATGGCTCAGGCTCAAGCCTCGAAATTCAAGAATCCGCTCGTGAACTGGATCGACAGCCGGCTGCCGATCTTCACGATGCTGGATCACGAGTACAATCACTACCCGATGCCCCGCAACGTCAACTATCTGTGGGCGTTCGGTGCGATTGCCGGCATCATGCTGGTGATCATGATCGCCAGCGGCCTGTTCCTGGCGATGCAGTATTCGTCCCACACCTCGCTGGCCTTCGATTCGGTCGAGCGCATCATGCGCGACGTGAATTACGGCTGGCTGCTGCGCTACGTCCATGCGAACGGCGCGTCGATGTTCTTCATCGCCGTCTACATCCACATGTTCCGCGGCATGTATTACGGCTCCTACAAGGCGCCGCGCGAGATCCTGTGGATCCTGGGCGTCATCATCTTCCTCGTCATGATGGGCACCGCCTTCATGGGCTACGTGCTGCCCTGGGGCCAGATGAGCTTCTGGGGCGCCACCGTCATCACCAACCTGTTCTCGGCCTTCCCCATCGTCGGCGACCCGATCGTCACCCTGCTGTGGGGCGGCTTCTCGGTCGACAACCCGACGCTGAACCGCTTCTTCGCGCTGCATTTCCTGCTGCCCTTCGTGCTGCTGGGCCTGGTGATCCTGCACACGGCGGCGCTGCATGTCTGCGGCTCGAACAACCCGCTCGGCATCGATCCCAAGGGTCCGCAGGACACCGTTCCGTTCAACCCGTACGTCACGGTCAAGGACGGCTTCGCCGTGGTGGTCTTCCTGATCATCTATGCGGCGTTCGTGTTCTTCATGCCCAACTACATGGGCCATCCGGACAACTACATCCCGGCCAACCCGCTGGTGACGCCGGCGCACATCGTGCCGGAATGGTACTTCCTGCCCTTCTACGCCATGCTGCGCGCGATCCCGGACAAGCTGGGCGGCGTGCTGGCGATGTTCGGCTCGATCGCGCTGCTGGCCTTCCTGCCGTGGCTCGACCGCTCGAAGGTGCGGAGCTGCAAGTTCCGTCCGATCTACCGTCAGTTCTTCTGGATCCTGGCGATCGACGCCCTGATCCTGGGCTATGCCGGCGCCATGCCGGCCGAGGGTGCCTGGCTGATCATCGCCCGCGTCGGCACCTTCTACTACTTCTTCCATTTCCTGGTCCTGCTGCCGGTGCTGGGCAAGCTGGAACGTCCGCGTCCGCTTCCCAACAGCATCTCCGAGTCCGTTCTGAAGGGCGGAGGCGGCATCGCCGCCGGCGCCCATGCCAAGCCGATGGAGAAGGCCTGATGCGCGCGTTGAAGACTGCAATCCTCTCGGCGGCGCTGGCTCTCGGCATCGCCGGGGCCGCGCAGGCCGCCGAGGGCGTGCACATCCCCAAGCAGAACTGGCCGCACGCCGGCATCTTCGGCACCATCGACAAGGCGTCGGCCCAGCGCGGCTTCCAGGTCTACAAGGAAGTCTGCTCGGCCTGCCATTCCATGCGCCTGGTGCCGATCCGCACGCTGGCGGGCATCGGCTTTAACGAGGATGAGCTGAAGGGCATCGCCGCCGGCTACGAGGTGCAGGCCGGTCCGAACGACGCCGGCGAGATGTTCATGCGTCCGGGCGTTCCGGCCGACCGCTTCCCGTCGCCGTTTGCCAACGATCAGGCGGCGCGCGCGTCGAACAACGGCGCCCTGCCGCCGGACCTGTCGCTGATGGCCAAGGCCCGGGTCGGCGGCGAGGATTACCTCTACGCCTTCCTGACCGGCTTCGAGGAGCCGCCGGCCGGGGTCCATCTGATGGACGGCATGAACTACAACAAGGTGTTCCCCGGCCATCAGGTCGGCATGCCGAACATCCTGTCGCCCGACGGCGTCACCTTCGGCGACGGCACCAAGGCGACGGTGGAGCAGCAGGCCCACGACGTGGCGACCTTCCTGACCTTCGCCGCCGAGCCGCACCTGGACGCCCGCAAGCAGATGGGCGTCAAGGTGATCCTGTTCCTGCTGGTGCTGGCCGGCCTGATGTACGCCGCCAAGCGCAAGCTGTGGAGCACGCTGCACTGAACCTCCGGCTTACACCCTGCACTGAGCCACTGGTTCGGTGGGGATTTTCGGCCTGGAGTTTTCGATCTGGACAGGGCGCCCGTTTGGGCGCCCTGATTCATTTGGGGAACGGGTCGTCCGGGCGGCAACACGGCATCTCCCCCGACACCGACGCGGGGGAGCGGAGAAGACGGATGGTTGACAAGCTGATCGACGAGATCGTGGATTTCTGGTTCGACGAGGCGATGAAGCCCTACTGGTTCCGCCGGTCGGCCAGCTTCGACCGGGCGGTCGCCGACACGCTGGGGCCGCATCACGAGGCTGCCGCCCGCGGCGACTACGATCACTGGATGGAGGATGTCGACGGCTGCATCGCGCTCTGCGTCCTGCTGGACCAGGTGCCGCGCAACATGTTCCGCGACGACCCGCGGGCCTACGCCACCGACGCCAGGGCGCTCGCGGTCAGCCGGCACGCCGTCGCCAACGAATTCGACCTCGAATGCACGGCCGACGAGCGGACCTTCCTCTATCTGCCCTTCGAGCATGACGAGGACATGGCGAGCCAGGATCGCGCCGTCGCCCTCTTCACCGAGCGGGTGGGTGATGAAACCCCGGTTCGCTATGCGCTGCGCCACCGCGAGATCATCCGGCGCTTCGGCCGCTTTCCCCACCGCAACGCCGTCCTCGGCCGCGCGAGCACGCCGGAGGAGGTGGCCTTCCTGCAGGAGCCGGACTCGTCCTTCTGACCGCCTCGACCGGCATGCGGCCTGTCGGCCGGTCACGGCGTCAGCCAGCGCTCCAGGGCGCCCAGCAGGTCGGCGCGGCGGACCGGCTTGGTCAGGTAATCGTTCATGCCGGCGGCCAGGCAGCGGATGCGGTCCTCCGGCTGGGCGTTGGCGGTGACGGCGATGATCGGGATGCGGGCACGGTCGTCGCCCAGCGACCGGATGGTCGCGGTGGCGGCCACCCCGTCCATGTCGGGCATGGCGATGTCCATCAGCACCGCCTCCGGCGGGACCGGCGCCTGGGCGACGGCGACCACCGCCTCCGCCCCGCCGGTGGCGGTCTCCACCGAGAAGCCGGCCTTGGCCAGCAGCCCGGCGACCACCATCCGGTTGGTGGCGCTGTCGTCGACGACCAGCAGCCGGCCGCCGCGGGCGCGGGCCCAGTCCATCAGCCGTTCGGGATCGGCGCTGCGCGACGGCAGCGCCGCCGGCATGTCGAGCGTCAGCCGGCGCGACCCGTCGGCCTCCCGCTCCAGCACCATCGCGGCGCCCAGCGCCGCCATCACCCGCCGGGCCAGTTCCAGGCCGAAGCCACCCCCTTCGCCGGTATCGAAGCCGCCGGTCAGTTCGGCCCGCAGGGTCACCCGGTCGTCCCCCACCGGCATCGCCGACAGGCGCAGGTCGAGCTGTCCGGTCCGGGCGCCGGCGATGGCGGTGGCCGCGACGGCATTGCACAGCATGCCGAGGATCTCGCCATCGCCGATCAGCCGGGGCGGCGTTCCGGGCAGGACGGCGACATCCAGCGTGACCCCGCGGCTCTGGGCCAATGCCGTGGTCGAGACCGACAGCATGCGGGCGAGGGCCAGCGGGGCGAAGGGAACACCCCGCCGGGTTGTGGCATGATGCAGATTGTCACCGTTCATGGCCCGCCATTGGCAAAATGCAAAGCAGCTTGCAGTTACCGGGGGAAAGACTCGGGTGAAGAGGCCGCCACCCCGGACTTGCGAGTTGTTCTCAGCAAACGGCGGGCCAACCGGGGACATTCGACCGATGGCACGCTTATTGAGTACTGCGCTACTCAAGTATCGCGCTATCCTGCCGGGGTTTGATGGATGCCAGACCGCCGCCGGAGAGATGGCAGATATGGACAGTTCGGGAGTCGGGCGGCCGGTGCGACCGAAATTGCGTGATTGGCGGGGCTGGCGGTGCGGGGCCGCAGTCGCGCTGCTCGCGCTCCTGCCGGCAGGGGCGGCCCGCGGCGCCGAGGCGGTGCCTTATTGCGCCGACCCCGACTGGCCGCCCTACGAATCGATTTCAGCCGACGGACGGCACCAGGGCATCGCCGCCGACCTGCTGGCCCTGGTGTCGGAACGGTCCGGCATCGCGCTGCGTCCGCTGCCGACCCGCGATTGGGAGGACAGCCTGTCGGCGGTCCGCGACGGCCGTTGCCGGTTCCTCAGCTTCCTCAACCGCACGCCCAGGCGGGAGGAGTGGCTGGACTTCACCGAACCGCTGTTCGTGGACCCCAACGTGCTGGTGACGCGCGAGGACCATGACTATGTCGCCGACCCCGCCGCGCTCGGCGGCGAGTCCATGGTTCTGCCCAAGGGCACCTCGGTGGAGGAGCGGGTGCGCCGCGATTTCCCCGGCCTGCGCCTGATCCTGGTCGACAGCGAGGCCGATGCCTTCGCCATGGTCTCGCGCCGCCAGGCCGACATGACCCTGCGGTCGCTGACCGTCGCCGTCCACGCCATCAAGAAGGACGGTTGGTTCAACCTGAAGGTCGCCGGCCATCTGCCCGGCTACGAGAATCTGCTGCGCATCGGCGTGCGCAAGGACGAGCCGGCCCTGCGCGAGGCGCTCGACCGCGGGGTGCTGACCATCACCGCGGCGGAACGCGCCGCGATCGCCAACCGGCATGTCGCGATCCAGGTCCAGTCGCCGCTCGACCGCTGGACCCTGCTGAAGCTGCTCGCCCTGCCGGTGGCGGTGCTGCTGACCAGCCTGTTCTGGATTTTCAGGCTGATGCGGGTGAACGAGCGGCTGCGCGTGCTGTCGCGCACCGATGTGCTGACCGGGCTGGCCAACCGCAGCCACCTGAACGACATCTTCGGCCGGGAGATCGAGCGGGCCGGGCGCTACCGCCGGCCGCTGTCGATCATCCTGGTCGATCTCGACCATTTCAAGCAGGTGAACGACCGCTTCGGCCATGTCTTCGGCGACCGGGTGCTGGTCGAGTTCGCCGGGCTGGCGCGCAAGGCGCTGCGCGGCACCGACACCGTCGGCCGCTGGGGCGGCGAGGAGTTCCTGATCCTGTGCCCGGAAACCACGGAAGAGGCGGCCTTCGCCCTGGCGGAGCGGCTGCGGCTGACGCTGCGGGTCTATGGTTTTCCCGCCGGCCATCGCCAGACCGCCAGCTTCGGCGTCGCCGGCTGCCGCGCGGGCGACACGGTCGACGATCTGCTGGTCCGGGCCGACCATGCCCTGTACCGGGCCAAGGACGACGGGCGTGACCGTGTCGTCCTTGCCGGAGAAGAGGGGACGGTTCCGTCCGATGCCGGCTTCAGGCGGACCGCGTGTCCGGCGGATTGAACAGGTAGGGGACGAAGCTGCGGTGATGCTCGTCCACCCGCAGCTCGCTGCCGATCGGCGGGAAGGCGCGCTGCTGGCAGTCGGTGCGCTCGCACAGGCGGCAATTGACGCCGATCGGCACCGCCGCCTTCAGGTCGGCGATGTCGATGCCGGCGGCATAGACAAGCTCCGGCGCATGGCTCGCCTCGCAGCCCAGCCCGACGGCGAACTGGCGCGACGGCTTCAGATAGGCGCCGCCGCGCTTGGTCACGGTGCGGGCGATGCTGATATAGGCGGTGCGGTCGGGCATCTGGGCGAACTGCACCAGGATCTTGCCGGGCTGGGCGAAGGCCTCGTGGACGTTCCACAGCGGGCAGGCGCCGCCGAAGCGGGCGAAGTGGAAGCGGGTGGCCGAATGGCGCTTGGTGATGTTGCCGGCCATGTCGACCCGCACGAAATAGAAGGGCAGGCCGCGGGCGCCCGGCCGCTGCAGGGTGGACAGCCGGTGGCAGACCTGCTCGAAGCTGGCGGAGAAGCGGCTTTGCAGTTGCTCGACGTCGTGGCGCAGCGCGCGGGCCTGGGCCGCGAAGGCGCGGTAGGGCATCACCAGCGCGCCGGCGAAATAATTCGCCAGCCCGACCCGGCAGATCGACCGCGCATCCTCGCTGGAGAATTTCGCCTGATCGACCAGCTCGTCGATCAGGTCGCCGAAGCCCAGCAGCGCGATCTGGTTCGCCATGTGGAAGGCGCGGCTCGGCCCGTTCAGCAGGGCCGACAGCCGCAGCGTGCCGGTCGTGGCGTCGTAGCTGCGCATGGCGATCTCCCCCGCCTCGTCGGCCACGATCTTCACCCGCACGTCATGGCGGCGCTTCAGATAGGCGGCCAGCTCGTTCAGCAGCGATCCGGAATGGATCTGCTCGGTGTCCCACAGCCGCTCGGCCGCCTCGTCCAGGGGGCCGATGTAGTTGTTGCAGTAATGGAAATAGTCCCGCACCTCCTCGTAGGGGAATTGCGGGCCGGCGAAGCTGTCGCCTTCCTGACTGCTGGGTTCGCTGTTGGACAGGCTGTCGGCCAGCGACTGCACCCGCTCGTGCAGCTTCTGATAGGCCTGGTGCAGGCTGAGCACCCGGCGGGCCAGCTCCGGACTCGATCCGACCACGCTGCGCAGCTCTCCCGCCGTCAGCGGCGCCCCGGCGAACAGCGGGTCGGCCAGCGCCTCGCGCAGGTCGGAGACCAGCCGGCTGTCCTCGTCCTCCAGGAAGGCGGACAGCTCCAGCTCGAAGATGGCGGCGATGCGCATCAGCACCGGCAGGGTCAGTGGGCGCTGGTTGTTCTCCATCTGGTTGAGATAGCTGGGGGAAAGCTCCAGCGTCTTGGCGAGCGACGCCTGGGTCAGCCCGCGCTGTTCGCGCAGGCGGCGCAGCTTGTAGCCAAGGAACAGTTTCTTTTGCATACGCATGACGCCCCGCCGCGAACCGGCTCTCGGAAATCCGCCGTTCTTCGCAATCTTAGCAAGCCATAAACGGCGTTTGCAAAGGGCTTCGCAACTTCGCACCTTTCTGCGAAGTGTCTGTTTGAACGAATGCGAAGTTTGTGAATAATCCGCGGCAATCCGGTGAATGATTGCGTCGCTCGCAGCCGGAGCGGGGATGGACATGGCGACGCCAAGGAGTGGAAACGCCCGATGCAGGACATTCTGGCCAAGTTGGAGTCGAAGCGCGCCGCGGCGCGGCTGGGCGGTGGCGAGAAGCGCATCGCCGGCCAGCACGCCAAGGGCAAGCTGACCGCGCGCGAGCGGATCGACCTCTTCCTCGACGAGGGGTCGTTCGAGGAGTTCGACATGTTCGTCGAACACCGCTGCATCGATTTCGGCATGGAAGGCCAGAAGATCCCCGGCGACGGCGTGGTCACCGGCCACGGCACCGTCAACGGCCGCCTCGTCTTCGTCTTCAGCCAGGACTTCACCGTCTTCGGCGGCGCGCTGTCGGAGGCGCATGCCGAGAAGATCTGCAAGATCATGGACCAGGCGCTGAAGGTCGGCGCACCGGTGATCGGCCTCAACGATTCGGGCGGCGCCCGCATCCAGGAGGGCGTCGCCTCGCTCGGCGGCTATGCCGAGGTGTTCCAGCGCAACGTCGACGCGTCCGGCGTCATCCCGCAGATCTCGATGATCATGGGGCCGTGCGCCGGCGGCGCCGTCTATTCGCCGGCGATGACCGACTTCATCTTCATGGTGAAGGACAGCTCCTACATGTTCGTCACCGGGCCGGACGTGGTGAAGACCGTCACCCACGAGGTCGTGACCGCGGAGGAGCTGGGCGGCGCCGTCACCCATTCCACCAGGTCGGGCGTCGCCGACCTCGCATTCGAGAACGACGTCGAGGCGCTGCTGCAGCTGCGCCGCTTCGTCGATTTCCTGCCGTCCTCCAACCGCGAGAAGGCGCCGGTCCGTCCCTGCGTCGACCCGCTCGACCGCGAGGATTTCTCGCTCGACACGCTGGTGCCCGAGAACCCGAACAAGCCCTACGACATGAAGGAGCTGATCCTCAAGATCGTGGACGAGGGCGACTTCTTCGAACTCCAGCCGGATTTCGCCAAGAACATCCTCATCGGCTTCGCCCGCATGAACGGCTCCACGGTCGGCATCGTCGCCAACCAGCCGATGGTGCTCGCCGGCTGCCTGGACATCGACAGCTCCAAGAAGGCGGCGCGCTTCGTGCGCTTCTGCGACGCCTTCGAAATCCCGATCCTGACCCTGGTCGACGTCCCCGGCTTCATGCCCGGCACCTCCCAGGAATATGGCGGCATCATCAAGCACGGCGCCAAGCTGCTCTACGCCTATGCCGAGGCGACCGTGCCCAAGGTGACGATCATCACCCGCAAGGCCTATGGCGGCGCCTACGACGTGATGTCGTCCAAGCATCTGCGCGGCGACGTCAACTATGCCTGGCCGTCGGCCGAGATCGCGGTGATGGGCGCCAAGGGCGCCGTCGAGATCATCTTCCGCGCCGACATCGGCGACACCGCGAAGATCGAGGCGCGGACCGAGGAATACCGCCAGAAGTTCGCCAATCCCTTCGTCGCCGCGTCCCGGGGCTACATCGACGACGTCATCATGCCGCACGGCACCCGCCGCCGCGTCACCAAGGCGCTGTCCATGCTGAAGAACAAGCAGCTCCAGACCCCCTGGCGCAAGCACGACAACATTCCGCTGTGAGGGCCGGCAGCATGTTCGAGAAGATCCTGATCGCCAATCGTGGCGAGATCGCCTGCCGCGTCATCCGCACGGCACGCCGCATGGGCATCAAGACCGTCGCGGTCTATTCCGACGCCGACAAGAACGCCCTGCATGTCGAGATGGCCGACGAGGCCGTCCACATCGGCCCGCCGGCTTCGGCGCAGAGCTATCTGCTGATCGACCGGATCGTCGACGCCTGCAAGCGGACCGGCGCCCAGGCCGTGCATCCCGGCTACGGCTTCCTGTCGGAGAAGCCTGGGTTCCAGGAGGCGCTGGCGGCGGCCGGCATCGCCTTCATCGGTCCCGACGCCCACGCCATGCGGGCGATGGGCGACAAGATCGAATCCAAGAAGCTGGCCAAGGCCGCCGGCGTGTCGACCGTCCCCGGCTATCTCGGCGTCATCGCCGACGATGAAGAGGCGGTGATGATCGCCCGCGACATCGGCTATCCGGTGATGATCAAGGCGTCGGCCGGCGGCGGCGGCAAGGGCATGCGGGTGGCCTGGAACGACGAGGAGGCGCGCGAGGGCTTCCGCTCCGCCACCAACGAGGCGCGCTCCAGCTTCGCCGACGACCGCGTCTTCGTCGAGAAGTACATCCAGCAGCCGCGCCACATCGAAATCCAGCTGCTGGCCGACGGGCAGGGCACCTGTCTGTACCTGCACGAGCGCGAATGCTCGATCCAGCGCCGCCACCAGAAGGTCATCGAGGAGGCGCCGAGCCCGTTCCTCGACGCCGCCACCCGCAAGGCGATGGGCGAGCAGGCGGTGGCTCTGGCCAACGCGGTGCAGTACAAGTCGGCCGGCACGGTCGAGTTCATCGTCGATGCCGAGCGCAACTTCTACTTCCTGGAGATGAACACCCGTCTCCAGGTCGAACACCCGGTCACCGAGCTGATCACCGGCCTCGATCTGGTCGAGCTGATGATCCGCGTCGCCGCCGGCGAGAAGCTGACCATCGGCCAGGACGACGTGACGCTCAACGGCTGGGCCATCGAGGCGCGCGTCTATGCCGAGGATCCCTTCCGCAACTTCCTGCCCTCCACCGGCCGCCTGACCAACTACCGGCCGCCTGCCGCCGATCCGCATGTCCGCGTCGACACCGGCGTGTTCGAGGGCGGCGAGATCTCGATGTACTACGATCCGATGATCGCCAAGCTCTGCACCTGGGGCTCGACCCGCGATGCGGCGATCGGCGGCATGCGCGAGGCGCTGGACCAGTATTACATCCGCGGCGTCAGCCACAACATCCCGTTCCTGGCCTCGCTGATGGCGAACCAGCGCTTCGTCGACGGCCGGCTGACCACCAACTTCATCGCCGAGGAATATCCCAACGGCTTCCACGCCTCGGACCTGCCGCCGGAGGATCCGGCGGTGCTGGTGGCGGTCGCCGCGGTCATCCACCGCAGCCTGAACGACCGCGACATCCAGATCTCCGGCAAGATGGCTGGGAGCAAGGTCACGGTGCGCGACGACTGGGTGGTGGTGCTGGATGGCACGGCGCATCCGGTGCATCTGCACGCGGCCGCCGGCAGCCCGCAGCGCATCGGCTACACGGTGGACATCGCCGGCAGGCACCATACGGTGTGGAGCGACTGGCAGATCGGCGAGCCGCTGTTCCGCGGCACGGTCGACGGCAGCCATGTCTGCGTCCAGATCGACCGGGTCGGCATCGGCTACCGCCTGCATCACAGCGGGTCGCAGGCCATCGTCAAGGTGCTGACCCCAAAGGCGGCGGCGCTCGACGCGCTGATGCCGGTCAAGGCGCCGCCGGACATGTCGAAGTTCCTGCTGTCGCCGATGCCGGGCCTGCTGGTCTCGCTGGCGGTGTCGGAAGGGCAGGAGATCAAGGCCGGCGAGGTGCTGGCCGTGGTCGAGGCGATGAAGATGGAGAACATCCTGCGCGCGTCGCAGGACGGAACGGTCGCGAAAATCCACGCAGCCCCGGGCAGCAGCCTGGCGGTCGATCAGAAGATCGTGGAATTCGCGTAACCGCAAGAAGAAGAAAGTACCGAGAGGAAACGTACTTCTGCCCCCTCCCTCCCGCTCTGCCGAGCGGGCCCCTCCCTCCCCCGCCATCGGCGGTGGAGGGGCCTGATTCCCTCTCCCGCGGAGCGGGGGAGGGTTAGGGAGGGGGCAGATCACCCGGCACCTGCCAAAAATAAGCGTGCGACAACACCGCCATATCAGGAGGCGTCGATGACCGAGTTCCCGCAGAAGACCCTTGCCGACTGGGACAAGCTGGCCGCCAAGGATCTCGGCGCCGACGGCGATCTCTCCAAGCTGACCTGGAAGACGCCGGAGGGGCTCGACGTCAAGGCGCTCTACACCGCCGCCGACCTGGAAGGGCTGGAGCTCGACACGCTGCCGGGATTCCCGCCCTACACCCGCGGGCCGCGCGCCACGATGTATGCGGTGAAGCCCTGGACCATCCGCCAATATGCCGGCTTCTCCACGGCGGAGGAGTCGAACGCTTTCTACAAGGCGAACCTCAAGGCAGGCCAGATGGGCCTGTCGGTCGCCTTCGATCTCGCCACCCACCGCGGCTATGACAGCGACCATCCCCGCGTCGTCGGCGATGTCGGCAAGGCCGGCGTCGCCATCGACAGCGTCGAGGACATGAAGCTCCTGTTCGCCGACATCCCGCTCGACAAGATGTCGGTGTCGATGACCATGAACGGCGCGGTGCTGCCGATCCTCGCCGGCTACATCGTCGCGGCGGAGGAGCAGGGGGTTTCCCAGGACAAGCTGAGCGGCACCATCCAGAACGACATCCTCAAGGAGTTCATGGTCCGCAACACCTACATCTACCCGCCCGAACCCTCGATGCGGATCATCGCCGACATCATCGAATACACCTCCCAGCACATGCCGAAGTTCAATTCGATCTCGATCTCCGGCTACCACATGCAGGAGGCAGGCGCCACGGCGGTGCAGGAGCTGGCCTTCACCATCGCCGACGGGCTGGAATATGTCCGCGCCGCGATGTCGAAGGGGTTGGCCGTGGACAAGTTCGCGCCGCGCCTGTCCTTCTTCTTCTCCATCGGCATGAACTTCTTCATGGAGATCGCCAAGCTGCGCGCGGCGCGCCTGCTGTGGTCGAGCCTGATGCAGGAGAAGTTCGCTCCGAAGGACGTGCGCTCGCTGGCGCTGCGCACCCACTGCCAGACGTCGGGCGTCTCGCTGACCGAGCAGGATCCCTACAACAACGTCATCCGCACCACCATCGAGGCGATGGCGGCGGTGCTGGGCGGCACCCAGTCGCTGCACACCAACGCCTTCGACGAGGCGCTGGGCCTGCCGACCAAGACCTCGGCCCGCATCGCCCGCAACACCCAGCTGATCATCGCCGAGGAGGCCGGCGTCACCAAGGTGGTCGATCCGCTCGGCGGCTCCTTCTACATCGAGCACCTGACCCACAGCCTCGCCAACGCCGCGCTTGAGCTGATCGGCCGGGTCGAGGAGATGGGCGGTATGACCAAGGCGGTCGAGAGCGGCATGCCCAAGCTGCTGATCGAGGAGGCCGCCGCCCGCCGCCAGGCCGCCATCGACCGCGGCGAGGAGGTGATCGTCGGCGTCAACAAGTACCGTCCGGAGAACCCGGAGGGCGTCGACGTGCTGGACATCGACAACACCGCCGTCCGCGAATCGCAGATCGCCCGGCTGAAGCAGATCCGCGCCAGCCGCGACGAGGCCAAATGCCGCGAGGCGCTGGAGGCACTGACCAGGGCTGCCGAGGAGAAGACCGGCAATTTGCTGGCCCTGGCGGTCGAGGCGACCCGCGCCCGCGCCACCGTCGGCGAGATCTCCGACGCGCTGGAGAAGGCCTTCACCCGCCATGTCGCGGTCATCCGCTCGGTGTCGGGCGTCTACGGCTCGGCCTATGACGGCGACGAGGGCTTCAAGAGGATCCAGGAGGACGTCGCCGCCTTCGCCGCCGAGGAGGGCCGCCGGCCGCGCATCCTGGTGGTGAAGATGGGCCAGGACGGCCATGACCGCGGCGCCAAGGTGATCGCCACCAGCTTCGCCGACATCGGCTTCGACGTCGACATCGGCCCGCTGTTCCAGACCCCGGACGAGGCCGCCCGTCAGGCGGTGGAGAACGACGTCCACATCATCGGCGTGTCGAGCCAGGCCGCCGGCCACAAGACCCTGGTGCCGCAGCTGGTCGAGGAACTGCGCCGCCAGGGCGCCGGTGACATCCTGGTGGTGTGCGGCGGCGTCATCCCGCCGCAGGACTACGACTATCTCTACAAGGCCGGCGCCGCGGCGATCTACGGGCCGGGCACCAACATCCCGAAGGCGGCGGCCGATATCCTGGGCATCCTGCGCAAGCGCAGGGCGGCGGCGTGAGTCGGGTGGTCGCCGGCACTTGATCCTGCCCATGGCCATGCGCATAGTGACTGCGCATGGCCATGGAGAGACCGATGCCCGACACGCGCCTGCCATTCGACGCCTCCGCCCCGAAACGGGCGACCAACGTCAGCCTCAACAGCGACCTGCTGGAGCAGGCGAAGGCGCTTGGCATCAACGTGTCGCGGGCGTGCGAGCGCGGTCTGGCCGACCAGATCGCCGAGTTGCGGCGCAAGCGCTGGCTGGAGGAAAACCGTGAGGCGCTGGCGTCGTCCAACGCCTATGTCGAGGCGCATGGGCTGCCGCTGGCCCGATACCGGCCCTATTGACGGGGCCTTGCCGATGGCCCGCTTCGACGTTCACCGCTGCCTCGACGGTCCAGGCTATCTGATCGACCTTCAGGCCGACATCCTGCGCGATCTCAACACGCGCTTCGTCGCGCCGCTGCTGCCGCCGGACGAAGCGCCGCGGCCGGCCGTCCGCCTCAATCCCGTCGTCACCGTCGAGGGCAAGGCGCACGTCATGGCCACCCAGTTCGCCGGAGCCGTCCGGGTTGCCGACCTCGGCCCCTGCGTCGGCAGCCTGCTGGCGGAGGACACCGCCATCGTGGCGGCGCTGGACATGCTGATCGGCGCCTGACGCTTTGGCCGGAGACCCGCATCCCGTGACCGTCGCCGCCGAATCCGACCTCTATGCACCGGTCAAGGCCTTCCTCGAAGCCCAGGGCTATGACGTCAAGGCCGAGATCCACGGCTGCGACCTCGTCGCCACCCGCGGGGCCGAGCCGCCGGTGGTGGTCGAGCTGAAGAAGCGCTTCACCCTCGACCTCGTGCTCCAGGGCGTCGACCGGCTGGCGATCAGCGACAGCGTCTATCTCGCCGTGCCGCAGCCGGGGCGCAAGGCGACCGGCCCGTCGCCGCTCGACCCGGACGTGAAGAAGCTGTGCCGCCGGCTCGGGCTTGGCCTGCTGATGGTCGATCCGGGGCTGGCGGAGGGCCACCGCGTCGCCGTGCTGCTCGACCCGCTGCCCTACACCCCGCGCAAGGACAGGAAGCGTGTCCATCGCCTGCTGGGCGAGCACGCGCGCCGGGTCGGCGACCCCAACCGCGGCGGCTCGACCCGCGTCGCCATCGTCACCGCCTACCGCCAGGATGCCCTGCGCATCGCCCGGCTGCTGCGCGCCGGCCCGCTGAGCGTCGCGGCGCTGCGCCAGGCCGGGTCGCCGAAGGATGTCGGGCCGATCCTGCAACGCAACGTCTATGGCTGGTTCGAGCGGGTCGGGCGCGGCACCTACGGCCTGACGCCTGCTGGAGTGCAGGGGATCGAGACCTTCGCCCCGGCGCTGATCGAAGAGGTGACGGGGCCTGCGGCCACGCCTATGATCGGTCCGTCGAATCCGTGAACCCAGCCGGGCAGGGCCGCCTTGTCGGACTATATCAGCAACCTCGTCGTCTTCTTCGTCGTCGTCGATCCGCCGGGGCTGGTGCCGCTGTTCATCGCGCTGACCCGCGGTTTCGAGGACCGCCACAAGCGGATCATCGCGCTGCGCGGCACCGCCATCGCCTTCGTCGTGCTGGTCTTCTTCGCCTATTTCGGCAAGGTCGTGCTGGAGACGCTCTCCATCGGCATGCCGGCCTTCCGCATCGCCGGCGGGGCACTGCTGTTCTGGATCGCCTTCGAGATGCTGTTCGCCAAGCGCTCCGAACGCAAGGAGCGCGACACCGGCGAGGCGATGACCGACGAGGACGCCCACGACGTCGCGGTCTTCCCGCTGGCGGTGCCGCTGATCGCCGGGCCGGGCGCCATCACCTCGATCCTGCTGCTGATGGACCGCGCCGGCGGCACGGTGGCGGGACAGGCCAGCGTGCTGGGGGCGGCGGCCACCGTGATCGGCGGGGTGACGCTGATCCTGCTGGGCGCCGACCGGGTGGGGCGGCTGCTGGGCCGCACGGTGATCCACACCGTCAGCCGGGTGCTGGGCATCGTGCTGGCCGCACTGGCGGCGCAGACCATCATTTCCGGCATCACCAGCGTCTATCCGCCCCCCTGATCGAAGCGCCGAAAAGGGGGTAGCCGGCGCGCTGCGGCGCGTCCCTCCTACCGCTTCCTGGTCCCCTTTCCAGCCCCCGCCGCCGCCCTACATCGGGTCCGGAGAGAGCCGGTGCCGGGCATCCGCCCGATGCCGGGCCTTCCACGCGCCCAATCACATGAGGCGGCGGCCATGGACCTAGACCCGCTGATCCTGTCGCGGATCCAGTTCGCATTCACGATCTCCTTCCACATCCTGTTCCCCAGCTTCACCGTCGGGCTTGCCTGCTGGATCGCGCTGCTGGAAGCGCTGTGGGTCGGCACCGGCAAGGGCATCTACCGCAGCCTGTCGGAGTTCTGGACCCGCATCTTCGCGCTGTCCTTCGGGCTGGGCGTGGTGTCGGGCATCGTCATGTCCTACCAGTTCGGCACCAACTGGAGCCGCTGGTCGGATACGGTCGGCAACGTGCTGGGGCCGCTGATCCAGTACGAGGTCGTCACCGCCTTCTTCCTGGAGGCCGCCTTCCTCGGCATCCTGCTGTTCGGGCGCGACCGGGTGCCGCGCGGCATCCACCTGATGGCGGCCTGCCTGGTGGCGCTGGGCACGCTGCTGTCGTCCTTCTGGATCCTGTCGGCCAACAGCTGGATGCACACCCCGGCCGGCTTCGAGATCCGCGACGGCCGCTATTTCGTCACCGACTGGTGGCAGGTGGTGTTCAACCCGTCCTTCCCCTACCGCCTCGCCCACATGGTGACGGCGATGTTCCTGACAACCGGCTTCGTCGTCGCCGGCATCAGCGCCTGGTACCTGCTGAAGCGCCGCCATGTCGACCATGCGCGGATCGGGCTCGGCATGGCGCTGAGCCTGATCACCGTGCTGGCGCCGCTCCAGATCTTCCTCGGCGACGAGCACGGGCTGAACACGCTGGAGCACCAGCCGGCCAAGATCGCCGCGATGGAGGGCAACTGGGAGGGCGGCACCCGGGCGCCGCTGGTGCTGTTCGCCATCCCCGACGTGGAGAATGAGACCAACCGGTGGGAGATCGGCATCCCCGCCCTGTCCAGCCTGATCCTGACCCATGATTTCGACGGCGCCGTGCCCGGCCTGAAGCAGTTCCCCGCCGACGAGCGGCCGAGCCCGGCCATCGTCTTCTGGACCTTCCGCGTGATGGTCGCCATCGGCTTCCTGATGCTGGCGGTGGCCGTGGCCCATCTGGTTCTGCGCGTCCGCGGCCGGCTCTACAGCAGCGACCGCTTCCATCGCCTGCTGGTCGGCTGCATGCCGATCGGCTTCGTCGCCATCCTGGCCGGCTGGTTCACCACCGAGATCGGGCGCCAGCCCTGGGCGGTCTACGGCCATCTGCGCACCGCCGACGCGGTGACGCCGTCGCTGACGACGGAGGCGGCGCTGATCTCGCTGCTGTCCTTCGTCGTCGCCTACACCATCATCTACGGGGCCGGCACCTATTACCTGATCCGCCTGCTGCGCGCCGGGCCGTCCGCCGTGCATGACAGGCCGCCGCCGGAGGCGCGGAGCGCGAAACGGCCGATGTCCGGATCCGACCCCTCCACCGAAGCCGCGGAGTAGAGCGATGCCGGAAATTGCGGAAGGCAGCCTGTTGACCCTGATCTGGGTCGGCATCGTCGGTTTCTCGGTGTTCATGTATGTGCTGATGGACGGCTTCGATCTCGGCATCGGCATCCTCTACCCCTTCGCGCCCACCGAGGAGGACCGCGACACCATGATGACCACGGTGGCGCCGGTCTGGGACTTCAACGAGACCTGGCTGGTGCTGGGCGGGGCGGGGCTGTTCGCCGCATTTCCCATCGCCTATGCGGTGGTGCTGCCGGCGATGTATCTGCCGCTGCTGCTGATGCTGCTCGCCCTGATCTTCCGGGGCGTCGCCTTCGAGTTCCGCTTCAAGGCGCGGGCGGGCCGTCCTTGGTGGGACCGCTCCTTCTTCGTCGGGTCGGTGCTGGCGACCTTCGCGCAGGGCGTCGTGCTGGGCTCCTTCATCCAGGGCATCCCGGTGGAGGGGCGGCAGTTCGCCGGCGGCATGCTGCATTGGCTGTCGCCCTTCAGCCTGTTCTGCGGCGCGGCGCTGGTGGCCGGCTATGCGCTGCTGGGGGCGACCTGGCTGATCTGGCGGACCGTCGGGCCGCTGCAGGACTGGTGCTACCGGATGGCGCGCCGGCTGATGCTGGCGGTGCTGGCCGGGGTCCTGGCGGTCAGCCTGTGGACGCCCTTCCTGCTGCCGCAGATCGCGGAGCGCTGGTTCTCGATGCCCAACCTGATCCTGCTGGCGCCGGTGCCCATCGTCACCGCCGCGCTGGCCGTCGCCCTGTGGCGGGCTGTCGCCGACGGGCGGGAGGTGGCGCCCTTCGTCCTGTCGATGGCGCTGTTCGGCCTGTCCTATCTCGGCCTCGCCATCAGCCTGTGGCCGACCCTGATCCCGCCCGGCGTCACCGTCTGGCAGGCGGCGGCCCCGCCGGAGACGCAGATTTTCCTGCTGGTCGGCATGGCCTTCCTGATCCCGTCGATCCTCGGCTACACCGCCTATTCCTACTGGGTCTTCCGCGGCAAGGTGACGGGCGGCTTCGGCTATCATTGAAGCGGGGCGGGGGCATCCGCTGTTGAGCCCGGACGCCGCCTCGGCCTAAAAGGAGCCGGTCACGCGGAAGAGGGGAGGGTTCGGGCGATGGACTTCGACATCAGCTTTGCCGAGGCGATGCTGCGCCGCGGCGCCGGCCTGCTGGAGGCCGCCGGGGCGGATGCTGCTGCGGCGGATGCCGACCCCTTCGCCGTGCTGGCCCGGCTGCTGGCCGCCGCCGCGGCGACCGACGCGCCGCTGGTGGTGCTGAGCGAGGGCGGCAGCCATCCCGCCCTGTTCGAGGAGGCCGCCCGCCGCAGCGCCGAGCCGCCGGCCGCCCGCCTTGCCGGCCTCGCCGCCACCCGCCAGGGCGAACGCGCAACGATGTACGAGTTCGACGGCAGCGGCCCGCTGACCGGCAACCGCATCGTCGCCGCCCTGCTGCGGCCGGAGGACCGGCCCGACCTGCTGCATGTCTACATCGCGGTCGGCCGGCTGCGCGGCGGCGAGGCGCAGATCACCGTGGCGCCCGCCCTGCTGCGCTTCGACGCCGCCGCCCTTGGCCGGACGCTGGAGCTGCTGGGCGACGCGGTGTCGCGCAGCGCCAACGCCGCCGCCGCGGCGCTGGCCCACGCCTCGGCCATCCTGCCGATGGACGGCCAGGGGGAGGGCGGCATGCCGGCGGCGCTGCTGGACCTCTACTGGCACGCCCTGACCCTCGCGTCGGTGCGGGCATCGTCGGCGAAGGCTGCACCCAACCTCATCCCCTCTCCCCCCCGGGGAGAGGGTTAGGGTGAGGGGGGAGCGCGGCGCGGCTCTGCCGGCGGACTGGGCATCACCGTTTCCCCGGACGCTACGCCAGTGCATCCCCCTCACCCCGGCCCTCTCCCCGGGGGGGGAGGGGGATTCTCCCCCGCTCCCTATTCCGCCGGGACGTCGCGCTCCAGCTCCTCCAGCCAGATGCGGGCGTTGCCGTCCGACGGCGCCCGCCAGTCGCCGCGCGGCGAGAGCGAGCCGCCGGCCGACACCTTCGGCCCGTTCGGCATCGCCGAGCGCTTGAACTGGCTGAAGCCGAAGAAGCGGCGCAGGAACACGCGCAGCCAGTCGCGGATCTCGGCCGGGCTGTAGGCGCGGCGCTTCTCCAGCGGGTAGCCCTCCGGCCAGTCGCCGCGCTCCGGGTCCGACCAGGCATGGCGGGCGAGGAAGGCGATCTTCGCCGGCCGGAAGCCGTGGCGCAGCACGTAATACAGGGTGAAGTCCTGCAGGTCGTAGGGCCCGACCACCGATTCCGAGCTTTGCAGCGCCTTGTCGGAGCCGGCCGGCACCAGTTCCGGCGAGATCTCGGTCTTCAGGATGGCGTCGAGCGTCTGCGAAACCTCGTCCTGGAACTGCCCGGTGCGGCCGACCCAGCGGATCAGATGCTGGATCAGCGTCTTCGGCACGCCGGCATTGACGTTGTAATGGGACATCTGGTCGCCGACGCCGTAGGTGCACCAGCCCAGCGCCAGCTCCGACAGGTCGCCGGTGCCGAGCACGATGCCGTCATGCTGGTTGGCCAGCCGGAACAGATAGTCGGTGCGCAGCCCCGCCTGCACATTCTCGAAGGTGATGTCGTACACCGCCTCGCCGCGGGAATAGGGATGCTCCATGTCGCGCAGCATCTGGTTGGCCGCCGGCCGGATGTCGAGCTCCCGCGCCGTCACCCCAAGCGCGGTCATCAGCCGCCAGGCGTTGGATTTGGTGCCCTCGCTGGTGCCGAAACCGGGCATGGTGTAGGCGAGGATGCCCGTCCGCGGCAGCCCCAGCCGGTCCATGGCGCGGGCGGCGACGATCAGCGCATGGGTGCTGTCCAGCCCGCCCGACACGCCGATCACCACCCGCCCGATCCGCGCGGCGCGCAGCCGCTGCACCAGCCCGGCGACCTGGATGTTGTAGGCCTCGTAGCAGTCCTGCTCCAGCCGCTCCGGATTGGCCGGCACGAAGGGCAGCCGCGGCACCACGCGCAGCAGCCCGACATCGCCGGCCGGCGGGTCCAGCCGGAAGGCGATGCTGCGGAAACCGCCGGTGGCCTGCCCGTGCAGCCGGCGGTTGTCGTCGAAGGTGCCCTGGCGCAGCCGCTCCTGCCGCAGCAGGTCGAGATCGACGTCGGCGACCGCCATCTGGGCGCCGTCGGGGAAACGGTCGGTCTCCGCCAGCATCTCGCCATTCTCGAAGATCGAGGTCTGGCCGTCCCAGGCGAGGTCGGTGGTGGATTCCCCCGTCCCGGCCGACGAATAGAGATAGGCCGCGAGGCAGCGCGCCGATTGCGACTGGGCCAGCAGCCGGCGGGTGTCGGCCTTGCCGATGGTGATGTTGCTGGCCGACAGGTTGGTCAGCACCGTGGCGCCGGCCAGCGCCGCCGTGGCGCTCGGCGGCACCGCGACCCACAGATCCTCGCAGATCTCGGCATGGACGACCAGCCCCGGCCGGTCCTCCGCCGCGAACAGCAGGTCGGGGCCGAAGGGGGCGGTCAGGCCGCCGATGCGGATCGTCCCCCCCGCCATGCCGGTGCCCGACGCGAACCAGCGGCGTTCGTAGAATTCGCGGTAGTTCGGCAGATGCAGCTTCGGCACCACCCCCAGCAGCCGGCCGCGGTGGATCGCCACCGCCGTGTTGTAGAGCCGCCCCTCATGCAGCAGCGGGGCGCCGACCAGCAGCAGCGGCATCAGATCGGCCGACGCCTGCACCAGTTCCAGGATCGCCCGTTCCACCGCGTCGATCAGCGGGTCCTGCATCAGCAGGTCGTCGATGGCATAGCCCGACAGCGCCAGTTCGGGGAACAGGGCCACCGCCACCGCCTTGTCATGGCAGGCGCGCGCCGCGTCGAGGATCGCGGCGGCGTTCGCCGCCGGGTCGGCCGGGGTGCAGCGGGTTGTGCAGGCCGCCACCCGCGCGAAGCCGTGCCGATAGATCGAGGTGAAGCTCATATCCCGTTCCCGCTGCCGCCCATCGTCCGGACGCATCGCATGATGATGCGCAAGCCGCAAACATAGCAGGATTTTCGCCCGCGTCAGGTCCCTATGCCCGGCTTTCCCGGCCTTGCGGCCGGCGAACCGTTGGGGCCGTGCATGAAATGTCAACCTAATACATTGGTTATAAAACCAAAGTCGAATCGATAGATCGGGTCGAGGATGCCAATTGAAATGATGACACGGGAAGCATCGCGCTTTCCGACAGGCAAGTTGATTTATCGGAATCGGACGGATATAGCCTGTGCCTCGTTTGGTCCGCCGCTCTGAAGGGACTCGTTTCACACCGTGACATCGGACCTCCCGGTTACGCAATCCTCCCGGAACGATATCGCGGCACAGGAGTCCGATGCCGCCGCCCTATCGATGCCGGATCTCCGGGCGGAGGGCGATCTGCCGGCGGATCCCGCCTGCTGCATCGTCGGGATCGGCGCCTCGGCCGGCGGGCTGGAGGCGTTGCAGCGGTTCTTCGCCGCGGTGCCGGGCGACAGCGACCTCGCCTATGTCGTGGTCCAGCACCTGTCGCCGGTGCACAAGAGCCTGATGGTCGACCTGCTGGCCAAGCACACGGCGATGGAGGTGGTGCAGGCGACCGACGGCGTTCCGGTGCAGCGCAACACCGTCTACCTGCTGCCGCCGGCCAAGCATCTCAGCATCGAGGACCGCCGCCTGCGCCTGACCGCCAAGGATGCGGGCGGCGGCCTCAGCCTGCCGATCGACATCTTCCTGACGGCGCTGGCGCGCGACCAGGGGCCGCACGCGCTCGGCGTCATCCTGTCGGGCACCGGGTCGGACGGCACGCGCGGCCTGATGGCGATCAAGGCGGCCGGCGGCTTCACCGCCGTGCAGCGGCCCGAGACCGCGCAGTTCGACGGCATGCCGCGCAGCGCGCTCGCCGCCGGCCGGATCGACGCCATCCTGCCGCCGGACGAGTTGCCGGCCAGGCTGATCGAGCATGCGCGCAAGGCGTCGACCCGCGCCCGTCCCTTGCCGACCCGGCGGTTGCACGACGACGGCGACGACCCGCTGGCCCGGATCGTCGCGGTCATCCGGTCGGTCACCGGGGTCGATTTCTCGCATTACAAGCTGGCGACCCTGCTGCGGCGGATCGAGCGGCGGATGCAGGGCGCCGGGCTGGACTCGATGGAGGAGTACGCCGCCCTGCTGCGGCGGAACAGTGCGGAGACGGTCAGCCTCTACAAGGAGATGCTGATCGGCGTCACCCGCTTCTTCCGCGACGAGGCCGCCTTCCGCGTGCTGGCCGACAAGGTGATCCCCGGCCTGCTGGCGAACCGCAGCCCGCTCGACATGATCCGCGTCTGGGTCTGCGGCTGCGCCAGCGGGGAGGAGGCCTACTCCATCGCCATCCTGTTCGCCGAGGCGCAGGAGCGGATGGGCCGCAGCGTCGACGTCAAGATCTTCGCCACCGACATCGACAAGGACAGCATCGAGCATGCCAGCCTCGGCGAATATCCGCGCACAATAGCCGAGGACGTGTCGCAGGAACGGCTCGCCCGTTTCTTCACCCTGCGCGGCGAGACCTATGTGGTGGCGCGCGACATCCGCCGCATGGTGGTGTTCGCCGCGCACAACATCATGCGCGACCCGCCCTTCACCAAGATCGACCTGCTGAGCTGCCGCAACCTGCTGATCTACATGGACCAGCCGTTGCAGCGCAAGGTGCTCGGCCTGTTCCAGTACGCGCTGCGCCAGGGCGGCTTCCTGTTCCTCGGCAGCAGCGAGACGCTGGGCGACCTGCAGCCCGACTTCCACACCATCGACAGCCGCAACAAGATTTACCAGAGCCTGCGCGCCGGGTCCTTCCGGCTGTCGCGGCTGCTGGTGCCGACCGTCGCCGCCCTGCCCTCCCGCCATGGCGAGGACGGCCTGGCCCATGGCGGCAGCTACGGGGTGGGCCATGGGGCCGGCTATGGGGGCGGCCATGCGCTGGACGAGGGCGCCGCCATCGACGAGGCGATCGGCGCGCTGATGAAGGCCTATGTGCCGCCCTGCCTGCTGGTCGACGAAAAGCTCGACATCATGCATGTGTTCGGCGACGCCTCCGCCCTGCTGAAGCTGCCGCCCGGCGGGGCGACGCTGAACGTGCTGAAGCTGCTGCCCTCGTCGGTCGCCATGGTGACCGGCACGGCGCTGAACCGCGCCTTCCGGTCGGGCGAGGAGTTCTCGCTGTCCGGCATCCCGGTCAAGGACCGCGAGGGCGTCGCCGCCATCAGCCTGCGGGTGCAGCCCTATGCCGTGCGCAAGACCGGGCGCCGCTTCGCCCTGGTGGTGCTGGACCGCGCCGACGCGCCCCGCCTGCCGGTGCGCGAGTCCGACTTCGACCTGAATGCCGATGCCGCCGAGCGCATCCGCGGGCTGGAGCAGGAGCTGCTGTCGCGCGGCGAGAATCTCCAGGCGACCATCGAGGAGCTGGAGACCGCCAACGAGGAGCTCCAGGCCACCAACGAGGAGCTTCTCGCTTCCAACGAGGAGCTTCAGAGCACCAACGAGGAATTGCAGTCGGTCAACGAGGAGCTCTACTCGGTCAATGCCGAATACCAGGCGAAGGTCGAGGAGTTGACGGAGATCACCAACGATCTCGACAACCTGCTGCACTCGACCGAGATCGGCACGGTGTTCCTCGACGACGACTTCGTCATCCGCCGCTTCACCCCGGCGGCGGCCGGCTTCATCAACATCATCCCGCGCGACATCGGCCGCTCCATCGCGCATCTGTCGACCAACATCGACTATCCGGGCTTCCTGGCCGACATCGAGGCGGTGTTCCGGGGCAGCGAGCCGGTGGAACGCCATGTCAAGTTGCACGATTACCGGCTGCACGGTTCCCGCCTGCGCGATGGCGGCGAGCCGGGGACGCGCTGGGTGCTGACCCGCATCCTGCCCTACCTGACCGACAAGAGCCGGGTGGCCGGGGTGGTGGTGACCTTTGTCGACGTCACCGACACCAAGCGGGCGGAGGAGCGGCTGCAGAGCGTGCTCGACAGCCTGCCGGAGCACATCGCCGTCACCGACCGGCAGGGCCGGATCGTCATGGTCAACGCGGCGTGGCGCGGCTTCGCCGAGCGCAACGGCGCCCCGGCGCTGGACCGCTGCGGCGTCGGCACGAACTATCTCGACGTCTGTCTCTCTCCGGACGCGGCCGGGGCCGGGGATGGCGATGGCGATGGCGATGGCGAGGAGGGCGGGATCGGCCGCGCCGTGCATGACGGGCTCCGCCGCATGCTGGACGGCGAAGCCGACGGCTTCACCATCGAATATCCCTGCCATTCGCCGGGCGAGCGGCGCTGGTTCCTGATGCATGCGAACCGCCTGAACGACGGCAGCGGCGGCATCGTCGTCAGCCACATCAACATCACCAACCGCAAGCTGATGGAGTTGCAGCTGGGCGGAGCCATTGCCGGGGGCACGGGGAAACGATGAGCGACGAGTCCTCCGGCCATTTGCGGCGGCGTGCCGAAACCGCCCTTGGCGGCGGTGTCGAGGCGGCGGACCTCACCGCCACCTCGATGAAGGAGCTGCTGCACGAGCTCTATGTCCATCAGGCCGAGCTGGAGATCCAGAACGAGGAGCTGCGTGGCGCCCAGCAGGCGCTGGAGGCGTCGCGCCTGCAATATCTCCAGCTGTTCCAGTCGGTGCCGCTGGCCTGTCTGGCGGTGAATGCCGCCGGCATCGTCGGCGAGGCCAATGCCGCGGCCGAGCGGCAGTTCGGCCTGCCGATGCTGCGGCTGAAGGGACGGCCCCTGACCCTGCTGGTCGACAGGCTGGACCATGGCCGCCTGTTCACCGCGCTCGGCCGGCTGCGCGAGACCGGGCAATGGGTCCGGCAGGAGTTCCGCTATGTCGGGCCGCAGGGCGCGGTCATCGACGGGCTGACCGACGCCCGCAGCGTGGCGCTGGACGACGGCGACCGTGGCGACGTGCTGCTGACCATCACCGACGTGACCGAGCGGAATCTCTGGCTGCGCGAGGTCCAGCAGGCGCGCGACGACGCCGAGCGGGCGCGGGCCGACTACCACCACATCCTGCAGTCGGTCGGCGACGGCATCCTGGGGGTGGACGCGGACGGGCGCATCCGCTTCGTCAACGCCGCGGCGACGGCGATGACCGGGCGCCTCGACCTCGATCTGATCGGCCGCCCGCCGTCCGACCTGCTGGCCGGGCCGGACCCGGAGATGGAGGGCGCCACGGACGGCGGCATGGCGGAAGGCGGTGCCGCCCGGGCGCTGGCGCTGTCGCTGGCCGACGGCCGGCCGCGCAGCATCGCCTGCGAACGGCTGCGGCGGCAGGATGGCGGCCTGATGCAGGTGGAGGTCTCCGTTTCGCCGATCCTGGCCTCCGGCAAGGGCTTCGCCCCGCTGGCCGCCCCGATCGCGGAGCGCATCCAGGGTGCCGTCGTCGCCTTCCGCGACGTCACCGCCCGGCGCTCGGCGGAAGCGGCGCTGAATCTCAGCGAGCGGCGGCACCGGGTGCTGGTGCAGTCGCTGCACGACGCGCTGGCGATGATCTCCGCCGACGGCGGCAGCCTGCTGGCGAACGCGATGGCGGAGCGGCTGCTGGGCGGCCCGGCCCGGCCGCTGCTCGACCCCACCGCGCCGGGCTATGACGGCGACGGCCGGCTGGCTCCGGCGACCGCCCCCGACACCCTGGTCCCGACCACCGCCGGGCGCCGCTTCATCGACGCCAACGGCAACCGGATGCACGGGTTGCCTCCGGCGGCGGAGGCGGCGCACAGCGGCAGGCCGGTGGTGGAGCGCATCGTCGGCGTGGTCGAAGGCGACGAGGCGACCGCCCCGACCCGCTGGCTCAGGGTATCGAGCCACCCCGTCGCCGATCCGGCGGGCCGGGTCGAGGCGGTGGTGTCCAGCGTCGCCGACATCACCGCGGTGAAGGCGCTGGAACGCGAGCTGAACGTCGCGCTCGACGCCCGCGAACGCTTCCTGGCGGCGGCCAGCCACGATCTGCGCCAGCCGGTGCAGGCGCTCGTCCTGCTGTCGGACCTGCTGCTGAAGGAAAGCCTGTCCGGCGAGGCCCGGCGGATGGCGGAGCAGATCCAATCCTCGCTCGGCGGGCTGGGCGGCATGCTGGACGGGATGCTCGACATCTCCAGGCTGGAGGCCGGCCTGGTGGCGCCGAACCCCGAGCCGGTCGATGTCTGTGCCCTGCTGACCCGCCTGCACGGCGAATTCGCCCCCCTGGCCGAGCGCAGCGGGCAGCGCCTGCGCATGGTGGCGCCGCCGCTGGCCACCCGGACCGACCCCGGCCTGCTGGAGCGGGTGTTGCGCAACCTGCTGGCCAACGCGCTGCGCTATGCCCCCGGCGGCCGCATCCTGATGGGGGCGCGCCGCCGCGGCGACCGCTTGCAGATCGAGGTGTGGGACAGCGGCATCGGCATCGCCGACCGGCATGTCGACCGCATCTTCCAGGATTTCTTCCAGGTCGGCAACGCCGCCCGCGACCGCCGGGAAGGGCTGGGGCTGGGGCTGAGCATCGCCAAGCGGCTGGTCACCATGCTGGGCGGCGTCATCGACGTGACTTCCTCGCTCGGCCGCGGCAGCCGCTTCACCGTCTCCCTGCCGCTGACCGGGAGCAGGCCCGGCGGCCGGGAGCCGTCCGGCGCCGGCACCGGTGGCGGCGAGCCGTCCGGCGACAGTGCCGACCGGCTGATCATGCTGGTGGAGGACGATGCAGTCATCCGCATGGCGCTGGTGCTGATGCTGGAGGAGTGGGGCTACCGCGTGGTCGAGGCCGGCAGCGGGACCGAGGCCGACGGCCTGCTCGACGGTCTGGCCGAAGCCGGTGAGGTGCCCGACCTGATCCTGGCCGACTACCGGCTGCCGGAGGGGACCACCGGGCTGATGGTGATGGACATGGTGCGCCGCCGCCTGTCGCGCGACGTGCCGGGCATCCTGCTGACCGGCGACACCTCGGCCGACCGCCTGCGCGAGGCGGCCGGCGCCCAATGCGCCCTGCTGCACAAGCCGATCCAGCCCGCCCGCCTGCAGGATGCCGTGGTTGCGGCCCTGACGGGGTGAGGGGCTCAGAACCCGACGAAGCGGGTGAAGCCCTCCGCCGGCTCGCGCTCCGTCGGGAAGTTGTTTTCCGGCGCCGACCAGTCGGCATGGCCGAGCGACATGCCGCTGGCGATGATCTCGGTGTCCGGCAGGCCGAGATGGCGGGCGGTGATCGCATGGCGGTAGCAGAAGGCCGCCTGCGGGCAGGTCTCCAGCCCGAAGCCGCGGGCGACGATCATCACGGTCTGCATGAACATGCCGAGGTCGAGCCAGGCGCCCTTGCCCATGTCGCGGTCGATGGTGAAGAACAGCCCGACCGGAGCGCCGAAGAACAGCCAGTTGCGGCCATGCTGCCGCGCCATCCGCTCGCGGTCGCCCTTGCCGATGCCGAGCGCGCCGTAGAGCGCCCAGCCCACCGCGCGGCGCCGGGCGAGATAGGGCTCGCGCCAGTGCTCTGGATAATAGGGATATTCCGGCACCTCGGGATCTCCCGCCTCATGGGCGGCCAGCAGTTCCGCCGACAGGGCGGCGCGCGCCTCCCCGGCGATGGCGTGGACCTTCCAGGGCTGGATGTTGGAGCCGCTCGGCGCGCGGGCGGCGAGGTCGAGGATGCGCAGCACCGTCTCGCGCTCCACCGGGGTCGGCAGGAAGGCGCGGACGCTGCGCCGGCCGGCGACGGCGTCGAGGACGGGCAGGGGGCGGGGCAAGGGGGCGGGGGGAGGGACGTCTTTCATGCTGTCGGACATCGGCTTTCCGGCTCTGGTTCGGGTCACTCGTCCGGCAGCATGCCCTGCGGCAGGTTCTCGCGGAAGATCACTTCGCCGCGCGGCGTCTCCACCCCCTGCATGGCTGGCCGTCCGGCGCGCAGATTGGTGAAGATGCCGACGCAGGCCGACAGCGTGTTGCGCGGGTCCTGGGTGATGACCGCGTCCAACGTGCCGTCGATCAGCATCGCGCGCGTCTCGTTGGTCAGGCCGTGGCCGACGAAGACGATCTCACGCTCCCGCCGCGTCTCCTTCAGCGCGCGGGCCACCCCCTCCGCCCCGCCGCCGATGTTGTAGACCCCGGCGAGGTCGGGATGCAGGCCGAGCAGCATGCGGGTCTGGCGGTAGCTCTTGCCCTCGTCGTCATGCCCCTCGCGCAGGCCGACCACCTCGATGCCGGGCGCGATCTCCTTCAGCACATGCAGGAAGCCCATCTCGCGGTCCTCGTGGGCGCGGTAGCTCAGGCTGCCGGCGATCATCGCCACCTTGGCCGTCCGCCGCCCGAGGAAGCGCGCGATCAGATAGCCGGCCGTCCGGCCCGCCGCCCGGTTGTCCAGCCCGACATAGCCGGCACGCCGGCAGTTCAGGATGTCGGAGATCAGCGTCACCGCCGGCACGTTGCGCTCGGCCAGCGCGTCGACCGCCTCGCGCACCGCCGGATGCTCCAGCGCCATGAAGGCGACGCCGTCGGCCCGGCGGCCGTGCTGGAACAGGCTGCGGGCCAGCAGCTCCGGATTGAAGCTTTTGATGAACTCGACCTGGGCCTTCACCCCTTGCGGGGCGAGCAGGGAGTCGGCGCGGCGGATCATCTCGCCGAGCCCGGTCAGGAAGCGGTTGTTGCCGGCAGGCAGCAGGAAGGACAGCCGCATCGGCTTGGCCGCCACCGCCGGATGCAGCTCGGATTCCGGCAGATAGTCGAGATCCGCCGCCGCCTTCAGCACCCGCTGCACCGTGGCGGCGCGCACCCCCGGCCGGTGGTTCAGCACGCGGTCGACCGTCGCGGTCGACACGCCCGCCGCCTGTGCGATGTCGACCACCCGCGGCAGGGCGCGCGACAGGGTACCGGCTTCCGGTTCATTCTTCAGCGAAACCATCAAAAACCATCATCATTCGTGTTTGACACTGATCGGCTGCGGACCTACCGTCCCTTCAACAATCATCAATTGACATCAGATCACATCAGAAACGCAAGGCCGGAAAGCAACGTCGGCCGCAACCCAATGGGAGGATGGACAATGACCAGTTTGACCCGCCGCAAGATGCTGAAGGCGATGGCGACCGTTCCGGCGGTGCTTCCGGCGCTCGGCGCGGCCGGCGCCGTCATCGGCATGCCGCACATCGCGCGCGCCGCCGAGTTCGACCTGAAATACGGCAACAACCTGCCGCTGAGCCACCCGCTGAATGTCCGCGCCCAGGAGGCGGCGGAGCGCATCGCCAAAGAGTCGAACGGCAAGGTCTCGGTCAAGATCTTCCCCAACAACCAGCTCGGCGGCGACACCGACATGCTGTCCCAGGTGCGCAGCGGCGGCCTGACCTTCTTCACGCCGTCGGCGCTGGTCATCGCCACGCTGGTCCCGGTCGCCGCGATCAACGCGGTGGGATTCGCCTTCTCCGACTATGATCAGGTCTGGAAGGCGATGGACGGCAAGCTTGGCGCCCATGTCCGCGAGGCGATCTCCAAGGTCGGGCTCTACGCCTTCGAGAAGATGTGGGACAACGGCTTCCGCCAGATGACCAGCGGCGACAAGGCGATCAATTCGGCCGCCGACATGAACGGCCTGAAGATCCGCGTCCCGGTCAGCCCGCTCAGCATCTCCATGTTCAAGGGGCTGGGCGCCGCCCCGGCCAGCCTGCAGTTCAGCGAGGTCTATTCCTCGCTGCAGACCCGGATCGTCGACGCGCAGGAGAACCCGCTGCCGATCATCCAGGTCGCCAAGCTGTACGAGGTGCAGAAGTTCTGCTCGCTGTCGAACCACATCTGGGACGGCTTCTGGTTCATCGCCAACGGCCGCGCCTGGAAGGGCCTGCCGGCCGACATGCAGACCGTGGTGGCCACCGCGATCAACGACGCCGGCATGGCCCAGCGCGGCGACATCAAGGCGCTGAACGCCTCGGTCCGCGCCGACCTGGAATCGAAGGGGCTGGCCTTCAACCAGCCGTCGCCCGACAGCTTCCGCGCCAAGCTGCGCGAGGCGGGCTTCTACGGCGAATGGAAGGGCCGTTTCGGCGACGAGGCCTGGGGCCTGCTGGAGGAGGCGGTCGGCAAGCTCGCCTGACCGCATCCTTCCTCCCTCCGGTCCCCGTCGCATGAAGGAACCCCCCGCCATGTCCCACCTGTCCGAACCGGTCCACGGCTATGCGGAGGCGCCCGGCGGCGCGTCCGCGGGCGGTGCCGCTTCGTTGTTCCGCAAGATCGACCACGGCCTGTCCGTCGGGGTGGAGGTCGTGGCGGGCCTTCTGGTGCTGGTCGAGATCGTCGTCCTGCTGGCGGGCGTCGCCGCCCGCTACCTGTTCCACACCCCGCTGGTCTGGTCGGACGAGCTGGCGTCGATCCTGTTCCTCTGGCTGTCGATGCTGGGCGCCGTCGTGGCGCTGCGCCGGGGCGAGCACATGCGGATGACGGGCCTCGTCAGCCGCGTCGGCCCCCAGGCGCGCAGCCTCTTGGAATGCATCGCCATCACCGCGCCCATCGCCTTCCTGGCGCTGGTGCTCTACCACGCCGTCGACTATGCGATGGAGGAGCAGTTCATCACCACCCCGGCGATGGAGATCTCCAACGCCTGGCGGGCCTCAGCCCTGCCGGTCGGGCTCGGGCTGATGCTGGTGGCGGCGCTGTTCAGGCTGCTGCGGGTTGCCCGGCCGCGCACCGTGCTGGCGGCGGCGCTGGTGACCGGCGTCATCGTCGGCGGCTTCTGGGCCGCCGGGCCGGTGCTGAAGCCGCTTGGGCAGCTCAACCTCGTCATCTTCTTCGTCGGGCTGGTCGCCGCCAACGTCTTCGCCGGGGTGCCGATCGCCTTCTCCTTCGCGCTCGCCACCTTCTCCTATCTGGCGCTGACCACCTCCACGCCGCTGCTGGTGATGGTCGGCCGGCTGGACGAGGGCATGTCGCACCTGATCCTGCTGGCGGTGCCGCTGTTCGTCTTCCTCGGTCTCCTGATCGAGATGACCGGCATGGCCCGCGCCATGATCCAGTTCCTGGCCAGCCTGCTCGGCCATGTCCGCGGCGGCCTGTCCTATGTGCTGATCGGCGCGATGTATCTGGTCTCCGGCATTTCCGGCTCGAAGATCGCCGACATGGCGGCCATCGCCCCGGTGCTGTTCCCGGAGATGAAGAAGCGCGGCGCCCCTCCGGGCGACCTGGTGGCGCTCTTGTCGGCGACCGGCGCCCAGACCGAGACCATCCCGCCCAGCATCGTCCTGATCACCATCGGCTCCGTCACCGGCGTCTCCATCGCGGCACTCTTCACCGGCGGCATGCTGCCCGGCGTGGTGCTCGGCGCCTGCCTGTGCTTCGTCGTCTGGCGCCGCTACCGCAACGAGGATCTGAGCCACGTCGAGCGCACCCCCGGCCGCGAGATCGGACGGCTCGCCATGGTGGCGCTGCCCGCCATCCTGCTGCCCTTCGTCATCCGCGCCGCGGTGGTCGAGGGCATCGCGACGGCGACCGAGGTGTCGACCATCGGCATCGCCTATTCCGCGATCGTCGGTCTGCTGATCTACCGCCAGTTCGACTGGCGCCGGCTGAAGCCGATGCTGATCGAGACGGCGTCGCTGACCGGGGCGATCATCTTCATCGTCGGTTGCGCCACCTCGATGGCCTGGGGCCTGACCCAGTCCGGCTTCTCGTCCGACCTGGCGGCCTTCATGGCCGGCATCCCCGGCGGCGCCTACGGCTTCCTCGCCATCTCGATCGTCGCCTTCATCATCCTGGGCAGCGTGCTGGAGGGCATCCCCGCCATCGTGCTGTTCGGCCCGCTGCTGTTCCCCATCGCCCGCGCCGCCGGGGTGCACGAGGTGCATTACGCGATGGTCGTCATCTTCGCCATGGGCATCGGCCTGTTCGCCCCGCCCTTCGGCGTCGGCTATTACGGCGCCTGCGCCATCAGCAAGGTCAATCCCGACGAGGGCCTGAAGCACATCTGGGGCTATGTCGGCGCCCTGCTGGTCGGGCTGGTGATCGTCGCCGCCATCCCCTGGATTTCGACCGGTTTCCTCGCCCGCTGAAAGCGGGCTCGGTTTTAGCGCCCGCTGAAGGCGGGCTTGGTTTCGGCGCTCGTTAACGCCGCCGGCTCTTCCCGATCCCCCTCATATCCGGAGTTCTTTCAATGAGCCGATTCTTCGGCCAGATCCGTCAGGCTGGCTACGTCGTGCGCGACATCGAGGCCGCCATGGACTATTGGAGCCGCACGCTCGGCATCGGTCCGTGGTTCTACAACGAGCGGGTTCCGATCCGGAACTACAGCTACCGCGGCGAAAGCTACGAGGTTCACAATTCGGTGGCGCTGGCCAATTCCGGCCCGCTGCAGATGGAGCTGATCCAGACCCGCAACGACGCGCCGTCGATGTACCGCGACTTCCTCCAGGCCGGGAACACCGGGCTCCAGCATGTCGCCTACTGGACCGAGGATTACGACGCCGACCTCGACCGGCTGCTCGGGCAAGGCTTCAAGCCGGTGATGAGCGGCGAGGTCGGCGAGAAGGGCCGCTTCATCTATTTCGACACCGAATACCATCCCGGCACGGTGATCGAGCTGTCGGAGGTCGCCGGCCCCAAGGGCAAAATGTTCGACCTGATCCGCGAGGCCTCGATGGGCTGGGACGGCAGTGATCCGGTGCGGCCCTTCCCGGACCTGGGCAAGCTGTAAGAGCAATCCATGACGGCAAGTTAACCCCCACCCTGACCCTCCCCCGCTGGGCGGGGGAGGGGACGACTGCTGAAGCGGGAGAGCGGCGGCAGTCCCTCCCCCGCCCGGCGGGGGAGGATAGGTGGGGGCATTCGTAAGCCATCACTCTCCATGCGACCGAACAAGGCCACTCCCATGCACGCCGACCGCATCGAAGCGACATACCTGATCGAAACCCCCCTCGCTCCGGCCAAGGTGGCGGAGGTGATGGCGGGCGAGCAGTCCTGCGGCACCTTCACCCGTGTCCATGGCGAGACCGACGACCTGCGCGCCCGCGCCCGCGCCATCGTGGAATCGGTGGAGAAGCTCGACGTCGCCGAAACGCCGGCCCTGCCCAACAGCTGGCTGGAGCGCCAGCGCAATTCGGGCCCGTGGCAGCGGGCGCGCGTCACCATCTCCTTCCCGACCGGCAACATCGGCGCCAACCTGCCGACGCTGGCCGCCACCGTTGCCGGCAACCTCTACGACCTGGGGGAGGTGACCGGCCTGCGGCTTGAGTCCCTGCGGCTGCCGCAGGCCTACCGCGACCGCTTCGACCGGCCGGTCCACGGCATCGCCGGCACCCGGCGGCTGACCGGGGTGGCCGACGGGCCGCTGGTCGGCTCGATCCTCAAGCCCAATGTCGGGCTGTCGGCCGAGGAGACCGGCGATCTGGTCGGCACCCTGTGCGCCGCCGGGCTCGACTTCATCAAGGACGACGAGATCTGCGCCGATCCGGTGCATGCGCCGCTGGCCCAGCGCATCCCGGCGGTGATGGACCGGGTGCGCCGCCACCAGGACCGCACCGGCAAGCATGTGATGGTCGCCTTCAACATCACCGACGAGACCGACGCCATGCGCCGCCATGCCGATCTGGTGGAGCGCGAGGGCGGGTCCTGCATCATGGTCAGCCTGAACTGGTGCGGCCATTCGGCGGTCCAGACGCTGCGCCGGCACAGCGGGCTGGTGCTGCACGGCCACCGCAACGGCTTCGGCGCCCTGTCGCGCCATCCGCTGCTCGGCATCGGCTTCGACGCCTATCAGGCGCTGTGGCGTCTGGCCGGCGTCGACCACATGCATGTCCATGGCCTGGACGGCAAGTTCGCCCAGCCCGACGCAGAGGTGATCGACGGCGCCCGCGCCTGCCTCGCGCCGCTGGCTTATGATGCTCCCCCTCTCCCCCCCGGGGAGAGGGTCGGGGTGAGGGGGACGCACGGCGTGGATTTGGGGAAACCGGATACGCCGACGCCTGCCGACACCTCCATGCAACGCGCCCCCCTCACCCCAACCCTCTCCCCGGGGGGGAGAGGGGATGTGGGGGACGTCGTCATGCCCGCCTTCTCGTCCGGGCAATGGGCCGGCACGGTGCCGGTCACCTGGGAGGCGGTGGGGACGGCCGACCTGCTGTTCATGTCCGGCGGCGGCATCATGGCCCATCCCGACGGCCCGGATGCCGGGGTGCGCAGCATCCGCCAGGCCTGGGACGCGGTGCGCGCCGGTCGCCGGCTGGAGGATGCCGCGGCGGAGCAGCCGGAGCTGCGTCACGCCCTGGATTTCTTCGGCAGGAAGGGCTGAGCGCCATGGCTCCAATCCCCCGTCTGGGCTGGTACGGCGACGACTTCACCGGCGCGACCGACACGCTGGCCGCGCTGGCGACGGCGGGCCGGCGGGCACTGCTGTTCCTCGACGTGCCGGACGTCGCCCGGTTGGGCAATGCCGGCCCGCTCGATGCGGTCGGAATCGCCGGGGCGGCGCGCAGCATGGCGCCCGAGGCCATGCGGGCGGAACTGGAGCCGGTCGGCCGTTTCTTCGCGGCGCTGGGCGTGCCGGTGCTGCATTACAAATGCTGCTCCACCTTCGACAGCGCGCCCGCGGTCGGCAGCATCGGCGAGGCGGTGCGCACGCTGGCGCCGCATTTCCCCAACCGATTCCGTCCGGTGGTGGGCGGACAGCCGAACATCGGCCGCCATTGCCTGTTCAGCACCCTGTTCGCCGCGGCCGGCACCGGCGGCACGGTCCACCGCATCGACCGCCACCCGACCATGAGCGTCCACCCCGTCACCCCGATGGCCGAGGCCGACCTGCGCCGCCATCTCGCGGCGCAGGGGCTGGAGGGCGTGGCGGCGCTGCATTATCCCGACTACGGCCGCGCCGACGCCGACCTCGACGCCCGGCTGGAACGGATTTTGGACGAGGCGCCGCCGGCCGTCCTGCTGGACGTGGCGCGCAGCGCCGACCTTGCCACGGTCGGGCGGCTGATCTGGAGCCGTGCCCGCCGCTGCCCCCTGCTGGCGGTCGGGCCGAGCAGTGTCGCCCAGGCGCTGGCCGCCCATTGGGACGAGGCGCCTTCCGCCACCGTCCGGGACGAGCCGCCGCTCGCCCCCGCCGCGTCGCCGGTCTTCCTGATGGCCGGCAGCCTGTCGCCGGTGACGCGCCGGCAGATCGAAGCCGCCGCTTCCTACACCCGTATCCGGGCCGACGCCGCGGCGCTGTGCGACGATCCCGGCTATGCAGCCTCCCTGCTGAACGAGGTCGTCGCCGCGCTCTGCGCCGGCCGCCACACCCTGGTCTGGACCGCCCCCGCCGAGCCCGGCACCGCCGACACCGCCCGGGCCGGCCGGGTCGCCGCCGCCACCGCGGCGTTCGTCGTTGCGGTGCTGCGGGCCGTGGCGCTGCGGGGGGGGCCGCTGCGCCGCATTGGCATCGCCGGCGGCGACACCTCCAGCCTCGCGGTGCGGGCGCTCGGCTGCTGGGGGCTGTCCTATCGCTGCACGCTGGCGCCCGGCGTCACCGTCAGCCGCACCCATGCCGACGACCCGGCGGTCGACGGGCTGGAGCTGATGCTGAAGGGCGGCCAGATGGGCGGCGACGACCTGTTCGAGCGGCTGCTCGGGTAGATCGGGAACCGGCGATTGGCGCTTGACATGCAAATGATAATCGTTATCATTTGCTCATTCGAACGCACTTATACCGGAAGCCAGCCGTCAGCCTCGCGTGCTCGAAGGTCAGCCACCGTCTTTTTCCGCCCTGGCCGCGGATGCGGCCACCGGGCGAAGACGGCGAAAACCCAATTGAAAACCGGAGATCGGAGCGTCGCTGACGCCCAGGCCGGAGCATGGCCCCCGATGGCCGGTGCCATGCTTTCCCCATGCTTGCTTACCATGGCACCGGCCCGGACCGTCGGCCGATCACGCCGTGACGGATGCGCCGGGAGCCTGTTCCAGGCGCGCGGCCACGGCCTCCCAATCGACCAGTTGCTCCAGGAACGCCGCAAGATAGTCGGGACGGCGGTTGCGGTAATCGACGTAATAGGCATGCTCCCAGACGTCGCAGCCCAGCAGCGCGTGCCGCCCGTGCGCCAGCGGGTTCTCCCCGTTCGGGGTGCGCATCAGGGCCAGCCGCCCGTCCGCTTCCTCGGTGAGCCAGACCCAGCCGGAGCCGAACTGCGCGACGCCCTCCTTGACGAAACCGCTTTTGAACGCCTCGACGGAACCGAAGCTGTCGACGATGCGGCGCTCCAGCGCGCCGGGAACCGCCCCGCCGCCGGCCGGCTTCATCCAGCTCCAGAAATGGATGTGATTCCAGTGCTGTCCGGCGTTGTTGAAGATGGCCTGGGCCTGCGGCTCGGCAAAGGAGCGCCGGACGAGATCTTCGAGCGGCAACCCGGCGAGCGCCGATCCGGGGACCAGTTCGTTGAGCTTGGCCACATAGGCGGCGTGGTGCTTGCCGTGATGAAGCGTCATGGTTTCCAGCGACATCGCCGGCCCGAGTGCATCCGGGGCATAGGGCAGGTCGGGCAGAACGAACGCAGCGGTCATCGTTTCCTCCTTCGCCAGGCCGCCCGGCCATTGCATCGGCATGACGGAGCGGCTAAAATTCCAAGGACAAACTTGGTTTATTCGGCGGCAGATAATATGTCAAGCCATGGCTTGGAAAACTATGCGTCATCCTCGACCGCTGCGACCGACAAGCTGTTGACCGTCCTGAAGACGCACGGTCCCCAGACCACGGCCGAGCTGGGGCAGGTGCTTGGAACGACGTCGGAGAACGCACGCCAGCAGCTGGGCAGGCTCGCTGCCGAGGGGCTGGTCGAGGCCCGTGCCCGGTCACGCGGGGTGGGCCGGCCGGCCCAGGTCTGGCATTTGACCGAGGCCGCCCACGCACGCTTCCCGGATGCCCATGCCGAGTTGGCGGTGCAGTTGATCCGCAGCATCGGCGAAACGCTGGGGCGGGACGCGCTCGATGCGTTGATCGCGGCGCGCCGGGATGACGCCTTGGCGCATTACATGGCCGAGCTGAGGGATGTGGTTGCCGTGAAGGACCGCGTGGCGGGCATCGCGGCGATCCGAAGCCGGGAAGGCTATATGGCCGACTGGTGGGAGGAGGCGGACGGTACGCTGCTCCTCGTCGAGAACCATTGCCCGATCTGCGCCGCCGCCACCGCCGACCAGGGCTTTTGCCGTGCGGAACTGGACCTTTTCCAGCGGGTGCTCGGGGACGATGTTCCGGTCCGGCGCATCGAGCATATCCTGGACGACAGGCGGCGTTGCGCCTATCGGATCGCGCCGGCGCCGGTATGAGACGGGGCGCACGGCCCGGCCCGGCCCGGCCCGGCGTGACGAGGGCGATGGCGGGCGACGAGGACCGCGCTATTTGCCGGCGGTCAGGGTACGGGCCAGCACCTTCGGACTCATCCCCGTGTGGCGCTGGCACAGCGCCACGAAGCTGCTGATGCTGTCATAGCCGAGCATGAAGGCGGTATCCGTTACCGACCTGCCCGCCGCAAGCAGGTCGATGCCGTGCATCAGCTTGGCGATCTGGAGCCACTCGCCCACCGGCAACCCGGTGTCGAGCCTGAACTTGCGGGTGAGGCTTCGGCGCGACATGCCCGCGGCGGCAGCGATCTCATCGAGCCCGACCTGCTCGTCCGGCCGGTCCATCCACGTTTCCACCGCACCGCGCAGGCGACTGTCCTGCGGCATCGGGAGCATCATGAGCCCGCCCCTGGCCTCGATCAACTCGTCTTGCAGGACAGCGAGCAGTCGTCCGGTTGCGCCGGAGATTACCGGATGCAGCCGAGCGGCAGCCAGCCGCTCGACCAGGGCGCCGACCAGGGGGGTGCAGCGCATCACCGCGGGCTCATCGGGAAAGCCCTGGCAGAACTCGGGCGCGAGATAGAGCCGGACGCCGTCGGTATTGGCGGTGTCGCCGGCATGGTCGGTGAAGGGAGGCACCCAGCACAGGTGGCCGGCGGGGATGAGCCAACGGCCGGTCGGCGACTGCGATCTCATATATCCCGACCGAAGCAGGAAGAACTCGCCATGCGGATGGCGATGGGCGCCACGGGCGAAATGATCGTCCCCGCCGGTCGCCGCGCTGCGCAGCGCGGCGCCGTCGAGCCCGTCGAGGGCAGGGGCATCGGCTCCCGGCCAGATCGCTGCCATTGGCCCAAAACCATCAAAACTTGACCTGTTGCAAGACGCGCACCTTAGTTGGTTCCGGCATAAAGGCAAGGCATTGCAGGAGGTCGCCATGTCTTTGTTCCGTCCGGGGTCCGCACGCGCGGCCCGGCTGCTCGTCATCGCTGCCGCCCTGTCGATTGCGGGATGTGCCGGCACCACCGTGCACGAGGTTGCGAGCCGGCCGCCGACCCTGTCTTCGCTTCCCCCGAGAAGCATCGGGGTGGTCATCGAGGACGAAAGCCTGCCGCCGGAGAAGCCGTCTCGCCGCGCACGCCAAGCCGCCGACCTGCGCACCGTGTCCGCCGCGCTCTCGGAGCGCATCCCGAAGCTCCTTGCCTCCCATCGCCTTGCCGTGGTGCCGGCCGGGCAGCCTCCGGACCTGATCCTGCGGTGCCGCATTCTGGCTCTCCGCAGTGGCAGCAAAGCACTTCGCGTGTTCGTCGGCTATGGTGCCGGCAAGACCGTGTTGCAGGTCGGCGTGACCTTGGCCGATCCGGCGGCGCGCGACGCGCCTCTGCTCGACTTCGCGACACACTCCACGACCGGGAGCATGCCGGGTGGTGGCTATGGCATTCCCGCGCTGGTGGGCGAAGGGCTCAAAGCGCTGCAGAAGGACGGCCTTGCCGTCGAGGTCGACCAGACCCTGCAGGCGATAGACAGTCGGGTCGGCGCCTACTTCCTGTCGCAAGGCTGGCCCTACCCGACGCTCCCGCAGCTGGGGGAGCCATGAGGCAGCCCATGCAGCCGCGCAACCCGGAAGTTCCGCCATCCATGGCCGAGCGTCGTACCCACCGGCTGCCGGTCCGGGCAAGCCTGCCTAGCCGGCCGAAACCTCGACCTCTACCTCGACCGTCGGCTCGTGCCGCACCGGGAAATTCACCGAGCGGGCGATGAAGCATTTCTCCGCCGCCTCATGGTGCAGGGCCACCGCCTTCTCCATGTCCGCTGCCCCCGACCCCGGCGCCAGCGTCACCCGCGGGCGCAGGACGACGGCGACGAACTGGCCGGCGCCGTCCGCTTCCTCCGCCATCACCCCCTCGGCCGCGTCGGCATAGGCGGTGACGGTGATCCCGGCGGCGGCGCAGAGATGCAGGTACCACAGCTGGTGGCAGGCCGAGAGCGCGCCGACCAGCAGCTCCTCCGGGTTCCAGCGCGCCGGATCGCCGCGGAAGGCGGGATCGGCGGAGCCGGGGATCGCCGGCTTGTCTCCCGCGCCCAGCGCGTGGTCGCGGCTGTAGCCGCGGTAGGACGAGGTGCCGCTGCCGAGATTGCCGGTCCAGTCGAGCCGGACGGCATAGCGGTGTTCCCTGTGCGCCATCGAACCCCTCCGTCTATTGCATCACCACCATCAGCAGCACCGGCAGCCCGACGAAGGCCATGGCGGTGGACCCCAGCACCATGCCCGCCACATCCTCCGGCGCATTGTCGTAACGCAGCGCCCACAGATAGTTGAAGACGGCGACCGGCATCGAGCTCTGCACCAGCACGACGCCGCGGGCCGCCCCGGTCAGCCCCATCGCCCAGGCGATCAGCAGCCCCATGGCGAAGCCCACCCCCAGCCGGAAGGCCGACATCGACAGCGCCCGCACCGCCCCCGACAGCCGCAGCTTCGACAGCGCCACCCCCAGCGAGAACAGCATCAGCGGCACCGCGCAGTTGCCGAGCAGCGTGGTGGTGTTGCCGATCCAGACCGGCAGCGGCACATCGGCCAGCTGGACCGCCACCGCCAGCCCCACCGCATAGATCGTCGGGGTGCGCACCATCTGCCCGAGGTCGAAGCGCCCGGCGGCCAGCGCCGGGCCGAGCGTGAACTGCCCGACCGACATGACGGCATAGAACAGCACGGCGAGGCTGAGGCCGCTCTCGCCGAAGGCGAACAGGCAGACCGGCAATCCGAGGTTGCCGGCATTCGGGAAGGCCATCGCCGGCACATAGACCCGCAGCGGCAGCCCCGCCGCCCGCAGGACCGGCACCGACGCCAGCGCGGTCAGCCCCATGCAGGCGGTCGCCGCGAGCGCCATCTCCGCCATCGCGTCGGCCGACAGGTGCAGCCGGGTCAGCGCCGAGAAGACGAGGCAGGGCGACGACACGTTGACCGCGAAGGTGGTGATGAAGGCGCTGTCATAGGGGAGGCTGGCGCGGGTCCAGCCATATCCCAGCGCCGCAACCATGAACACGGGGGCCAGCACGGCGAAGACGTCGGACAGAAGGGCGAAGGCGGGCATCGGCGGTGACGGGAGCCTGTGCTGCAACCGGTGGCGGGGCGGGCGAATTGTCCGCCACCATGGCGGCATTCCCTCCCGGCGTCACCCCCGCGGGGCGGGGGCCGGGCGCAGGGCTGCCTCGCAAAAAAAGCCGCCCGTCCCGCCGTTCCGCCCTGGGATGTGCAATCTCCCGCTGTGGCGGGGCGCCGCCACTTGCCGATAACCCCGAGTCGCCAGGACCGGGGCATGGCGCTACAGTCGCCGCCAGTCGCCGCCGGTGGGTGGCGGGCCGCTCCGGCCGCAATGACGGCCCCGTTGCGCTCGCTTTTGTGCAAAATTTAACATAAGGCAGTAACGATTTGTAACGAGGCTTGAGCGACAAGAGGGCACCCACTAGGGTAAGAATGGACTCATTCCGCGGATTTGCATGACACCTTCGCCGGGCGCCAAGACCGTTGTTCGACCCTTGAACAATAAGGCGCAACACGCCAAACGACAGTCCAGCCCGAACAGTCGCCGTTTCTCGCTGCGCTCCGTTCTGCTCTGGATTCTTTTGTTGCTGTCCGCCGGCTTGTTTCTTGCGCTGGCGGCCCTGCCCGTCGGGCGACTTGCCAGCGCCGCGATCTCTGTCGGCGTGGTTGTGGCCGCCTTCGTCCTGGGGCGCTTCGCACAGCGATTCTGGCATGCCCGCACCCTGACGGTGCTGCTGCTGGCCTTCGTCACTTTCCGCTATTTCTTCTGGCGGCTGACCGGCACGCTGCCGCCGGTGGACGATCTGGTCAACTTCGTTCCCGGCGTGACCCTGTTCGCGGCGGAGGCGCTGTCCTTCGTCCTGTTCCTGACCTCGTTGTTCGTCATCATCGATCCCATCACCCGCGAGCCGTCGGAGCCGACGGGCGATCCCGCCCTCTGGCCCAGCGTCGACGTCTACATCCCCTCCTACAACGAGGAGCCGGAGCTGCTGGAGACGACGCTGGCCGCCGCGGTCTGCATCGACTATCCGCGCGACAAGCTGCATGTCTATCTGCTGGACGACGGCGGCACCGACCAGAAGCTGGCCCATGCCGATCCGGAGCAGGCGGCGGCGGCATTGCGGCGGCGCGAGACGCTGACCGCGCTGTGCGGACGGCTCCAGGTCACCTACATGACCCGCCCGCGCAACGAGCACGCCAAGGCCGGCAATATCAACCACGCCTTCCAGAAGACGTCGGGCGACCTGGTGCTGATCCTGGATGCCGACCATGTGCCGACGGTGGGAATCCTGAAGGCGACGGTCGGTTTCTTCCAGCAGGACGCCGGCCTGTTCCTGGTCCAGACCCCGCATTTCTTCGTCAACCCGGATCCGGTCGAATACAACCTCGGCACCTTCGAGCGGATGCCGAGCGAGAACGAGATGTTCTACTACTCGATCCAGCCGGGGCTCGACCGCTGGAACGGCTCCTTCTTCTGCGGGTCCGCCGCCGTCCTGCGCCGGTCGGCGCTGGAGGAGGTCGGCGGTTTCAGCGGCGACACGGTGACGGAGGATTGCGAGACGGCGCTGGAGCTGCATTCGCGCGGCTGGCGCAGCGTCTACCTGCCGCGCCCGCTGATCGCCGGGCTGCAGCCGGAGACCTTCGACAGCTTCATCGCCCAGCGCTCGCGCTGGACCCAGGGCATGATCCAGCTCTTCCTGCTGAAGAACCCGCTGCTGAAGCGCGGGCTGACCTTTTCGCAGCGCCTGTGCTATCTCAGCACGATGCTGTACTGGTTCTTCTGGTTCTGGCGGCCGATCTTCCTGCTGTCGCCGCTGTGCTACGCGCTGTTCGGGCTTGAGATCTACCGGATCAACCTGCCGGACTTCGCCTGCTTCGTCATCCCGCACGTCTTCGCCGCCGCCTTCCTGTCGCAGTTCCTGCACGGGCGGATGCGCTGGCCGCTGTTCTCGGAACTGTACGAGTATCTCCAGTCCTTCCATGTCTCCCGCGCGGCGCTGGCGACGCTGATCCGGCCGCGTGACCCGGTGTTCAAGGTCACCGCCAAGGGCCAGTCGGTGGAGCAGGACGGCTTCTCGCCGCTCGCCACCCCCTTCATCGTCACCACCCTGCTGCTGATTGCCGGGCTGGCGATGTGCGCCTGGCGCTATTCCGTCTTCCCGGAACACCGCGCCGCCATCCTGCCGGTGGCGGTGTGGAACTCGCTGAGCCTGCTGCTGGCGCTGGGCGGCCTCGCCGTCGTCTACGAGCGCAAGCGCGTCCGCCGGCAGGAGCGTTTCACCGTCGACCGCCCGGCCGTGCTGACGCTGGCGGACGGCAGCGCCATCGACCTGTCGGTCGCCGACGTTTCGGCCGGCGGCGTCGGCCTGCTGGCCGATCCGCGCTGGCGCGAGCAGCTGGCCCGGCCGGACGCGGCGCCGGTGCTGACCATCACCGCGACCGAGACGGAGGCGGCGACCACCACCGGCGTCCGCATCCACCGCATCGAGATGCGCAATGGCGAGCTGGCGGTCGGCGCTGGCTTCGCCCCGCGCGACCGCCAGGACATCGTGGAGATGGCGCGCTTCGTCTTCGGCAACAGCGTCGGCTGGGACGACTTCCTCGACCGCAAGCGGGTGGGCGCCCCGACCTTCTTCGGCGGGCTGCTGTTCTTCGCCACGCGGGTGGTGCCGCGGCTCGGGCATGTGCTGCTGGCCCTGCCGGGCGCCCTGCGCCGCATCCTGACCTTCCAGGCGCCGTAGCGGCCATGTCCGGTTCGCGCGCACATACCGCCGGCGGCCGCCGGTCCGGCCGGGTTCTGCCGGCTCTCCTGCTGCTGGCCCTGTCCCTGTGGCTCGGCTGGGCCGCCCCGGCGCTGGCTGCCGACAAGCGGGTGATCCCGTTGTCGAACCTGCGCGACGGCCAGGCCGAGGTCACGCTGCATGGCGAGACGGAGACGGTGGCGCTGCGCGCCGTCCTGCCGCCGGTGGTCGGGCTGACCTCCGTCGTGCTGGCGCTGACCTACGAGAACGGCATCGACATCCTGCCCGAGAAGGGCTCCATGTCGGTCTTCATCAACGGCTCGCCGGTGGCCGACCTGCCGCTCGCCGCCTTCAAGGGGCCGGTCAATGCCGCCATCACCCTGCCGGCCAGCCTGATCCGGCCGGGCGAGAACCAGATCGTCTTCCAGACCAACGCCCAGCACCGCGCCATCTGCACGGTGCGCGGCACCTACGACCTGTGGGCGCGGATCGACCTCGCCGCCTCGTCGCTGACGCTGGTGTCCGACGGCGGCGTCCCCACGCCCGACCTCGCCATGATGCGCCAGCTGCTGGTCGCGTCCGACCGTGCGCGCGAGCCGCTGGCGATCATCGAGCCCGGCGGCGGGATCGACGCCGACGAGCTCGGCTGGGGCTCGATGGTGGCCCAGTCCTACGGCCTGCTGCTGGGCGACCAGACGCCGCGGGTGGTGGCGGTCTCCGTGCCGCCGAAGGGGGCGGAGGCTGGAGCCGCCGGCTCCGGCATGACGCTGGAAAGCCTGCCGCTGCCGGGCGGCAAGGCCATCCTGATCGGCACCCGCGACCGCATCGCGCCGCTGTTGGGCGAGGCGCGCGCCGCCGCCATCACCGGTCCCTTCCTGGCCGTCTACCCGCTGCCGGCCGGCGGTGGGGCTGGCGGCGGCACCGGCGGCGGGGCCTTCGTCGCCGTCGCCTCCGGCCGGACCCAGCAGGAGGTCGATCAGGCGGTGATGCGGCTGGCCGACGTCACCCGGCCGCTGCCGACCCAGAGCTCGATGATCGTCGCCGACCAGACCAGCCCCGCCGGTTCCGCCGCGGCCGTCGCGGCGCGCGTGCCGGTCCAGGCGGAGGGGCGCTACCGCCTGTCGGAGCTGGGCTTCCAGACCGTCCGGCACAGCGGCTACCGCTATGCCGGCCGCTTCGGCCTGACCCTGCCGACCGGCTTCGCCCCGGTCAGCGACCGCTCCATCCTGTTCCACGTCGATGCCGCCTTCGAGGGCGACCTCGGTCCCGGCGCGATCCTGAACGTCCGGGTGAACGGCCAGTCCGCCGGTGCCATGGAGATCGACAAGCGCTCCAGCGGCATCATCGAGAAGGGCGAGATGCCGCTGCCGATGACGTTGTTCCGCCCCGGCCCGAACCTGATCGAGGTCGAGGCGGAACTGCCTCCCGCCGGCGGCACCGACTGCGTCTTCGCGGTGCGGCGGCCGACCTTCACCCTGTTCGACAGCTCTGCCATCGAAATCCCCGGTTTCGCCCGGCTGGTCACCCTGCCCAGCCTGGGCGGCTTCGCCAACACCGCCTATCCCTATGGCGGCACCGCCGGGACCGAGCCGGCGCCGCCCTTCGACCTCGTCGTCGTCGGGCGCGACCCGGCCTGGTTCGGCGCCGCCTGGAGCCTGACCGCCCGGCTGGCGCAGCGGGCGGGCGAGCCGATGACGGTGGTGCCCTATGTCGGCTGGGACGGCGTGCCCGCCGACAACGCGCTGATCGTCGGGCCGGTGGCGGCGCTGCCGCAGGCGGTCTTCGCCTCCGCCCCCCTTCCGGCCGACCGGCTGGCCGGGCTGTTGGAGGCGGGCTCGCTGATCGCCCAGGCCGGCGCGCGCGGCGAGCCGATGCCGGCGGCCGACCGCCGGGCGCTGGTCGACCGGCTGCGGCTTGGCTGGTCGGGCAATCCCGCCCGCCAGGGCAGCGCGCGCTCCGGTGCGGTGCCCGCCATGGGCTTCGCCGGCAGCGCGCTGGCGGCGGACGGCGGTGTCCAGGGCGGCGGCCAGGGCGGCGCGCAGGGCCGCTGGCAGCGCATGGCCGGCGATGCCAAGGATGCCGGAGCCTCCGGCGGCTGGATCCCCGACTGGGCCCGGCGGGCCATGGCGGCGGCGGCGCGCTACGTCAACCATTGGACGGCGGAGGACGCGCCGGTCGACGTGGTCGCCCTGACCGAGAACACCGAGACGCTGCCCGAAGCCGCCCTTCTGCAATACCGCGCGCCGGGCACCGAGACGCTGACCTGGACGCTGCTGACCGCCTCGGATTCCCGTTCGATCGACCGCGCCATGCGCAGCCTGGGCGAGGCTGGGCAGTGGGACAAGCTGCGCGGCGGCGGCGCCTTGTGGAGCAGCGCCGCGCCGGCCGTCACCACGCTGGACGCGTCGCGGCCCTACCAGATCATTCTCAACCCCTTTGACATCGGCAACCTGATCCTGATCCTGGCGCGCAACCTGTCGCAGCGGATCGAGCTGCTGTTCGCGCTGCTGATGGGGACGGCGGTGCTGCTGACGGTTGCCATGCGGCTGCTGCTGAAACACGGGCATGGGGAACGGAGCGGGTCATGACGGCGACACGGCGCGACGTGCTGATCGGAACGGCCGCCCTCGGGCTGGCGGCGGCACTGCCGGGGGTGGGGACGGGGCTGGTGGGCGGAGCGCTGGCTGCGCCCTTCGACGGGTCGGCGTGGCGCCGCTACGCCGACCGCTTCCTGCAGCCGGACGGGCGGATCGTCGACAGCGGCAACAAGGGCGTCAGCCATTCCGAAGGGCAGGGCTACGGCATGCTGCTGGCGGTGGCGGCCGGCGACCGCGCCGCCTTCGACCGTCTGTGGGGCTGGACCCAGCGCACGCTGATGGTGCGCGGCGACGGGCTGGCCGCCTGGCGCTGGATGCCGGACGGCGGCGTCACCGACCGCAACAACGCGTCGGACGGCGACATGCTGATCGCCTGGGCCCTGCTGCGCGCCGCCGAGAGCTGGGGCGACGGGGCCTACCGCAGCGCCGCCACCGCCATCGTCAGGGCGCTGGCCGCCGCGGTGCTGGTGGAGCAGGCCGGGCTGACCGTGCTGCTGCCGGGGCGCGACGGCTTCCGCAAGGGCGAGGCGCTGGTGCTCAATCCCAGCTACTGGGTCTTCCCGGCGATCCGCGCCTTCGCCGCCTTGCCTGACGGCCAGCGCTGGGGCCGGCTGGCGGAGTCCGGCCTCGTCCTGTTGTCGAAGGCCCGCTTCGGCGGTTTCCAGCTGCCGCCGGACTGGCTGGCGCTGGACGCGGACGGCGCCGTCACCGTGGCCGACGGCTTCAAGAAGCAGTACGGCTACGACGCGGTGCGGGTGCCGCTGTATCTGGCGTGGGACGGCTATCGCGATCCCTATTATTTCCGTCCCTACGCCATGCTGGCGGCGAGATATGGCGGGGCGGCGATCCCCGCCACCGTGTCGCTGCCGGGCGGCACCACCACCCAGGTCGCGGCGTCGGTCGGCATGCTGGCGGTCTACCGGCTGGCCTCGGCGCTTGCCGGGGCGGGCAATGCGGTGACGGTGCCGCCGCTGGCGCCGGACGAGGATTATTACTCCACCACCTTGGCCCATCTATCCGCGCTGGCGGCGCAAAGCCTGGGGATCGAGCCGTGACCCGTCCTGCCTTCCGTGTTCTTCCCGCCCTCCTCCTCGCCGGTGCGGCACTCTGCTGCGGAACCGGCGCCTGGGCGCAGGTGAACGGCGGCGGCCGGGCGCTCGCCCCCGGCGTGAAGGTGGAGGTGGCGCCGGCACCCGGCAGCGGCTCCGCGCCTGCCGCCGGCAAGGTGGACGAGACGGCGCTGCGCTATTACGCCCGCATCGGCGACGTCGAGCGGCTGGAGGCGGAGATCGCCCGGCTGCGCGCGCTCGACCCCGGCTGGGAACCGCCCAAGGATCTGTTCGCGCCGCAGCCGACCACCCCCGGCGTCGACGAAAGCCCGTTCTGGACCCAGCTCTCCGCCGGCAAGGTGGCGGAGACGCGCGCCGCCATCGCCGAGCAGCGGCGCAAGACCCCCTCCTGGCAGCCGTCGCAGAAGCTGCTGCAGGAACTCGACCTTGCCGAGGGCGCCGGGCGCCTGCGCTCGGCCAGCGACACCAAGCGCTGGCAGGACGTGATCGACGCCGCCGCCGCCCAGCCGGAGGCGGTGGCCTGCAACCGGCTGGACAATGCGTGGCGTCTGGCCGAGGCCTATGCCGAGCTGAAGCAGGCCGACCGCGCCTTCGAGACCTACCGGACCATCGTCACCACCTGCCCCAAGGCCAAGGAGCGGCGCGACACCATCTTCAAGGCGTCCCGCCACCTGGGGCCGGAGCGGCTGCGCGAGCTGACGGCGCTGGGCGCCACCGCCAACCCGGCGGCGGGAGAGGATTATTCCACCGTCCGCGCCGTGGAGGCGGAGCTGGAGACCGGCCGCCTGCTGGACCGGCTCGGCGCCGCCGGCGCGGGGACCAGGCCGGGTGCCCTGTCGGAAGCCGACCGCTCGCGGATCGAGGGCATCGTCCGCGAGAAGCAGGACGCCGACGGCGCCATCGCGCTCGGCTGGTATTTCCAGCGGCAGAAGAATTATGCCGAGGCCCAGGCCTGGTTCTCCCAGGCCAATGGCTGGGCGCCCTCCGACAAGGCGGCGGAAGGGCTGGTGCTGGCCTACAACGGGTTGGGCGAGAAGGCGCAGGCCCGGGCCGCCGCCGCCCCCTGGAAGGGCAAGTCCTCCCGCATCGATCAGGCGCTGAAGGCGGTCGACCCGCCGCGCGGCCCGGCCGGCGGCTCCGGCCGTCCCAGCGGCCCGCAGGGGCCGAGCCCGCTCGACCGGGCGCTGGCCCGCCACGATTATGCCGAATGCCTCGGCATCATCCGCAGCACCATCGCCCGCAGCGGCCCGACCGCCGCCCTGCTGCAGCAGCGCGGCTGGTGCCTGCTGGAGATGAAGCGCCCGTCGGAGGCCGAGGCCGCCTTCGCCGAGGCGCAGGTCCTGGCGGCGCGCGAACCGGCCAAGAGTGAACCGGCCAGGAGCGAACCGGCCAGGGGCGGAAGCTCGGGCAAGGGCGGCGCCACCGGCCTGCCGCAGGCGGCGACGCGCGAGCAGGAGAATGTCTATGGCCAGGCGATCGCCCGGCTGACGACCGGCGACGTCGTCGGCCTGACCCGCGACCTGCCGCGCGCCAACATGACCGCGGCCCAGAAGGCAGAGATTCGGGTCGCGCTGCTGGCGACCGAGGCCAACCGGGCGCTGGAGGACAAGCGCTACAACGACGTGCTGCGCCTGCTCGACGCCCGCAAGGCGCTGGAGCCGGAGCCGCGCAATCTCGGCATCGTGCGCGGTTGGGCGCTGTACAACCTGATGCGCTACGACGAGGCCTATGCGCAGTTCAAGGCCATCGACGACCGGCTGAGCACCGAGGACTCGCGCGAAGGCCTCAGCATCACCTGGAAGACCATCTACCATGACTGGTAAGGGGACCGCGATGACTGGAACCTCCAGCGGAAGCCGCGCCGGGCTCCGCCCGCACCGCGCATCCGGGACGGCGATGCGGACCGCGACACGGGGCGCAACATGGGGGGTGTTGGCCGCTTGCGTCCTGCTGACCTCGGGCTGCGCCGGCTGGGTGCGCGACAACCTGACCCAGTCGCCGACGCCCTGGCGGCGGATCCAGCCCGCGGCCCTGCCGGTGACGCTGCCGGAGAGCCGCGATTTCCCCATCGTCGCGGCGCGGACGCGCGACACCGGGACGGTCTACAAATCCTACATCGTCGTGCTGGGCAACCCGACGGTGCTGCCGGGCGAGAACCGCCTGTCCATCGACGTGCAGACCCTGCCCGACAGCCTGATGGGCGCGCTGGTCCAGCCGCCGCGCATCTTCCCGGTGCCGCTCTACACCATGGAGACGCTGACGGCGGCGACGGCGCGCGAGTTTCCGGAGATGCGCGTCAAGGTGGCGGATTACGCCCGCCGCAACCGCTACGGCGACTACGACTATGTCACCGCGCAGGATGCGGAGAATTCCTGCGTGCTGGCGTGGCAGCTGATCACCGACCGCAAGCGGGTGCTGCCGGAACGGATCGAGGCGGTGCGGCTGGAATACCGGGCCTGCGGCGTCGGCTCCGATGTCCGCGCCCTGCTGGTGCCGTTCGACACCATGACGATGACCCTGCCGGAAACCATGCTGGAGGCGCCGGACCCGGACGGCCCTTGACCGGACCGACCAAACGCGGACCTGTCCAAACGCGGGCCTGTCCAAACGCGACAGCGGCCCGTCTTTGCTGTAATCAGGGGTGGTCCTGCACTCCCCGATGACAGAGCCGGCTGCCGATGACCACCGTTTCCGAAGCCCTGCGCATCGCCGTCGGTCTGCACCAGGGCGGCCGGCTGGCCGAGGCGGCGGACATCTACCGCAAGATCGTCCAGGCCGCGCCCGGCGTGGCCGATGCCTGGCATCTGCTGGGGGTTCTGAACCACCAGTCCGGCCAGTCCGGCGAAGCGGTGCGCCTGATCGGCGAGGCGATCCGGCGGGATCCCCTCTGCGCCGCCTACCATGACAATCTCGGCTCGGCTTTGCGCGCCTTGGGGAAGGCGGCGGAGGCCGGCGGCCGGCACCGGGCGGCGCTGGCGCTCGATCCCGGCTGGATCAAGCCGTTCGGCAATCTGGCCGGCGCCCTGACCGACCTGGGCGACGGCCCCGCCGCCGCCGCCGCCCTGCGCCGCGCCCTGCGGCTGTCGCCGGACAGCGACTCCCACCTGCTGCGGCTCGGCGATTGCCTCTATGCGCAGGACCGCATCGCCGAGGCGGAGGAGGCGTACCGCCGCCTGGACATGCTCCACCCCGGCCGCTCCGACTGCCTGTACCGGCTGGGCCTCTGCCGGCTGGCGGCAAGCCGGCTGATGGCGTCCACCCTGGCCACCGCCGGGCAACTGGTCGACCGCGCGGCGATGGCGGAGGCGGTCGACGCCTTCGCCCGCGCCGCCACCGGCCATGCCGCCAGCAGCGGGGATGCCGAACGCAACCTGTTCGGCACCGCCATCGTCGCCCTGCAGACCGGGGTGATGGAGGACGGGATGCTGGCGCGGGTGGCGGAGGCCGGGCGCCGCCGGCTGATGGCGGAGCCGCGCGACGGCGGCGCCCCCTCCGCCGTCCTCTCCTCCGCCCTCTCTGTCGTCTGCTACCACCTCTACCGCAAGGGACGGCTCGACCTTGCCCGCCGCTATTTCCGCAAATACGCCCGCCACTGGCCGGCGCAGGCGATCGCCGCCGATTTCGAGATGCTGCTGTGGTCGATGGTGCGCAGCGAAGCGGCCTTCTTCGACCGGCTGGCCGCCGAGCCGCCCGGCCTGTTCGCCGGCACCGGCCGCCGCATCGCGGTTCCGCCGCGCGCCGATGGCCGGCCGGTCCTGCTGGTGGGCTGCGACGAGTCCTATTGGCAGCGGTTCGGCGCCGCCTTCCTGGCGTCGGCGCGCACGCACGCCCCGTCCTGCGCCGTGCATGTGCATGTCGTCAACCCGTCGGACGGGACCGAAGCCGCGCTCGGGGAGCTGGCCCGCGCCGGGGAGCCCGCACTGTCCCTGTCCTTTGAGACCGTCGAACTCGGCGGATTGCCCGACCCGGTGCGGCTGACCTGGTTCGCCTCCGCGCGCTTCGCGGTGACGCAGCAGCTTCTGCGGCAAGGGCCAGGGCAGGGGGGTGGCCCGGTGATCCAGGTCGACGTCGATGCGCTGCTGCTCGCCGATCCGGGGGCGGCGCTGGCCGGCTGGGGGGACTGGGACGTCGCGGTGATGCAGGACCGGCGGGGCCGCGGGCCGACCCGCGATTTCCTGGCCGGATTCCTGGCCTTCAACCGGACGCCGGCCGCGCAGCGCTACCTCGACCTCGTGGTCGCCTATATCGGCCGGCATTTTGCGGAGGGGCGGGCCTATTGGGGGCTGGATCAGGCGGCCCCCTTCTGCACCCATGATTACATGGTCCGCGCCGGCTGCGCGCCGGCCCTGGTCCGTTTCGACTTCCAGGCCTTTCCCTTCCTGCATTTCCTGGAGAAGTGAACCCGCCTCACGCCGCCTTGGCCGGCCGGTCGCGCAAGCTGTCCTCCAGCGCCCGCCAGCGCGGCTCGACCGCGTCCCATGCGCGCTGCTTGACCGGTCCGAAGCCGCGGATCTCCTGCGGCAGGGCGGCCAGCTCCACCGCGGCGGCGAGCCGGTCGGCGGTCAGCCGCTCCGCGATCTCCGCCACCGTGGCCTCGTAGCGGGCGATCAGGGCGCGTTCCATCCGGCGCTCCGCCGTGTGGCCGAACGGGTCGAACGCCGTGCCGCGCAGCCGTTTGCAGGCCGCCAGCCCGCGGAACAGCGGCAGCACCCAGGCGCCCAGCGCCATCTTGCGCGGTTCGCCATGGCCGTTGGTCTCCCGCGACAGCAGGGGAGGGGCGAGGTGGAAGACCGGCTTCCAGTCGCCCTCGAACCGCTCGCCCAGGCTCCTGGCGAAGGCCGGATCGGCGTGCAGCCGCGCCACCTCGTATTCGTCCTTGTAGGCCATCAGCTTGAAGGCGCTGCGCGCCACCGCCTCGGCCAGCGCGGTCGAGCCGGGGGCGACCCGCGCCTCGGCCTGTCGCGCCCGCTCGACCAGCGCGCGGTAGCGCCCGGCATAGGCGCGGTCCTGGTACTCGGTCAGGAAGCCGGCCCGCCGCTCGACGATGGTGGCGAGATCGCCCGCGGGCGTCTCCTCCGCCGGCGTCTCATCCCTGCCGCCCAGCCCGGCCAGAACCTCCGGCCGGTGCGCGGCGAGCCGGCCGAAGGCGAAGGCGCGCAGGTTGGCGGCGACGCCGGTGCCGTTCAGCTCGATGGCGCGGGTCAGCGCCTCCAGCCCGACCGGCAGCAGCCCCTTCTGGAAGGCGACGCCCATCAGGAAGACGTTGGCGAGGATGCTGTCGCCGAACAGGGCGGTCACCACCCGGTTGGCGTCGACCGCCTCCACCCGGTCGGGTCCGGCGGCGCGGCGCAGGCTCCGCAGCAGGGCGCCGGCATCCGGCAGCTTGGTTCCGTCGCGGGTGAAGGCGCCGGTCGGGGCGACATGGCCGTTTGCCACCACCCGCGTCCGCCCCAGCCGCACCGTCTTCAGCGCGTCCGGCGAGGCGGCGACCAGCGTGTCGCAGGCCAGCACCAGCTGCGCCCGTTTCGGGTCGATGCGCGACTGGTTCAGCCTTGCGGCGTCTTCCGCCACCCGCAGATGGCTGTAGACCGCGCCGCCCTTCTGGGCGAAGCCCATGAAGTCCAGCACGGAGGATGCCTTGCCCTCCAGATGCGCCGCCATCGCCAGCAGCGCGCCGATGGTGACGACGCCGGTGCCGCCGACGCCGACGATCAGGATCTCCGCCGGTTCCTCCCTCATCGCCGCCGCCGGCAGCGGCAATCCCGCCAGCTCCCCGGCGAAGCGGGCGGCGACCCGGTCCGGATCCGGCTTGCGCAGGCGCCCGCCGACCACCGAGACGAAGCTCGGGCAGAAGCCGTCGGCGCAGGAATAATCCTTGTTGCAGCTGGACTGATCGATCTGCCGCTTCATGCCGAACTCGGTTGGCTTGGGCTGCACCGACAGGCAGTTGGACTTCCGGCCGCAATCGCCGCAGCCCTCGCAGACCAGATCGTTGATCACCATCCGCCGCGCCGGGTCGGCCAGGGTGCCGCGCTTGCGGCGGCGGCGCTTCTCGGCGGCGCAGGTCTGCTCATAGACGATGGCGGTGACGCCGCGGATCTCGCGCATCTCGCGCTGCACGGCGTCGAGCGCGTCCCGGTGATGCACCGTCGTGAAGGGGGCCAGCCCCGACCGGCTGTCATACTTCTCTGGCGCGTCGCTGACCACGGCGATCCGGGTGACGCCCTCCGCCGCCAGCTGGCGGGTGACGGCATCGACCGAGATCGGGCCGTCGACCGGCTGGCCGCCGGTCATCGCCACGGCATCGTTGAACAGGATTTTGTAGGTGATGGAGATCTTGGCGGCGACCGCCTGCCGGATCGCCAACAGCCCGGAATGGAAATAGGTGCCTTCCCCCAGATTCTGGAACATGTGGGGGCGCTTGCTGAAGGGGGCCTGCCCGACCCAGCTCACCCCCTCGCCGCCCATCTGGCTGAGGCCGATGGTGTCGCGATCCATCCAGGACGCCATGAAATGGCAGCCGATGCCGGCCATCGCCTTGCTGCCGTCGGGCACCCTGGTCGAGCTGTTGTGCGGGCAGCCGGAGCAGAAATAGGGTGTGCGGGCCAGCGCGGGAACGGTGGCGGGCTGGACCTCCGCCGGCAGCAGTTCGGCCAGCAGCCCGGCCAGCCGGGCGGAGACGTCGCGCTGCGGGAAGCGGCGGCGGATGCGCTCCACCAGCGCCCGGGCGACGATCCACGGGCGCAGCTCGCCGGTGGCCGGCAGCAGGGCGGCGCCGGTCTCGTCGGTCTTGCCGACCACGGCGCGCGGCCGCTCCCCGGCCGGCAGATGGTAGAGCAGATCCTTCAGCTGGCCCTCGACCACCGGGGCCTTCTCCTCGACCACCAGGATCTCCTCGGCCCCGCGGGCGGCGGACAGGGCGAAGCCGGGCTCCAGCGGCCAGGACAGGCCGATCTTGTGGACCGACAGCCCGATCTCCGCCGCCTCGGCCGGGCCGATGCCCAGCAGCCGCAGCGCCTCCATCAGGTCGAGATGCGCCTTGCCGGTGGTGAGGATGCGCAGCCAGCCACCGCTCCCCAGCACCGTCCGGTCGATGCGGTTGACGGCGGCGAAGGCCTTGACCGCGGCGATCTTGGCGGCCAGCCGCTCCTCGATGGCGAGGCCGGGCAGGTCGGGCCAGCGGTAATGCAGCCCGCCCGGCGGCGGCTCGAACGCGACCGGCAGGAACGGCGCATCGAGCGGCGGCAGACGCACGGTCGCCGCGCTTTCCACCGATTCCGAGATCGCCTTGAACCCGACCCAGGCGCCGGAGAAGCGCGACAGCGCGTAGCCGTAGAGGCCGAACTCCAGATAGTCGCGCACGCCGGCCGGGTTCAGCACCGGCATCGACCAGGCGATCATGGCGAGGTCGCTCTGGTGCGGCATGCTGGACGACACGCAGCCATGGTCGTCGCCGGCCACCGCCAGCACGCCGCCGCGCGGCGAGCTGCCATAGGCGTTGGCGTGCTTCAGCACGTCGCCGGAGCGGTCGACTCCCGGCCCCTTGCCGTACCACAGGCCGAACACGCCGTCGACGGTGCCCTCGCCCGAGGATTCGACCTGCTGCGACCCCATCACCGCGGTGGCGCCCAGATCCTCGTTGACGCCGGGGACGAAGGTGATGGCGTGGCTGTCCAGATGCGGCCGGGCCTGCCACAGCGCCTGATCGAGCCCGCCCAGCGGTGAGCCGCGATAGCCGCTGACGAAGCCGGCGGTGTTCAGCCCGGCCCGCCGGTCGCTGTCCGCCTGGAGCAGCAGCAGCCGGACCAGCGCCTGGGTTCCCGACAGGTAGACCTGCCCCTCGGCGCGGGTGTAGCGGTCGTCCAGGCGATAGCCGCGGTCGATCGCGGCGGCTTCGGCGTACAGGCCGCCCCGCAGACTGCTCGGCATGCCGTCCATGTCCCGTCCCCTCGATTATCGTTCGTTGGGACGAGTGTGCGCCCTTCGCAGGCAAATGATTTTGCGGGTTGGCCGGGTACGGCGGGGGTTCGGAAAATCCTGTTGCGGATTGTTGGGCTGCCGAGCGAAATCCTTGCGCGATCCCGCCGGTGCCGATGGATCCGTTTGGCCGGCCGGAGCCTTTACCGGTTCGGCTGCTCGGCCTGCCGCAGGCCGGCGCGGGGTGGGACCGATGCCAGCAGGTCGCGGAACCACCGCTGCGCCGGATGGACATCGTTGCGGCGGTGCCAGGACAGGGCGAAGGGGATCGACGGCAGGTCCAGCGGGGCCGGCATGACGCAAAGCCGCTCTGCATGGCCCGACGCGGCGATCACGCCTTCCATCAAGGTGGCGACCATATCCGACCGGGCCACGAGGACCGGGGCGGCGTACAGGTGCGGCAGCGTCAACGCCAGCCGGCGCTTCAGGCCCCGCTTGGCCAAGGCCGCATCGACCACCCCGTAGCTGTCGTTCTCCGGCGACACCAGAAGGTGCGAATGCTCCAGGAAGCTGTCGAGCTGGAGAGGCGGGCGCAGGGTCGGATGCCCCTTGCGGACGACGCAGACGAAACGCTCCTCGAACAATGGCCGGCTGAGGATCCTGGCGGTGGGCGTCGGCGGCACGCCCACCGTCAGGTCGACCTCGCCCGCGTCGAGCATGCCGATGGCATCGTCCCGCGCGATGAAATTGCGGATGCGCAGGGTGATGCCGGGAGCCTGTTCGCGCAACACCTCCAGCAAGCTCGGCAGCAGGGCGTAGGTCGGGTGTTCCGACAGGCCGAGGCCGAAGCTGGCGGTCGAGGTCGACGGATCGAAGCTCTGCGTGAACGCCAGCGCCCGCTGGAGTTCGGCAAGGGCGTTGGTGATCGGCTCGGCCAGGTCGAGCGCCAGCGGCGTCGGTTGCAGTCCGTTCGGTCCGCGGATGAACAGCTCATCCTTCAGCAGCCCGCGCAGGCGCGCCAGGGCGGCGCTCATCGCCGGCTGGGTGCGGCCGATGCGCGTCCCGGCCCGCGTTACGCTGCGCTCGGCCATCAGGGCGTCGAACGCCACCAGCAGGTTCAGGTCTATGCCATGCAAATCCATGACATGGATGTTGTCACATATCCAAGATCGATTTCAAACATGAAGCGCCGCCGGGTAACGTCCCCTCATCGCACTGCAGTCAGGAGACGCCACGATGACACCGAAGACCGAAACGCCGGCCGAAACCGGACTCACACCGCTGGAACGGCAGGCGATCGAGACGCTCTACCGTGCCTTCAGCGAAGGCAACCCGGACCTTCTCGACGAGGCCGTGACCGAGGATTGGCAGGACATCCCCCTCAATCCGGGCCAGCAGCCGGGGCGCGAGGGGATGAAGCCGCTGATCCGCTCGTTCCGCGCCGCATTCCCGGACACGACCATCGAGATCCTGGAGATCATCGGCGCCCCCGGCCGGGCCGCCGTGCGCGCCGTGATGACCGGAACGCACAGCGGCGACTGGTTCGGGATCGCCCCGACCGGCCGGTCCTTCCGGCTGGCGATCCACGAGTTCCATCGCATCGCCGACGGCAAGCTGACCCATACCTGGCACCTGGAAGACTGGTTCGGCTGGATGAACCAGATCGGCGCCCGCCCTGTCCTGACGCAGGAGACCGCTTGATGAAAGCCGTCCGGCTGTCCGCCTGCGGCGCGGGTTCCAGGCGGCGGGTTTCAGGCGGCGTCGACCCGCAGGGACCAGCGCGGCGGAGCGTCTTCCAGCCCATGGAAACGGCACCGCCACAGCGACTCCCGCGATGGAGCGACAGCTTGGTTTCATTCCTGTCCGCGTGAGACGCGAAACCAATGCTCGGCGTATTGCCGGCAGAGTTCCGCTTCCACGCCGTCACCGGCGCGTTCGGCATCGACGGCGCGGGCGAGCCACTGAGACTGTTTTTGAAGCGCCGATCCGTTCACACGGGCAGGTGTTGGTCGAACCCCGGCCGAAGCGGCGGTGGGGCGGGACTTGCTGAAATTCGGTCGCGGCATTGGTACGCGGGGCCTGGAGGGTGGCATTGGGCCTACCGACTTCCTTGGATGGAGTTGAGGGTCATCCTCTGACCCGGCAAAGTCTACGCCGCGCATCGCCACGATGCGCGAAAATTCTCCGGTGCTGCGACGGCACCAACATCCGCCGGCATTCCTGGAATGCGGTGCGGTGATTGTCGTCACTCTATGTCCGGTATGTGGCTTCGGCGACAGCAAAAACACCAATGCCGGCCTGACGTCAAAGCCGTAATCCGGCAATAAAATCGGGAATTTCCACTCAGCGGTATTTTTGCGCTTGTAAGAATCCGGAGCATATCTTATTTTCGGTTGGTCGACGTTGCTCTGGGCTTTGTTATTCTGATCCTGAACAAGGATCTGGGTCTCTTCCCGTAGTGAATTGATGCCCTGTCCAATGTTGTGCAGGGCAACGCCAGGAAGGGGACTGACCCATGGCTATCGGTACCGTCAAGTTTTTCAACGCCACCAAGGGCTTCGGCTTCATCCAACCCGAAGACGGCACGCCCGACGTGTTCGTTCACATCTCCGCCGTCGAGCGCGCCGGGATCAGCAACCTCGGCGAAGGCCAGAAGCTTTCCTTCGACGCGATCCGCGATCCGCGCCGTGGCAAGGTCGCTGCGGAAAACCTGCGCGCGCTGTGAACGCAGCGGGTTCGGAAAAGAAGGGCGGCTCAGGCCGCCTTTTTTCGTACCGAAATCCTTTTGCACTGAAATCCGGGACCACCGCCGCCGGGACCACCGGCGCCTGATCCCGGTGCCGCATCGCCACCTTCGGTGCCCGCGCCTGATGCAAGGCGTGCCCGATGCGGGACTTGCCTGACGGCCTGCCTTGGGGGCAGGGCCGAATTCACGAAATGGACAGACATGAACGGTTTTAAGGACGCAGGGCTTTCGGAGCGCCTGAATACGGCTGCGGGCGCAAAGAAGGCCCTGCTCGAAAAGTTCAAGGCGCAGCCCGGCGTGAACGATCCGGCCTTCGCGGAGCGGGAAGAGGCCCGGCGCGCCGTGCGCATCGCCCGTGAGGCCCGCGAGGCCGAACGTCATGCCGCGCGCGAAGCCCGCAAGGCCGCCGAGCAGGAGGCATTGCAGGCGGAACAGGCCGAGCGGGCCGCCCGCGAGGCATTGGAGGCCCAGGAAACCGCCCAGCAGGCCGCGAGCCGGGTGGCCATGGCGGCGGAGGCGAAAATTGCCCGCGATGCCCGCTATGCAGCCCGCAAGGCCAGAAATCGCTAACGCACCGCGTTGGACGGCAGGAGACGAGAAGCGGAAAATCGGGAGATCTCCGCCATTCCGCTTCAAGTCTCCACAGGCCATGCGATAAATCCTGCGCATGGCTGGCAAGCATCCGGCGTCGTTCCTGAACGCCGAATAATCTTGATATTGCGGCGCAATGCCCTATTCTACGCATATTGATCGCTGGAGGCTTGAACGTCTCTTGAGAGAGACGCGGTAGGTTTCATGGCGTGGCACTCTGCCGCGCTCCTCAGCAAGTCGCAACTCCCTCGTTCGACCCCCCTCCTGGCGAGATAGCCGGCGCTTGACCGTTTCCCAATCGGGGGCGTGGTCCGCTTTGCGCCGTCATGCTTGTGGAAGGTTCCACTCCTTGTCCGAACTGATTGTTTCCGAACAGACTTTCGCTGAACTCGGCATTCATTCCAAAATCGCCCAGGCTCTCGGTGAGCATGGCTACACCACGCCGACGCCGGTCCAGGCGGCGGCCATCCCGCCGGCGCTTGCCGGCCGCGACATCCTCGCCACCGCCGAAACCGGCACCGGCAAGACCGCGGCCTTCATGTTGCCGGCCCTGACCCGCGTGGCCGAAATGCCGGTTCCGGGCATTGCCGCGCCGCGCATCCTCGTGCTTGCCCCGACGCGTGAACTGGCCAGTCAGGTCACCCAGGCGGCTCGCAAATACGCCCGGCCGCTGCGCATGAACATCATCGATGTGGTCGGCGGCATGCCGTATGGCGAGCAGCTTCGCATGCTGTCGCGCCCGGTGCATGTCGTGGTGGCGACGCCTGGGCGCCTGATCGACCACATCGACCGTCAGCGGATCGATCTCAGCGCCGTCGAGGTGCTGATCCTCGACGAAGCGGACCGCATGCTGGACATGGGCTTCCTCGACGACGTCGAGCGGATCGCCGATGCCTGCCAGGCCGGCCGCCAGACGCTGCTGTTCACGGCCACGCTGGACCGCCGCATGGCCCAGCTGGCCGGCAAGCTGCTGCGCAACCCGGAACGCGTCGCCGTCGAAAGCCAGGCCACCGCGATCAACGTGGAACAGCGCCTGCACCATGCCGACGACATGGACCACAAGCGCCGCCTGCTGATGCACTTCGCCGGTCAGGAAGAGGTCGGCAAGGCGATCATCTTCGCCGCGACCAAGCGCGATGCCGACGCGCTGGCCGAGGAGCTGAGCGCCGCCGGCCATGCCGCCGCCGCCCTGCACGGCGACATGGACCAGTCCAAGCGCAACCGCACGCTCCAGCGCCTGCGCACCGGCCAGGTCCGCCTGCTGGTGGCGACCGACGTGGCGGCACGCGGCATCGACGTGCGCGACATCACCCACGTCATCAACTTCGACCTGCCGCGCTCGGCCGAGGACTATGTCCACCGCATCGGCCGCACCGGCCGGGCGGGCGCATCGGGCATCGCGGTGTCCTTCGCATCCCGATCCGATCGCGACACGCTGTCCCGCATTGAACGCTTCACCGGCGCGACGCTGGCGATCCACACGATTTCGGGCATCGAGCCGCAACGCTCCTTCTCCGGCGGCAGTGGACGTCCGGCGGGCCGCCCGGCCGGTGGCCGCGGAGGAGCGAGGCCGTGGCAGCGCGACGGCGGCCAGGGCAGGCCGTCACAGGCCCGCGCCGGCCGCTGGTAAGCGCGGTTCAGGCAGTACGAGACCGAACAATCAGGCGCGGTTCCCCCCGGAACCGCGCCTGATGTCTTGTGGGCCTGATGGCGCCGCCGGGCAATGCCACGGAAAAATGGGGCCGGCCGGTCCGGACGGTGCGTCGTCCGGATGGCACCGACCCCGATACCCGACAATCGGGAATTCAGGAATTGGGGGGCAACTCGACCCTTTTCGCGACACGACAGCAGTTTACCCATCGGATGCAGGCATCTTCGCAGGAGCGCCCGCTGATCGGCTGACCACCCCTTTGTTGGCCGTCAGCAGGCGAGGATGCACCCACCGAAGGATCGGTAAGGGCGGTAGCCAAGAATGGCGATGCCACCAGAACATCAGCATTCCGCGTGTTCCTGGCCTAATCCCGGTCACAAGGACCGCCTCACTGCCACCGCCGGGGATGAAGACCGGAAGGTCGATGCAGCCGGTCTTACGTTTGGCAATCCACTCTTCAAGGCCGTCTCGCTCTTGGAGATCACCCCCCAGACGGAAGACGCCGACATTTAGCGTTTCGTGCGTTTAATATGAAACGCACGAAACGCTAGCCTTATGTTTGGCGATCGGATTCACGCTTCAAATCGATTCCGATTTTACACGATCCGATCTAAAGTGGCCGGTACAAAGCGTACAACGCTAACCTGTAGTGGTCGACGGCTCGGGTTGTAGAACCGGAATTCAATGGCATCATCGCTTGGACCGTGCTGCGTGATATGGGGGGCTACCACGATCAGAGGCCACCGGACTTTGCCAAGCCGAGAATGGTGCTCAGCAGCGCCGCATAGCCCGCAATGATGTCACGCAGTTCCATCCCCGCCTCCTTTTCGCGACACTCCGATCCGCTTGGATCAGAGTGTCCGCTTTGCTACCCTTTGACGGACACGGCCTTTACGCTTCCGCTGTTGACCCAAAGCTGCCTGAGCAGGACCTTGAGGTAATCCCTACGTTCACAATTTCTGGCCGGTGGGCCGGAACAGGATCTCGTTGATGTCCACGTCCTCCGGTTGGCTCATGGCGAAGACCACCGCCCGCGCGAAGGAATCCGCGGGAATGGCGAGCACCCGAAGCCTGTCCAGGCGCCGTGCTGGGCAAGATGGCGGGCAGCGGCTTCTCTGAGCCTGCTGCTGGCGCCGGTGATGACGACCACCTTGCTTTCGATGCCCTGTGTCATGGCCCAACCTTTCCTGGCTCCGGCTCCTCGCCGCCCGCCGGCGGCCCGTGCCGTCGCGCTACGCGCCGTACTGCTGGTCCGTCACCTTGTCCATCCAATCGACGGCCTTCCCGTCGAGTTGCTCTTGGATTGCGATGTGCGTCATGAACGTGGTGGGCGACGCGCCGTGCCAGTGCTTCTCGCCGGGCGGGAACCAGACCACGTCGCCGGGGTGTATCTCCTCGATGGGACCGCCCTCGCGCTGCACCCGGCCGCACCCGGCCGTAACGATCAGGGTCTGCCCCAACGGATGGGTGTGCCATGCCGTCCGGGCGCCGGGCTCGAATGTGACGCTGGCGGCCGTCGCGCGGGCGGGGGCGTTCGCCTGGAAGAGCGGGTCGATGCGAACCGTGCCGGTGAACCAGTCGGCCGGCCCCTTGGCGGACGGCTGCGAGCCGACGCGTGTGATGTTCATGGCTTCGATCCTCTGATTATTGCCCCGTTTGGGGCTGTTGTTGAGCAACAAGGCATGCCCTCTCACCGGGCCGTCGCGGTTAGGCGCCCAGGGAGGCGGTGTCGATCACGAACCGGTACTTCACGTCGCCCTTGAGCATGCGCTCATAGGCGCCGTTGATCGCATTGGCGCGGATCAGCTCGATGTCGGAGACGATGCCGTGCTCCGCACAGAAATCGAGCATCTCCTGCGTCTCCGGAATGCCGCCGATCATCGAGCCCGCGAGCGCCCGGCGCTTCATGATCAGGTTGAACACGTTGGGCGAGGGGTGCGGCGTGGCCGGCGCGCCGACCAGCGCCATCGTCCCGTCACGCTTCAACAGCACGAGGAACGCATCGAGGTCGTGCGGCGCGGCCACGGTGTTCAGGATGAAATCGAAGCTCTTCGCGTGCGCCGCCATCTCGTCGGGATTGCGCGACACCACCACCTCGTCGGCGCCGAGCGCGTGAGCGTCCTCGCGCTTGGACGTCGAGGTGGTGAAGGCGACCACATGCGCGCCCATCGCGTGGGCGAGCTTGATGCCCATATGGCCGAGGCCGCCGATGCCGACCACGCCCACCTTCTTGCCCGGGCCGGCCTTCCAGTGCCTCAGCGGCGAATAGGTGGTGATGCCGGCACACAGCAGCGGCGCGACCGCGGCGAGCTGGCTTTCCGGATGCTTGACCCGCAACACATACCGCTCGTGCACGACGATCCGCTGCGAATAGCCGCCGAGCGTGTGGCCGGGCGCGTCGGGGGTCGGGAAATTGTAGGTGCCGACCATGCCGTCGCAGTAGTTCTCCAGCCCGTCTTCGCAGTCCGGGCAGTGCCGGCAACTGTCGACGATGCAGCCGATGCCGACGAGGTCGCCGGTGCGGAAGCCCGAGACATGCGCGCCGACGGCGGACACGCGCCCCACGATCTCGTGGCCGGGGACGCACGGCCACTGCGTGCCCTCCCATTCCGCGCGCGCCTGATGCAGGTCCGAGTGGCAGATGCCGCAGTAGGCGATCTCGATCTGGACATCGTGCGGACCGGGAGCCCGCCGCGTGATCTCCAGAGGTTCGAGGGGTTTGTCGGCACCGTAGGTGCCATAGGCCTTGATGCTCATGAAGCGCTCCTTGGATCTCATGTCACGTTCGAGGTGTTTCGGTCAGGCCGGCTGAAGCCGGTCCCTGCGCGATGCGGCGAAGGCCAGGAGAGCGGCCATGATGAGCAGGACGGTGCTGACGCCGAAGGTGACCTGATAACCGCTCAGGTCGAACAGCGTCCCGCCGATGGTCGCGCCCAGCGTGATCGCGAGCTGGATGGTCGCGACCATCAGGCCGCCGCCGACCTCCGCGTCCGCCGGCAGGGTCCGCGACAGCCACGTCCCCCAGCCGACTGGCGCGGGCGTGCCGATCAGACCCCACGCACCGAGCAGCAGCGCCGTCCCGGCGACCCATTCGCCGAAAGCGACCAGCGCCACGGCGATGCCGGCCATCAGCAGCGGGATCACGATGAGGACGCCATAGAGGCTCCGGTTCAACACCGGTCCGATCAGCATCGTGCCGGCGAGGCCGGTCACCCCGACCACCAGCAGAAGGAGCGACAGCGCGGAGACATCGACACCGGTCACCGTTTCGAGGAACGGCCGCAGATAGGTGAACAGCGCGAACTGCCCCATGAACAGGAACAGGATCGCCGCCATCCCGAAGGCCACGTCGGGCCGGCCGAGAAGGCGGAACACGGCCCCGCTGCTGGACCGGCGCTCGCTGCGCATCGCCGGCAGGCTCATCAACTGCCAGCACAGGGCGAGCGCCGCGAGCGGCACCACGCAGAAGAACGCGCCGCGCCATCCGATGACGGCGCCGAGGACGCTGCCCAGCGGGGCCGCGACGGTGGCCGCGAGCGCGTTGCCGCCGTTGAGGATGGCAAGTGCCCGCGGTACCTGGTCCTCCGGCACCAGCCGCATCACGGTCGCCGTCGACATCGACCAGAAGCCGCCGATGGTGACGCCGAGCAGCGCCCGGCCGATCATCAGCGTCATGTAATCCGGTGCGAAGGCGACGATGGCACCCGACAGGGCCATCAGGCCGGTCAGGGACAGCAACACCAGCTTGCGGTCGAGCCGCCCGGTCACCGAGGTGATGAACAGGCTGGTCAGCACGGCGAAGATGCCGGACACGGAGATGGCCTGTCCGGCTTGGCCTTCCGTCAGGACCAGGTCCGTGGCGATGGGCGTCAGCAGGCTGACCGGCATGAACTCGGACGCGATCAGCACGAAGACGCAGAGCGACATCGCGAAGACGGCGCCCCAGGCGGCCGGCCGGGGCGCGGCCGTGTCGTGCCCGGAAGAGACGTGAACCTGCATGCGATTGCCTTGAGTCCGTGGAGAGTGAGTGTCGGCCGGGTCGATCCGATGAGGCATAGATAGTCGAGGCACTCTCGGGTCATTAGCGGTGCAAAACCGCATGTAGTTATGAGCGGCATTCATCAATCGGTGCGACCTCCGCCGCTCCCAGCCCCTGGATGGTCGCTGGATGAATGCTGAATGGCCGCGACCGATTGATGAGCGGAATTCATAACGACAAGCAAAACGCGCCGTCTAATGCGCGCGCTCCGCATCGCCTAGATTTCCGTCACGCCCAGACGTGAAAGGAGCCACAGCAATGAACAGGCAGAATGCAGACGACCACGCCGCGGAAGCGCGTGCCGACATCGACCGGCGCAGCCTTCTGAAGATGACCGGCGCCGGCGTTGCCGCGCTCGGCATGATGCCGGTCCTCGATCTGGCGGACGCGAAGGCTCAGGACATGTCCAGAGGCGCGGCCAACTTCTACACCAGCGACCGGGTGACCCTCCAGAAGGTCACCTTCAAGAACCAGTACCAGATGAACGTCGCCGGGACTCTCTTCACGCCCAAGACCCTCGACCGCAATGCGAAGAATCCGGCGATCGTCGTCGGCCATCCGATGGGCGCGGTGAAGGAGCAGAGCGCCAATCTCTACGCCACCAAGATGGCGGAACGGGGGTTCGTGGCCATGTCCATCGATCTGTCGTTCTGGGGCGAGAGCGACGGCCAACCCCGCAACCTGGTCTCCCCGGACCTCTACGCCGAGGCGTTCAGCGCCGCGGTCGACTTCCTGGGCACCCGGCCGTTCGTCGAGCGGGCGCGGATCGGCGCGATCGGGATTTGCGGCAGCGGGAGCTTCGTCATCAGCGCCGCCAAGATCGATCCGCGCCTGCGGGCCGTCGCGACGGTCAGCATGTACGACATGGGCGCCGCCAACCGCGACGCGCTCCAGCACTCCCAGACGGTGGAGCAGCGCAAGCGGATCATCGCGGAAGCCGCCGAGCAGCGCTATGTGGAGTTCACCGGCGGCGAGACCAAATACACCAGCGGGACGGTGCACGAGCTGACGGCGGACACCCACCCCATTCAGCGCGAATTCTACGACTTCTACCGCACGCCACGGGGCGAATTCACGCCTGCAGGCGGTTCGCCGGCGACCACCACGCATCCGACGCTGTCCAGCAACGTCAAGTTCATGAACTTCTACCCGTTCAGCGACATCGAGACGATTTCCCCCCGTCCGATACTGTTCATCGCCGGTGATCAAGCCCACTCCAAGGAATTCAGCGAGGACGCGTACCGGCGTGCCGCTGAGCCGAAAGAGCTTGTCTGGGTTCCGGGTGCCGGCCACGTCGATCTCTACGACCGCGTGGACCTGATCCCGTTCGACAAACTGGCCAGCTTCTTCAGCCAGCACCTCACCGCGTAGGCTTCCCGTATCCCACCCGGCGTCAAGACCCAGGGAGAGCGCCATGCAACGCCTGCCGTCGATTACCGCCGGCCTCATACTCCTCGCGACAGGACATGCCATGGCACAGGACCGCATCCTGATCTCCTCCGACTGGGGAACCGTCACAGCCGAACTGGCCGACAACGCCGCCGCGAGGGTGCTGGCGCGGATGTTGCCGGTCACACTTGAGATGCGGGATCACCTGCGCCAGGAAAAGACCGGCACCCTGCCGGCCGCCCTGCCGGAGGTCGCGCGGCAGCGCGACTTTTCGGTCGGGACGCTCGGCCTGTGGGGTCCCGATCATTTCGTGATCTACTATCGCGACGGCCGCGTCCCCCAGCCGGGGATCGTCATCCTCGGCACGGTGACGGGCGATGTGTCAATTTTCGACCGCCCCGGTCCGGTTTCCGTGCAGGTGCGGCACGCGCGGTGAACAGCGCACCCCATCGTGCGTATAATGAGGGCCTCACCATGAGGGAGCTTCATGAATGGCGCGCGAGAACGTCAACGACCTGCTCGCCTTCCTGGCGGTCGCCCGGGAGCGCAGCTTCACCAGGGCCGCGGCCAAGGTCGGGGTCTCGCAGTCGGCGTTGAGCCACACCATCCGCCAGCTCGAGGCCAAGCTCGGCATCCGTCTGCTCACCCGCACGACGCGTGCCGTCTCCCCGACCGAGGCCGGTCAACGCCTGCTCGACAGCATCGGTCCGCACTTCGACGAGATCGAGACCCTGAGCTGGCCCCCACGGGCTGGACGGCGGAATAGCGTTCGTTGGCTCTGACCGATGGTCGGTTGGTTGTTTTCTATGCGGCGACGGCCGCGGGTGCCGGGGCGAGCCCCGGCACCCGCGGCGCGGAAAAAATTTCGTCGGGGGTTTGGTACCCGAGCGCCTGATGGGGGCGCAACCGGTTGTAGCTGTCGATCCAGCGGCCGATGCCCTGACGGGCTTCGGTGCCCGTGGCGTAGGCGCGCAGATAGACGTCCTCGTATTTCAGGCTGCGCCACAGGCGCTCGATGAAGATGTTGTCCATGCAGCGCCCCTTGCCGTCCATGCTGATGCGGATCCCGGCGGCCTCCAGCACGCCGGTAAAGGCGGAACCGGTGAACTGGGCGCCCTGATCGGTGTTGAAGATGTCCGGCGTCCCGAACCGGGTGATCGCCTCCTCCAGCGCCGCGACGCAGAAATCGGCGTGCATGGTGTTGGACAGCCGCCACGCCAGCACCTTACGGCTGTGCCAGTCCATCACCGCCACCAGGTACAAAAAGCCCTTGGGCATCGGGATGTAGGTGATGTCGGCCGTCCACACCTGGTTGGGCCGGTCGATGACGAGATGGCGCAGCAAATACGGCCACACCCGGTGCTCGGGAGCCGGCTTGCTGGTGTTCGGCTTTTGCCAGATCGCCGCCAGCCCCATCTCCCGCATCAGGCGGCGGACCCGCTTGCGGTTGATGCTCTGCCCCTGGCGCCGCAGCCACGCCGTCATCTTGCGCGAGCCGTAATAGGGCGTCTCCAGGAACTGCCGGTCGATCAGCGCCTTGATGGCCAGATCCTCGCTGTTGTCGTTGACCGGCTTGTAATACAAGGTGGAGCGGCTTAGCCCCAACAGCCCGCATTGCCGCGTCACCGACAGCGTCTGGTGCGTCGGGTCGATCATCGTCTTCTTCTCCGCCCGGCTCAACGACCGAGCTTGCGCGACAAAAAATCGTTTTCGACCTTCAACTGACCGATTTGCTTGTACAACTCGTCGGTCACCGCTTCCGTCGCCTTCTCGGCCCGGCCGCCGCCCTTCTCAAAAACGCCGCATGCGCCGTCCACAAGCTGGCGCTTCCATTCGTTCACCAACGTCTGGTGAATCCCGTACTTGGCGGAAATCTCCGCAACCGTCGTTTCCCCTTGCAGCGCTTCCAGCGCCACCTTCGCCTTGAACGCCGCTCCATGATTGCGGCGCGTGCCCTTGCTCATCTCGTCCGGTCCTTCTCGCGTCGGCGACATCAGAACCAGAGCCAACGGACTTGTCCAGGATACGGGGACCAGCTCAACCCAGGTGGAGGCGCTCAGCGCGTTGCGTGACAAGCCGGCGGGCACCATCCGCATCGCGGCGGCCGACTACGCGATCAAGCATGTCCTCTGGCCGAAGCTGCGAGAGTTCCTGCCGCAGTATCCCGACATCAAGGTCGAGCTGGTGCTCGACAACGGGTTGACCGACATCGTCGCCGAGCGTTACGACGCCGGCGTGCGCATGGGTGAGCACCTCGCCAAGGACATGATCTCCACCCGGATCGGTCCGGATTTCTGTCTGGCTGTCGTCGGGGCTCCATCCTACTTCGCCGCCCACCCGACGCCGACGCACCCGAAGGATCTCGTCGGCCACACCTGCATCAATTTCCGCCTTCCAAGTTTCGGCGGGCTCTATGCGTGGGAGTTCGAAGAGAATGGGCGCGAGCTCAAGATCCGCGTCGAGGGTCAACTGATCTTCAACAACATCTTCAACTCGCTCGACGCGACCCTGGATGGATTCGGCATCGCTTACATTCCCGAGGAAATCATCTTGCCATACGTCGCCAATGGCCGGCTAGTACGCGTCCTTCAGGAATGGTCGCCTTATTGGGTTGGCTATCATCTCTACTACCCGAGCCGCCGGCAATCCTCACCGGCATTCGTCGCCTTGGTCGAGGCCTTGCGCCACCGCGCGTGACGCCGGTGCGTCCAGCATCGACATGCACCTGACCGGGTCCGCGTTGGTCGGTTAGGGGCGTGGAGAGCCGGGCCTTTCTCCAGACGCACGAGCTATAATCAACGCCAAATCTGCGGCGCCACTGGTAGCTCTGAATGCCGTGCAGGTGGTCGTCCCGGCTTGTGAGGGGTGTAGGGTTTCAGTGCCTCCTCCTTGCTTGTGGCGTTGAAGCCTTCTCAAGGGCCAACTGCTCTGTCCGCTAATCGGCCCTTTGATGGCCAGCTGCCCGAGTGTCCGGAAACCCGCGTTGATGACGGCTTTCCGGACAAGCCTGATTGCCTTCAGGAAGGAAGGCTGTGGGCCTCTCCGTGACGATAGCGGCCCCTTTCGCACCAGCGGCCGGACGCTCCCGGCCGCTCTTTTTCGCGACAGCCAATGGCCGAGAGCGCCGGATTTAATCTGAGCTATCGTGACAGCTGGACTTTGACTTGGCCGAGCGAGCCACGCCAACGCGACCAGTCCTCTTTGGTGAGGTGCCAGACCTCGTGCTCCGTGTAGGCAGGGTCACAAAGGCCGTCGGAGCTACCCCCATCAGGACGGCACCCATCCGAGCTTTGATATTGTGGGATCGCTGGTTGCCTACGGCATTCGTGAACACAAGATGGTCGAAACCCAAATCCTGAAACGCGAAATCGGTGACACGAATAACGGCTTCGGTCATGTACCCGCGCCCCCAGAACGGCCGCCCAAGCCAGAAGCCCCGATTTCCCCGGCTCCCTTCCCGCCGCAGGTCGATGGAGCCAATCAGCTCCTCCGTTTCCTTGAGATGTAGACCCCAGACCCAGCGATCCTTTCCTTGCATGGGGAGGACCTGATCGCAAATGAACGAACGAATGCCCCCCTTGGGGTAGGGCCAGGAGATAACGGCGGACAGATGGCGGATGACCTCGTAGTCGATGAAATGCCGCTCGTAGGCTTCGATGTCGTTTTCAGTGAGGCCGCGCAGGACCAATCTGTCTGTAAACAGTTCGGATATGAGAGCCTGAGCATGCACTGGTCACCCCCATTTATGACAGCGGCCGGGCTTCGACCACTCCTTTTCTCGACACCCGAATTCCCGCAAATCAGAGTGTCCGATTTATCGCCGGGACTGTTGAAAAAGGCCAACCCTCCCCTGCAGCCCGTCTCGCAAGGGATCGCAATTTGGGACGGTGTGCGAAGGAGGCAGCATGCCCTCTGGTTGCTAGATCTCCTCCTCCAACCTTTCGTCCCTTCTCGATGTGTCATAGGCGCGCTGTGCTCTTTCCATCGCGGAGCCGTTGGCGAGCGACCAGTTGTAAAGGGCGGCAAAGGGTTCGCGTAGCGAGCATCCAAGAGCGGTAATAGTGTACTCGACGCCGATCGGCTGCGTCGGCAAGACTTTGCGACTGACAAGGCCGTTGCGCTCCAGACGCTTTAATGCCTCGGACAAAGCCTTGTGAGTGATGCCGTCGAGACGGCGCTTGAGGTCGTTGAACCGCGCCGGCTGCGTGCAGAGGACGCTCAGGATCAGCACTGTCCACTTGTTGGCGATATGTTCGAGGATGGGCCGCGTCGCGGTGACATCAAGCGGCAGTTCGAGCACGTCTTTGGACATCGGTATACGCCTCAATATCTAAGAGCTATCTGGTATCTAAGCACCATCCAGTGCCTTCTTGTGATTAGATATAGGGATGATATCTGTTTGTCATCACCAGCGATGTGAGGACGTATGAGCAGGTTTTCAGGAAAAATCGCCGTCGTGGTCGGTGGCCATGGCGGTATCGGTGGCGCCATCGCAGAGCGGTTCGCGGCGGAAGGCGCCACGGTTTACGCCACCAGTCGTCGCGCCGAAGAGGGGGAGGTCGAGTTTGGGGACGGCAGGCTGCGCGCGCGCCGCGTCGATGCTGCCGATCTGACGGCGCTCGCTGCCTTCTTCGAGGCGGTGAGCAGCGAGGCCGGACGGGTGGACGTGCTCGCCGTCAACGCCGGCATCTCCGAGTTCGCGACCCTCGACGACATCAGCGAGGATCATTTCGACCGGACCTTCGACCTCAACGTGCGCGCGCTGCTGTTTGCCGCCAAGGCTGCGACGGCGATCATGCCGGATGGTGGCTCGATCGTGTTGGTGGGCTCGATCGCCGACGCGATCGGCACCAAAGGCTATGGCGTCTACGGGGCAACCAAGGCCGCCGTGCGCTCGTTCGCGCGGACCTGGGCCAACGAGCTGGCGCCCCGCAACATCCGCGTCAACGTCGTGGCACCGGGACCAACCGACACCGCCATGATGGCGGCGGCGTCCGACGAGGTGCGCGAGACGCTGACGAAGCTGATCCCGCTCGGCCGTATGGGTCGTGCCGACGATGTGGCCTCGGCCGCGCTGTTCCTCGCCAGCGACCAAAGCAGCTTCATCACCGGGGCCGAGCTGCCGGTCGACGGCGGCATGGCGCAGGTCTGATCTTCTTCGCCTGCAGAACGACATGCCGTGGCCCTCGCAGGCGCTCGGCGTCCTCGGCATGACCGGCTTCACCGCCTGGTGGAGACTGACCGCTCAGAGGTCGGGGCGCCGCTCGTCGAGCGCCTCGATCCTCGCCAGACTGTCGGCGACGGTCTCCGAAAGGTAGATGATCACGCGGCGCGCGTTGGTGCCTTTACGAAACTGCTAGAGCAGCATGGCGTCTCTCCTCCCGGTCAGATCTGCGAGGCCGGCGTCCCGGCGCGCAGCGGTGCGGAGATGTGCTGCTCGACCAGTTCGGGCGCCCACTGGACGTACTCGACCACGCTGCCGTCCGCATGCTTCATGTACATCATTCGTCCGGTCGGGATGTCTTTGATGTCGCGCATCACGGATGCGCCGTTCGCGAGGAGCTTGCCCTTGGCGTCGTCGATGTCCTCCACGATCCAAGGACCGAGGCTGCCGCGGATCGGCTCCAGCGCCTCGTCCGTTCCGCCGATCGCGAGCACGTCGCCAATTCCGACGAGAGTCAAGGGGTCGTAGTTGAGCTTGAGATGCGGCTCCGTGCCGTGGACTGCCTTGAGCGTTGCCACGGTGGACTCGAGGTCCGTCGTGAAGATGCGGGTGTAGGTCTTGAGGATCATGAGGATGCCTTTCTGCTGGTGGTGAAGGTCGAGAAGGCTGGCTCGCGGTTGAAACGCTCAGCGTCCTGGTAGAAGAGTGAGTGACCGGTCTCCGGGTAGATCGTCAGGTTCAACCTGGGGTGCACGGCGAGCATGCGACGCGGCAAACCCATGCTGCAGGAGGAACAGCATCTGCGCGACATGCAGGGCACGGACGACCGCTCGACGCCCGGCGTCGAGCAGCCTGATCATGGACTGGGCCTTAATCTAGCAGGATGCGGAAAAAGGTCTGTTCCCGGCAGTTCGGTCGTGATTCTCTTTGGTCGAAGAGAATGCGGCTGGTGAGGGGGCGATGCGGGGTTCGGACGAACGCAGCGAGGGTCTTTTCAGCTATGTGAGCTGCGAGGCTCGGGTTCCGGCCGATCATCCGCTGCGGCCGATCCGGGCCATTGTGGACGAAGCGCTGGAGGTGATGTCGCCGGCTTTTGAGGGGCTGTACTCGAAGATCGGGCGACCGTCGATCCCACCGGAGAAGCTGCTGCGGGCTTTGCTGCTCCAGGCCTTCTACTCGGTGCGCTCGGAACGCCAGTTGATGGAACAGCTCGACTACAACCTGCTGTTCCGCTGGTTCGTCGGCTTGTCGATGGACGCCCCGGTGTGGGACGCGACGGTCTTCACCAAGAACCGGGAGCGTCTGCTGGCCGGCGACGTGGCGGCCAAGTTCCTGGCCACCGTGCTTGGCCAGCCGAAGGTCAAGGCGCTGCTGTCGGACGAGCATTTCTCGGTGGACGGCACGCTGATCGAAGCCTGGGCGTCGGTGAAGAGCTTCCGGCCCAAGGACGGCAGCGGCGAGCCGCCGGGGCCGGGTCGCAACGGCGACCGCGACTTCCATGGTGAGAAGCGGTCCAACGAGACCCATGCGTCGACCAGCGATCCTGAGGCGCGGTTGTATCGCAAAGGCAACGGGCAGCCGGCGAAGCTGGCCTTCATGGGCCATGCATTGATGGAAAACCGTCACGCTCTGGTGGTGAATGTCCGGCTCACCGCGGCCACCGGTCTGGCTGAGCGCGAAGCGGCGGTTTCCATGGTCGAGGCCATCCCCGGCCGCCACCGCATCACGGTGGGTGCCGACAAGGCTTACGACACCAAGGATTTCGTGGCGAACATGCGCAGCCTGGGCGCCGCTGCGCATGTCGCGCAGAACACGAGCAACCGCCGCTCGGCGATCGACGGCCGGACCACCCGTCACCCCGGCTACGCCGTCAGCCTGAGAATCCGCAAACGGATCGAGGAGGTGTTCGGCTGGATCAAGGGAGCCGGCTTGCGCAAAACGCGTCATCGCGGCACCGCCCGCGTCGGTTGGATGTTCACACTGACCGCCACCGCCTACAACCTGATCCGCCTGCCCAAGCTGCTGGCGGCGGCATAATCACGCCCGGAATCCGCCTGAATGGCGGTTCCGGGAGCCACAGAGCGCGAAAAGGCGCTCCATTCTGACAAAAACGGGCGTCGGAAACCCCATTTCCAAGCCTCAGCCGAGGAAAAAAGCCGGAATATGTTCGTTTTTCCGTGTCCTGCTAGGTCTCGGTTTTTGGGGGCCGATGCTTGATCGTTCCGCGTCTCGGGTCCGCTTGGCTCGACGTGGTGAACGGCGCTTCCAATTCCTACACCAGTTCGGCGAGCGCGGCTGCGTCGAAGTCCTTCAAGGCGCTGCTATTGCCGGTCCGGACCTTCTCTACCCATGCCGGATCGGCGATCAGGGCGCGGCCGACGGCGATCAGGTCGAACTCATCGCGCTCCATCCGCTCCACGAGTTTGTCGAGTTTGGCCGTAGACGAGCCCTCGCCGCCGAACGCGCCCATGAAGTCTCCCGCAAGGCCGACCGAGCCGACGCTGATCGTAGCCGCGCCGGTCAGCTTCTTGGCCCAGCCGGCGAAATTCAGGCCCTGCCCGCCATCGATGTCCGGGAACTCAGGCTCCCAGAATCGGCGCTGCGAGCAGTGCAGCACGTCAACGCCGGCCTCTACCAGGGGAACCAGCCAGTCGGCCATGAGATCGGGCGTCTCCGCGAGCCGCACGGTGAAGTCCTGCACTTTCCACTGGCTGAGACGCAGGATGATCGGGAAGTCGGGGCCGACGCTCGCCCGGACCGCCGCGACGACCTCTGCGGCAAAGCGCGAGCGTTCGCCGATCGTGGCACCACCGTAACGGTCGGTCCGACGATTGGTGGCGGCCCAGAAGAACTGGTCGAACAGGTAGCCGTGCGCCCCGTGCAGCTCGATGGTGTCGAAGCCAAGACGCTTTGCGTCGCTGGCGGCGCGGGCAAAGGCGGCGATCGTGTCGGCAATATCGCCATCGGTCATGGCGACGCCGCGCTCGACGCCCGGCGCCTCCAATCCAGACGGGCTTTCGACGGGCGAGCCCGGCACCCACTCCGTCAGGAAGCTCTTGAGCGCTCCGGTGTGCCAAAGCTGTGGGCCCATCTTGGCACCGCCATCATGAACCGCATCGATCACGCCCTTCCAACCCGCCAGTGCCGCCTCGCCGTGAAAGAACGGGACGCCCGGGTCGTTCCGCGACGCTGGCCGATCGATCACCGTGCCTTCGGAGAGGATGAGGCCCACCCCGCCGTCCGCCCGACGGCGATAGTAAGCCGCATGCGCCGCGCCGGGGATCCCATCCACTGCGAAGCTGCGGGTCATGGGTGCCATGACGATGCGGTTCGTCAGTTCCATGGCGCCAATACGGAACGGGCGAAACAGGACATCAGTAGCGGTCATCAGAGTACATGCCTCCTTTGGAAAGACCTCCAAGATATACAGGAGACACTAGGTTACAATAACGCACTTAGAGTCGCCTAGGTATATGCAAGTAAACCGCTCTAGCAGCGCTGAAACCGTCTCAAACCTGGGGGGAGGATGGTAAAGCGCACTGGGAAAGCAGCGAACCCGGGGGCGCAACGAAGTGGCGGGTGATGGTGGAAGTGACGGGCGAGGACGGCGCCGTGACGCAGCACGTGACCTCCGAGGGTGAGCGCTCCACCGTCGGCCAGGCAGCGACGCTCGGGTTGAGCCTGGCCGAGAGCAAGGTGATCCTGGCCGGCATACAGCACGTCCTGGTAACCACCCAGGCCGACGCGCACTGTCGCCACCGTCGCCGGTGCAGCCACTGCGGCGCGGCGTGCCCGCTCAAGGACCACCGCTCCCGCCGTCTGGTGTCGCTGTTCGGCACGGTGGAGGTGCGCGCGCCCCGCTTCGGCCCCTTCCGGTGCGGCGTCGCCTGCCGGCGCAGCCTGACCCCGGTGGCGGAGATCATGCCCGACCGCTGCACCCCGGAGTACGAATGTGTCCTGGCCGGTCTGGGCAGCGCTTTGCCCTACCGGCGGGCGCGAACGTTGCTGGCCGAACTGTTGCCGCTGGACACGTTTCCGGCCCAGGCGATCACGCTGGCCATCGACGCGGGGCACGTTAAGTCGGTGCGGACCTACCAGATGCGCTCGTTCGAGGTGATGATCGCGCGGGTGGGCAACGATCAGGGGCTCGAAGTCGTCTTCAGCAGCATGCCGGCCGAGGCGGATCGCCAGGCACGACAGCTTCATCACGTCCTGCGCGGCCTGGGAGCGACGGCGACCACGCCGGTCATCATCCTCAGCGACGGCACGGAAGGCCCGCGGTCGCTGGGCGCCGCAGCCAGCGGCGGCCCGATCCGCAACGTCCTCGACTGGTTCCACCTGTCGATGCGGGTCCAGCATGTGGCGCAGGCGGTCAAGGGCTGGGCCGCGGCGGAGCCGGCCGCCGCGGAGCGGATCACGATACTGGACGATGCCGTAGCCCACGTTCGTTGGCGGCTCTGGCATGGCCAGACCGAACGGGCGCTGAGCTTGATCGGCGACCTCCTGGCCGACCTCGACGCCAACCTGGAAACCGTCAATAGCCCGCCGGTTCGCAAGACGATAACACTGCTGCGCGCCCTGGAAACAATGTCGCCGGACAGGCCGACCTGATCATCGACTACGCCGCCGCCCGGCACCGGGGCGAGCCCATCTCCACGGCGCCGACCGAAAGCACGGTTCAGCGCCCGCTGCACCGGCGCATGGGCGCCAACCAGCAGATGCGCTGGTCTCCGCGCGGCGCCCACCGGATGCTGAAGGTACGCACCGCCGCGATGAACGGCACGCTGGCCTCGGACCACACTGCCGCCGAGCCATACGCTCGCCGACCATTCCGGCGGGCAGCATGATGGCCCCCCCAGGTTTGAGACGGTTTCAGCCACCAGGACAGGTATCGATAGACGGTGCAGTTGTGGTAGATTAAGTCCGTTGATCAGGAGCCGAGCTATCCGTTTCTATAGGTCAGCAGATGCTTTGAGTTCTCCAGCCAATCATGGCCCGAAGGTGAGGCGCGAGGTTGCCGGTACTAGATTAAATGAATTGGCTTAGAAGCTGGATTTTTCGGGATTGCCATCTTCTCGTGCCAATTGCAAGGGTTAGCAGGGCAAAAAAGCCGGTCGCCGGAAACGGCGGCAGGCAAATCGATCTTGTCCCGCGGGACAATCAAGGCGGTGTCGACAAAATATGACTCGTTGACAGTTCTTTTTCGAAACAGTGGTGGATCACATTGACGTTGCCGCTGATAAGTGGCTCGGCGAGGTAGCGAAATAGGTTTCATGGACGACGGTGTGATCGGCCGTGAGATCCACTGGATTGCTGTGTTCTTACACACTAAACGAAGATGTGCGATTTAGACAGATTTAGTCTCAGTCTGCGACTCTAACGTACGCGCGGCCTTGACTGGTTGAACCCGACAACTATGATTGTCCGGGTAACTCATGTGGAGGTTAAAATCTTGGTTGTTGCTTTAGTTGGAACGTCATCCTTTGATCGATTCTTCAATCTAGCCCATGACGAGTTGCAACGGCGCGGCCATAGTGTGGCGCGGTTCTTAACGCGAAAGGACCTGCTTGCCGCCGTTGACGCGCTGCAGTCTTTGGAAATCCTTGGCGCGTCCTCAAGCTTTACAGCCGACCGGGAGTTGTTTGCCAAGATGCCGCGTTTGCGCGCATTGGTTTCCCCGTTCACAGGGGTCGAAGGGTTCGATGTTTCGGCCGCGACAGCAAACGGCATACTCGTGGCGAATGGCCAAATTACGGAAAACTCCGTCAGCATGGCCGAGGCCGCAGTTCTCTTCACGCTGGCTTCGCTCTATGACCTTCATGGCACTGAGCGCTACCTTCGCGAAAACCTGCCGCGTCCCTCGCAGGTCCGTGCGCGGATGCTCATGGGAAAGAAAGTTGGCCTGATAGGCTTTGGCAAAATTGGACAGGCTATCGCGGAACGGCTGTCTGCATGGGGTGTGAGGCTCGTCGCCTCGGTGCGCACGACGCGACCGATGCCCGCATATGTCGCCGCGCAGAGCCTCGATGAGGTGCTCGCGACAAGCGATGTCGTTATTATGGCTGCTGCGCTCAATCCTGAATCACGAGGAATGCTGGATCTTGACGCGTTGCGACGGATGAAACCGGACGTGGTGTTTGTCAACATCACGCGGGGCGGCATCGTCCCCGACGATACACTCGCCGCGCTCGCCGCAGAGCGACCTGCTATGCGCATCGCCCTCGATGTGTTCGACCCAGAGCCGTTGAAAGAGAATAGTCCGCTGCGCGACCTTCCAAACGCCATCCTTACCCCACACATGGTAGGACATACAGTAGAGTCTCAGATGCGCCTGCCGGAGGCATTCTGCGAGAACCTTCTAGCGGTGGCAGAGTGGCGGGTGCCTGAATACGTTGTCAATCCGTCTGTGATCGAAACGTGGCTGAGAAAACAGGACAGCGCACAGCTATAGTTGCGACGAAACCGTCTCAAACCTGGGGGGCCATCATGCCGCCCGCCGGAATTTAACGTGCCCCGCGTCGATGGCCAGCGTGATCGCCTGGGCCGGGACCGTGTCCAGCGGCAACAGTTCGGCCAGCAACGTTCGCGCCCGCCGGTAGGGCAAAGCGCTGCCCAGACCGGCCAGGACACATTCGTACTCCGGGGTGCAGCGGTCGGGCATGATCTCCGCCACCGGGGTCAGGCTGCGCCGGCAGGCGACGCCGCACCGGAAGGGGCCGAAGCGGGGCGCGCGCACCTCCACCGTGCCGAACAGCGACACCAGACGGCGGGAGCGGTGGTCCTTGAGCGGGCACGCCGCGCCGCAGTGGCTGCACCGGCGACGGTGGCGACAGTGCGCGTCGGCCTGGGTGGTTACCAGGACGTGCTGTATGCCGGCCAGGATCACCTTGCTCTCGGCCAGGCTCAGCCCGAGCGTCGCTGCCTGGCCGACGGTGGAGCGCTCACCCTCGGAGGTCACGTGCTGCGTCACGGCGCCGTCCTCGCCCGTCACTTCCACCATCACCCGCCACTTCGTTGCGCCCCCGGGTTCGCTGCTTTCCCAGTGCGCTTTACCATCCTCCCCCCAGGTTTGAGACGGTTTCTGCCACCGTTTTTGACGCCATGGGACGTGCCGGATTTTTGCCGTCGCAGGACCGGGGCTGACAGGATGGCATGCCGTTCCTCGGCACACCGCCCCCGCAAGCGCGTTCCTCCTGCGCGACAACCGGGAACGCCAATCCGTAAGCAAAAAATCCTCGTATCAGAAAATAATCCTATAACCTGCCGCGCAGTCCCATTTCCCATGGAGCCGCGCCATGCCCCTCGACGCCCGCACCCTTCCGCAAGACCGTCTTCCCCATTGGGCCGAGGAGCCGCCGGCCCCGGCGAGCGGCTCGCTGGTTCCCGGATCGCAGTTCCACGAGGAGCAATGGATCATGGCCGCCGGCATGCTGGCCCATGGCAGCTCCTTCCTTCATGTCGCCCGCGCCATGGGATGCAGCCGCACCACCCTGTGGCGGGCCTATTACGGCTCGAAGGATTTCCGCATCCGGGTGTGGTGGGAGCGCGAGGCGCTGAACCGCGAGGCGGAATTGCGCCTCGCCTCGCTGCGCGCCCTGGTGGCCGAACAGATCGAACGGCTGGTCTCGGCCGGCGATCCCCCGACGGTGCGCTGGCTGGCCGAGCGGCTCGGCCTGTTCGCCGGCCTCGACGCACCGCCCAGGCCTGCCCACCGCGGCATGCCGGCCCCAGCCCCGGCCCCAACCTCACCCCCGCGGCCCGATCCCGAGGTTGCATCCCCCGTGCCCGCCGGGCCGGACGTGGAACGGTCCGATGAGCATCCCGGCACGCCGCCCGCGGCCCGGCCAGCCAGCGCGCCGATCTCTGCCCCTGCCGCCGCGCCGGACTCCGCCCCGACCGCCGGATGGAACACCGGCCGGAAGATGTTCCACGATGTTCCATCCTCCGCCCCGGCCGCCGCCGCTCCCGTCTCTGCTCCCGGCGGGGCGGACGGCCGGCGGCTCACGCCCCCCGGATCAGCTCCGCGTACCAGCGCGCCGACTCCTTCGGGATCCGCGCTTGTGTCGTGAAATCCACCCTCACGATGCCGAAGCGGGTGCCATAGCCGCCGCCCCATTCGAAATTGTCCAGCAGCGACCAGACGAAATACCCCCGCACGTCGGCGCCCTGCGCCTTCGCCTCAGCCATCGCGGCGATATAGGCCTGGAGGTAGGCCAGCCGGTCCCCATCCATCACGCGGCCCTCGGCGTCCGGCGTCTCGTCCGCCTTGGTGCCGTAGCCGTTCTCGGTGACGTAGATCGGCAGGCGGTAGCGCCGGGTCAGATCCAGCAGCGTGTCGCGGAAACAGCCGGGGTCGAAGGGCCAGTCGATGGCGGTCCGCTCCATTTCCGGCGGCGGTGCGCCGAAGCCGAAGCCCCAGATCAGGCTGTCGTCCTTCTGCCCATAGACCGGGGCGTAGTGGTTCAGCCCGAACCAGTCCACCGGCCGGGCGATGCGCGCCATGTCGCCGGGCTGCACATAGGGCTCGATGGCCTGGGCGATGCGCGGCGGGTAATGTGCGAGCAGCTGCGGCTCGGGGAAGGCGCGGTTCCAATGCTCGTCGAACAGGGCCGCCGCCTCGACATCCTCCGGCCGGCCGGTCGCCGGCCGCATCGGCTGGACGCTGTGGACGGCGCCGATCGAGGCATCCGGCACCAGGGCCCGCAGCGTGTCGACCCCGGCGCCATGGGCGAGGTTGACATGGTGGATCGCCTTCAGGTGGGCGGCGCGGTCGGCGATGCTGGGGGCGCCCCAGCCGAAGGCCCAGCCGAACAGGGTGAAGACCGAGAACTCGTTGAAGGTCGCCCAGCGCTTCACCCGGTCGCCATAGCGCCGGGCGCACAGCGCGGCATAGTCGGCATACCAGCCGGCGCTGTCGCGCACCGTCCAGCCGCCGAGATCCTGCAACGCCTGCGGCAGATCCCAGTGATAGAGGCAGAGCCAGGGCTCGATGCCCTTTTCCAGCAGCCGGTCGATCAGCCGGTCGTAGAAATCCAGCCCCTTGCCGTTGGGCGCCCCACGCCCGCGCGGCAGCACCCGCGGCCAGGAGACCGAGAAGCGGTAGGCCTGCAAGCCCAGCGTGGCCATCAGATCCACGTCCTCGGGCATCCGGTGGTAATGGTCGCAGGCGACGTCGCCGCTGTCGCCATTGTCGACCCGGCCCTTCAGCCGGCAGAAGCTGTCCCAGATGCCGGGCGCCCGCCCGTCGGCCCCGGCGCCCCCCTCGATCTGGTAGGCGGAGGTGGAGGCCCCCCACAGGAAGTCTTTCGGGAAGGCGGGACGGTCGGCCATGGCGGTTCACCGGGGAAGGGAAGCCCCCCGACTCTACCCCTTTCCCGGCGGTGGGGAAGGGGGCGGATCGTCACCCCGGCCCCGGCGGGCGACCGTCACGATATCGCGGTCGACAGGATCGTTCGCCGCTCCTATGGTCACGGCGGATTGACGCGAGATGTCAGAAAGGAACGGGCGCATCATGGCGAAGAAGGACGGGGCCAACGGCAAGGGCGGCCAATTTGCCGGGACGCCGGCCGACCGGCTGGTCCGGCTGTGGCGCAACAACGACGAGCGCTTCCCGGCGCTGCTGGACGAGGTGCTCGACGCCAACCGCCAGGGCGTGATCGAGGCGGCGCTGGGCAAGATGCGCGAGGAGGAGGGTTACGACTTCCTCGACGAGGTCGAGACCTTCGCCGAAGCGGTGATGGGCACCGACGAGCATGGCGACCCGATCATGACGACGCTGTTCTGGCTGGTGCTGGAGGTCGAGGGACGGCTGGACGCGCCGCCGCCGGTCGACACCATCGAGCGGGGGCTCGATTCGGCCGGGCTGCTGGAGAAGGCCACCGACATGCGGCTGCTGCCGCTGTGGCTCGACCCGGAACCGCTGTCCTACCTGGAGGCGGCCGACCGCCGCGTCCTGCTGCGCCGCCTGCTCTCCTCGGCGGCGGAGGCCGAGGCCTTCGTCCGCGAACAGGATCTGCTGGCCGATCCGGAGGAGGGCGGCACCCGCCTCGTCGGCGTCGTCGGGCTGGTGATGGAGGAGGATCCGGAGCAGGCGGGCGAGGGGATGCCCGATCCGCTGAATCTCGGCTTCGGCGGCGAGCCGGAGGACGTGGAGCCCGACCCCATCGAGCAGGAGCGCATCCGCCAGGCGATGGCCGCCTTCGCCGAGGCGGTGTCGGCCGCCGACCCGCGGGTGCGGCGCTGCGAGCCGGTCGGCGGGCTGAACGACCTGCTCGACTTCACCGCCGAAGGGGTGTGGCCGGACGATCTCGACGCCAACTTCGACGAGGTCGACGACTTCCTCGACATCACCGGCAACGAGACCGGCGACGGCATCCTCGACCTGACGGTGGAGGAGACGCCCGACGGGTTGCAGGTCCGGGCCTTCAACTCCGACGGGCTGCTGCTCGACGAACGCGGCTTCGACCTCACCGGCGACCGCGCTGCCGAGGCGATCGCCCGGATGAAGCGGCGCTGCCGCCGGGTGGGTACGGTCTGATCAGCGCTTCGCCGGCCTGATCAGCACGCAGGCGACGGCGGCGAGGATCAGCACCAGCGCCGCCGCCAGCCGCGGGGTCACCGGGTCGCCCAGCAGCAGCACGGCGCCGCCGACCCCGACCACTGGGATCAGCAGGGTGCTGACCGCCGCCTCTCCCACGGTCAGGCGGCGGACGGTGACGTACCACAGCGCCTGCGCGACGCAGATCGAGCAGACGATGTGCCAGGCGAAGCCGGCCCACACCGCGGCATGCAGCTCGGACAGAGCCGGCCGCGCCTCGCTCCCCGCCAGCACGATCATCGGCAGGGCGCAGAGGACATACTGCCAGCCGGTGATGACCATCGGGTTGCTGCGCCAGACCCGCCGCTTCATCACGATGGTGCCGAGCGCCCAGGCCAGCGCCGCCACCAGCATCACCGCCGGTCCGGCCAACGCCGACGCCAGCGCCGATGGGGGGGCGGACAGCGCCTCCGGCCCCAGCAGCACCAGCAGCCCGGCCAGCCCGCAGGCCAGCCCGACGATCTGCCGCCGCCCCGGCCGCTCCCCCAGCAGCGGGATCGCCAGCAGCGTCGCCCAGGCCGGCATGGTGAAGGCGATGATCGCCGCCTGCGAGGTCGGCATCAGGCTCTGGCCCAGCGCGGTGCAGAGGTTGAAGACCAGCACGTTGCACAGGCCGCCCGCCGCCAGCGCCGGCCATTCCGCCCGCTCGACCCGCAGCCGGTGCCCGGCCAGCTTCGCCGCTCCCAGCAGCAGCACCGCCCCGGCGGTGAAGCCGATGGCGCGCAGGCTGAAGATCGGCATCTGGGTCAGGATGGTCTTCACCGCCGGCCAGTTCAGGCCCCAGAACAGGCTGATGGCGGCGATCAGGATGTATTTGACCGGATCGCGGCCCGCCCCGGCGGCGGCGATTGCCGTCATGCCGCGGCCTTGCCGCCGAAGCCGTCCCCGAAGCCATCCAGGAAGCTGGACAGGTTGGCGGACAGCGCGTCGATGGCGTATCCGCCCTCCTGCACCAGCACCGTCGGCAGGCCGGCGGCGGCGATCAGCGCGCCCATCCGGGCGAAGCCGGGGGTGGTGACGCCGAAGGCGGCCAGCGGGTCGTCGATGAAGGTGTCGAAGCCGAGCGAGACGAACAGCATGTCGGGGGCGAAGCGCCCGATCTCCGCCAGCCCATGGCCGATGGTCGCCAGCACGGTTGCCTCGTCGCTGCCGATGGGCAGCGGCAGGTTCAGGGTGTAGCCCTCGCCGCGGCCGGTGCCGCGCTCCTGGGCGTAGCCGGCCATGTGCGGATAGAACTCCGCCGGATCGCCATGGACCGAGACGAAATAGACGTCGTCGCGGTCATAGAAGATGTCCTGCGTGCCGTTGCCGTGATGGACGTCGACGTCGATGATGGCGACCCGCGCCGGCCGGCCCTGGGCGCGCAGCAGCGGCAGCACCGATTCGGCGGCGATGGCGACATGGTTCAGGTAGCAGAAGCCGCCGGCCATGTCGCGGGTGGCATGGTGACCCGGCGGCCGGCACAGCGCGTAGGCCGCGCGGTCGGCCCCGGTGGCGACCAGCTTCGCCGCATGGATGGCGGCGTTGGTCGCGGCGCAGGTGGCGGCCCAGGTGCCGGCGCCGATCGGGCAGGCGGTGTCGAACATGTGCCAGCCCGCCTGTCCGACGATGCCGGTGGGGTAGTTGGGCGAGGCCTGCATCCGGTGGACGTTGGGCAGCACCACCTCGCCCATGTCGCCGGCCGCCACCCAGCGCGCATGGGCTGTCTCCAGGAACGCCAGATAGGCCGGGGTGTGGATTGCGGCGCGCGGGGCCGGGCCGTAATCGTCGGGACGGATCAGCTGCTCCCCACGGCTTTCGATCAGCGAGGCCAGCGCGCCGACCCGTTCCGGCTTCTCCGGCAGGGCGCGCAGCAGCCCCTTGTTGAAGTAGGTGGCGGGGCGGTGCAGGGCGGTGTCGGGATGGTGGACGAACTTCATGGGAGGACTCCGGGAGACTTGTGGACGTGGTGCCCCCACCCTCCCACGCTGCCGCGCGGGTCCCTCCCTCCCCCGCTGGGCAGGGGAGGGAAAGGGCGCATCCCCTCCCCCGCCCAGCGGGGGAGGGTCAGGGTGGGGGCAAGGGCCGGCGCCTTTACGGCCGCCCGGCGGTGGCGACCAGCGCCTCGAACAGCACGGCGGCACCGCGGGCCCCGTCGGCGGGGGCGATGTTCTCGACCTCGTTGTGGCTGATGCCGTCCTCGCAGGGGATGAAGATCATCGCGGTCGGCACCTTGCCCGCGACATAGACCGCGTCGTGGCCGGCGCCCGACACGATGTCGCGGTGGCTGAAGCCGAAGCCCGCCGCGGCGTCGCGCACCCGGTCGACCAGCTCCGCCGAGAAGGGCGTCGGCGGGAAGTGCCAGAAATCGGCGATCTCGGCGCTCACCCCGTTCCGTTCGGCGATCGCGGCGACGGCGGCGCGGAAGCGGCGGTCCATGTCGGCCAGCGTGTCGGCATCCGGGTGGCGCAGGTCGACGGTGAAGAAGACCCGGCCGGGGATGACGTTGCGCGAATGCGGATGGACGTCGAGGATGCCGACAGTGGCGCAAGGATCGCCCGCCGTCTCCAGCCCGACCTGCTGCACCGCCTGCACCATGGTGGAGGCGGCGACCAGCGCGTCGCGGCGCAGGCGCATCGGCGTCGGGCCGGCATGGGCCTCGACCCCCGTCACCGTCACCTCGTACCAGCGCTGGCCCTGGGCGCCGGTGACGACGCCGATCTCCTTGCCCTCGACCTCCAGCACCGGACCCTGCTCGATGTGGGCCTCAAGATAGGCGTGCATCGGGTGATCGACCGCCGCCTCGCCGGCATAGCCGGTGCGGACCAACTCATCACCCAGCCGCGCCCCGTCCTGCGCCACCTTGTCGAGGATCTCGTCCAGGGCGAAGACGCCGGTGACGACGCCCGATCCCATCATCGGCGGGGAGAAGCGCGATCCCTCCTCGTTGGTCCACACCGCGATCTCGACCGGGTGCAGCGTCTCGACCCCGCGGTCGTTCAGCGAGCGCACCACCTCCAGCGCCGCCAGCACGCCGAACACGCCGTCGAAGCGGCCGCCGGTCGGCTGGGTGTCGAGATGGCTGCCCATCACCACCGGCGGCAGGCTGGGGTCGCGGCCGGCGCGTCGGGCGAAGATGTTGCCGATGCGGTCGACCGTCACGGTGCAGCCGGCGGCCTCGCACCAGGAGACGAACAGGTCGCGGCCGGCCTTGTCCTCGTCGGACAGGGCGAGGCGGCAGCTGCCGCCCTTGGGCGTCGCGCCGATCTTCGCCATCTCGGCGAGGTTGTCCCACAGGCGGTCGCCATCGATCGGCAGGTTGGAGGGGAGGGACATGGGTGGCTCCGGGTGGGGTTTGTTGGTTTCTGGAGGAGTGGGTGTTGCGGTTGCCCCCTCCCTAACCCTCCCCCGCTCTCGCGGGAGAGGGAACTCCGCCGCTTCGCGAAAAGTTCACGCCGGCAAGCGTCCTACCCCCTCTCCCGCGAAGCGGGGGAGGGATGGGGAGGGGGCATCGGTTGAGTGGGCCAACTTAAGCCGCCGCCTCCCGCCGCTCCCGCGCCTTCAGGTCGACCATCGCCAGCACGGCGCGCAGCATCGGCACCGCGACGCCGGTGCGCTCGGCCAGCTCGATGACCGATCCCAGGATCGCGTCCAGCTCCAGCCGGCGGCCGGCCTCATAGTCCTGGAGCATCGAGGTCTTGAAGTCGCCGACACCGGCGGCCATGGCGATGCGCTCGTCCACGCTGGTGGCGAAGGCGACGCCCAGCCGCTCGGCGACCTCCTTGGCCTCCAGCATCATGGCGCGGCCGGCCTCCCGCGTGCCGGGGTCGTTGCACAGCCGGCCGAGCGTCGATCCGGTCAGCACGCTCAAGGGATTGAAGGCGAGGTTGCCCCACAGCTTCACCCAGATCGCCTGCCGGATGTCGGCGGTCCTGGCCGGCTGGAACCCCGCCTGCCCGAACAGGGTCACGATGCGGTCCACCGCCGGATTGTCCCGGTCGGCCGCATCGCCAAAGACGAAGCGCTGGTCGCTGACATGGCGCAGGCGGCAGGGGCCGTCGCCCTCGACCGCGACGAAGGTCGTCGCCCCGACCACCCGGTCGGGATCGATCGAGCGCCAGAGCAGCCCGTCGGGATCGACGCTGGCGAGCGGCCGGTCGGCCAGCGGTTCCGGCTGGCGGTGCGGATACCACCAGGGAACGCCGTTGATCATCGGCACGATGGCGGTCTCGGGGCCGAGCAGCGGCGCCAGCGTGTCGATGGTGCCGCGCAGCGCATGCGCCTTGACGCAGAGGAACACCACGTCCTGCGGCCCTAGCGACAGGCTGTCGTCGGTGACGCGCGGAGTGATTCGGGCAACGCGGTTCAGCGGCGTCACCATGGTCAGGCCGTTGCGGCGGATCGCGGATGCCGCGTTCGGCCGGGCGACCAGCGTGACCTCGGCGTCGGTGGCGCCCAGCCGGGCGGTCAGCAGCCCGCCGACCGCGCCGGCCCCGATGATGGCGACCTTCATTCAGTGCGCTCCCGCCCGGCCGGCTTGCGCCTTGCCGGCCTGCAGGTCGTCGGGGATGTGCCACGCCTTGCCGGGAATGGCGTCGAGCAGGCTGCGGGTGTAGGCGTCCTTCGGGTGGGTGAAGACCTCCCGCGCGGTTCCCATCTCGACGATCCTGCCGCGCCGCATGACGGCGATGGTGTCGCAGACCTGGGCGGCGACGCGCAGATCGTGGGTGATGAACAGCATGGCGAGGTTCAGCCGCTTGCGGATGTCGTCCAGCAGTTCGAGGACCTGTCCCTGCACCGAGACGTCGAGCGCCGAGACCGGCTCATCCGCCACCAGCAGCCTGGGTTCCATGGCGAGCGCGCGGGCGATGCCGATGCGCTGGCGCTGGCCGCCGGAGAATTCGTGCGGGTAGCGCTCGGCGGCCGAGCCGTCGAGCCCGACCATCGCCAGCAGTTCCCGCGCGCGGGCCAGCGCCTTGCTCCGGTCCTCGCCGAAGGCCACCGGCCCCTGCGCCACGATGTCGCCGACGCGGTGGCGCGGGTTCAGCGAGGCGTAGGGATCCTGGAACACCATCTGCACCGCCCGCCGGTAGGGCCGGAAGCCCTTGCGGTCGAGCGCCAGCAGGTCGGTGCCCTCGAACAGGATGCGCCCCGAATCCGGCTTGATCAGCCCGACGATGGAGCGGCCCAGCGTCGATTTGCCGGAACCCGACTCGCCGACCAGCCCGACCGTCTCGCCGGGATGGATGGTCAGCGACAGGTCGTCGCCGGCCACCACCTGCTTGGACTTCTTGAACAGGCCGCCGCCGACATTGAAGACCTTGCGCACCTTGTCGGCGACCAGCAGCGGCGCGCCGGCCCTGGCGTGGTCGTCGCGATGCTCGATGTAATGCGGGACCGAGGCGATCAGCTGCCGGGTGTAGGGATGCTGCGGCCGGTTCAGCACGTCCGCCGCCGGGCCGTATTCCACCATCCTGCCATGGCGCATCACCGCGACCCGGTGGGCGATCTCCGCCACCACGCCGAAATCATGGGTGATGAACATCATGCCCATGTGGCGTTCGGCCTGGATCGAGCGGATCAGGTCGAGGATCTGCTTCTGGGTGGTGACGTCCAGCGCGGTGGTCGGCTCGTCGGCGATCAGGATGTCGGGCTGGCAGGCCAGCGCCATGGCGATCATCACGCGCTGGCGCTGGCCGCCCGACAGGCGGAAGGGGTAGGCGTCGGCCAGCTCCGCCGGGTTGGGCAGGCCGACCTGGGCCAGCAGCTCCACCACGCGGGCGTTGCGGGCCTGGGCCGGCAGGTCGGTGTGTTCGCGCAAGCTCTCGGCGATCTGGCGGCCGACCCGCATCAGCGGGTTCAGCGCGGTCATCGGCTCCTGGAACACCATGGCGATGCGGCCCCCGCGCAGGGAACGCTGCTCCGCCTCCGGCATGGCCAGCACGTCGCGGCCCTTGAACAGCAGGCTGCCGCCGGATACCCGGACATGCGGGGCGGGCAGCAGGCCCATCATGGCGTGCGCGGTCATCGACTTGCCGGAACCGGACTCGCCGACCACGCAGAGGATCTCGTCCGGGTTCAGGGTGAAGGTCAGATCCTCCACCGCCAGCGGACGGTCGGCGCCCGGCGGCAGCGCGATGCTGAGGCCGCGCACGTCGAGGAGAGGCGTGGTCATGGCGGCGGACTCCGGCAGGGTGCGGGTCAATTCGGACTGGCTCATCGGCTCAGCCCCGCGACCGGGCGAGCTTCGGGTTCAGGGCGTCGTTCAGCCCCTCGCCGACGAGGTTCAGCGCCAGCACGGTCAGCACGATGGCCAGCCCGGGGAAGACGCTCATCCACCAGGCCTGACGGATCACCGTGCGGGCGGCGCCGATCATGTAGCCCCAGCTCATCGCGTTGGGATCGCCGAGGCCGAGGAAGCTCAGCGAGCTTTCCAGCAGGATCGCGGTCGCCACCATCAGCGAGGCCGAGACGATGATCGGCGACAGGCTGTTGGGCAGGATCTGGCGCAGGATGATGGTGCCGTTGCTCTGGCCGGTGGTGATGGCGGCCTGCACGAACTCGCGTGAGCGCAGGCTGAGGAATTCGGCGCGGGCGAGCCGGGCCAGCGGCGGCCAGCTGACGACGGCGATGGCGAGCACGATGGTGGTCAGGCTTGGGGTGAAGATGGCGACCAGCACCACCGCCAGCACGAAGTTCGGGATGGTCTGGAACAGCTCGGTGAAGCGCATGATGGCGTCGTCGACCCGCCCGCCATGGAAGCCGGCCAGCGCCCCCAGCGTGACGCCGATGGCGAGCGCCGCGGCGGTGGAGGTCAGGCCGATCAGCAGCGACACCCGCGCGCCGTGGGCGATGCCCGACGCGATGTCGCGCCCCAGCATGTCGGAGCCGAGCAGCGCATCCTCCGACAGCGGCGGCTGGAAGGGAGCCGTCGCCATCTCCCACGGGTCGGCGGGGAACAGGATGGAGGCGAAGGCCGCCAGCGCCACGATGGCGGCGAGGAGGACGAGGCCCAGGACGGCGCCCTTGTTGCGGGCGAAGGCCCGCCAGAAATCCGACTTCATCATTGGGACACCTGAATCCGGGGATCGACGAGGCCGTAGAGGATGTCGGTCAGGATGTTGAAGAGGATCACCATGATCGATGTGACCAGGAAGATGCCGAGCAGCACCTGATAGTCGCGTTGCAGCACCGCCTCGAAGGCCAGCCGGCCGATGCCGGGCCAGGCGAACACGGTTTCGATCAGGATGGAGCCGCCGACCAGCTGCCCGGCCTGGATGCCGGCCACGGTGATGACCGGCAGGATGGCGTTGCGCAGGACGTGGCGGGTGACGATGCGGCTCTGCGACAGGCCCTTGGCCTTGGCGGTCTTGATGAAATCGAGGCCGCGCACCTCCAGCATCGAGGCGCGGGTGAGGCGCGCATAGCCCGCCATGTAGAACAGCGCCAGCGTGATGACCGGCAGGATCAGGTGGGCGGCCACGTCGGCGACATGGGCGAAGCCGGTGTATCCGGCACCGATGGTCTCATAGCCGAAGGCCGGCAGCCAGCCGAGCTGGATGGAGAACAGCAGGCTCAGCATCAGGCCGATCCAGTAGATCGGCGTGGCGTAGGCGAGCAGGGCGACCACGGTGATCGCACTGTCGGCCCAGGTGCCGACCGTCACCGCCGCCAGCGTGCCGAGCGCGACGCCCAGCGCCAGCGCCAGCAGGAAGGCGGTCAGCGTCAGCACCAGCGTCGCCGGCAGCCGTTCCGCCAGGATGTCCCAGACCGGCCGCTGCTGCCGGTAGGAGAAGCCGAGATCGCCCTGCACGATCTTGCCGACATAGGTGGCGAGCTGTTCGTGGAGCGGCCGGTCGAGCCCGAACTGCCCGCGCAGCTGCGCCACGAATCTCTCGTCTGCGGCTCCCGCTTCGCCGGCCATCACCATGGCCGGGTCGCCGGGGGCTGCGTGGACGAGGAAGAAGTTCATCACCACGATGGCGATCAGGATCGCGGCGGCCTTGACCAGGCGGCTCGCGAAGAGTTGGGCGAATCCCAGCATGGGCAGATTCCTAACTTGCGGACGATGCCCCCCTCCCTCCCACGGCTTCGCCGCGGATCCCTCCCTCTCCCGCTTTACGGGAGGGGGGCGGATTTGCGATTCGGCGGCAGTCCCCTCTCCCGCAAAGCGGGGGAGGGCCAGGGAGGGGGAAGCAGTGCGTCTCGTTACTTCGCCAGCCAGACGCTCTCATAGGTGTCGTTGACACCGATGGCGGTGGTGTTGGCGTTCTTCACCCGCTTGTCGAGGAAGGTCGGGAACTCCATCTCCAGCAGCCAGACGACCGGGAGGTCGTCGGACAGGATGCGCTGGACCTCGCTGTACTGCTCCTGGCGCTTGGCCGGGTCGATCTCCTGCGAGGCCTTGGCGAACAGCTCGTCCACCTTCGGGTTGGAATAGCCCATGGTGTTGGTGAACAGCACACCCTTGCGGATGTTCGACGAGATGTAGGTGCGGGCGACGCCCAGCGCCGGGTCGCCGTACTGGTAGAGGAAGTTGGTGGTGATCTCGTAGTCCCAGTTGGAGACGCGCTGTGCCCAGCCGGCGGCGTCGGTGCTTTCCAGGACGACGCTGACGCCGACCTTGGCCAGCGCCTGCTTCAGATACTCGCCCAGCCGGGTCCAGGTCTCGCCATAGGGCATCGGCATCAGCTTGACGGTGGCGCGCACGCCCTTGGCGTCGGGCTTCAGCCCCATCTCGTCCAGCAGGGACTTGGCCTTGTCGAGATTCTGCTCGTATGTCGTGACCTTCGGGTCATAGAACTTGACGACCGAATTGATCGGGCCGGTCGGCACGCGGCCCAGGCCGAACCAGATCTTGTCGCGGATGAACTTGCGGTCGATGGCGTAGGCGATCGCCTTGCGGAACCGCTTGTCGTCCAGCGGCTTGACCCGATGGTTGATCTCCAGCCACGACATCGGCGCGACGAATTCGTAGCCGGCGGTGGTCATGGTCAGGTTGGGCAGCGCCTTCATGCGTGGAACCTCGAAGGGCTCCAGGTCGCTGTACTGGGTCTGCTGCACCTGCCCGCTTTCCAGCGCCAGCGAGCGGCTGGCGGCGTCCGGGATCACGCGGAAGGTGATGCCGTCGAGATAGGGCAGGTCCTTCTTGAAATACTCGTCGTTGCGGACGAGCTGGATGTAGCTGCCCTTCACCCATTCCTTCAGCTTGAACGGGCCGGTGCCGATGGGGGTGTTGTTGGCCGGGTTGGCGCGATAATCGGTGCCCTCGTAGAGATGGGCGGGGATCATCGGGGCGGACGACACCTCGAAGGACTGGATGAATGCCGGGAACGGTTCCTTCAGCTTGAACTCGACGGTGTAATCGTCGGTCGCGGTGATGCTCTCGCAGCGGCTGAACACGGCGCGGGCACGCGGATGCACCTCCATCAGGAACTTGGAGGTGGAAAAGACGACGTCCTTGGCGGTGAAGGGCTTGCCGTCATGCCACTTCACGTTCTGGAACAGCTTGAAGGTGTAGGTCAGGCCGTCCGGCGACACCGTCCAGCTCTCGGCCAGCGAGGGGAGCGGGTTCAGCTTCTGGTCGTAGGTCAGCAGGCCCTGGTAGATCTTGCCGGCGACCGTCTGGGTCGGGCCCTGCTGGTTCAGGCCCAGCATCAGGGTCGGGGGCTCGGGCTGGACGATGGAGTTGAGGACACCGCCGCGGACGGGCGTTTCCTGCGCCATGGCCGGGGCGGCGACCAGCGCGGCCGTGCCGGGAATTGCGAGCGATGCTGCCAGCAGGCCGGCGGCGGCGGCGCGGTGGACGCTGCGGCGGAAACCGCGTTGGAAGCTGGCGGGGATACCGGAAAGGCGTCGTGTCATCGGGTGTCCTCGTCTCCAGAAGTTGTCGGTGTGGTCAGCGACCCTGTCGTGTCGATTGTTCTTGGCCGGGGGGTGTCGACCGATGTTCACCGCGGCCCGGTCGGGCCGGTGGTGCCGTCCAGCCAGCGCAGCAGCGAATCCCATTCGAGGACGCCGGCACGGGGATAGGCGCGTTCATATTGCTGGGCGGTGTGCTCGCACACCTCCGGAGCGGGGTAGACCAGCGGACGGCCGCCGGCCAGCGCCATCACCTGCTGCTTGCAGGCCTGTTCCAGGTAGTACATCAGCACCGCCGCCTCGGCGACGTCCTGGCCGACGGTCAGCAGGCCGTGGTTGCGCAGGATCATGCTGTGGTGGCTGCCAAGGTCGGCGACCAGCCGCTCGCGCTCTGCCAGATCGAGCGCGATGCCCTCGTAGGTGTGGTAGGCGATGCGGTTGTACCAGCGCAGCGAATGCTGGGTGATCGGCAGCAGCCCGTCGGCCTGGGCGCTGACCGCCATGCCGGCATCGGTGTGCAGGTGGATGACGGCGCCGACGTCGGGGCGGGCGTGATGGACGGCGCTGTGGATGGTGAAGCCGGCCGGGTTGATGGCGTCGCCCTCGCGCTCGTCCACCAGATTGCCGTCGATGTCGACCTTCACGAGGTTGTCGGGCGTCACCTCGTGGAACATCAGCCCATAGGGGTTGATCAGGAAATGGTCGGGGGTGTCGGGGATGCGGGCCGACATGTGGGTGTAGATCAGGTCGGTCATGCCCAGCCGGTCGAACAGCTTGTAGGCGGCGGCCAGATCGGTGCGGGCCTTCCACTCGACGTCGGAACAGTCGCGGGTGGCGCGCGGCGGGTGGGCGGCGTTTGCGGTCAGCTTTGCGGCGATCATCGGGCGGCGTCTCGTGGAATGAGGGGCTTGCGAAAGACGGATCAGACGGGTTCCAGGCCACACCAGCCGGCGATGAACAGTGCCAGCACGCGGGTCACGTCGCGGAGGCTGTCCAGCGACACCGATTCGTCGATGCCGTGGATGCGCGTCGCCTCCGGGCCGTAGCAGGTGGCGGGGGTGTCGCCGTAGAGCTGGAAGAAGCGGGCGTCGGTGGTGCAGGTCAGCGCCACCAGTTCCGGGTCGCCGCCGCGCACCGCGCGGTGGCTGTCGGCCAGCATGGTCACCAGCGGGTGGGCCGGGTCGATCTCGCAGCCGGCGGCCTGGAAGCCGTTCCACACCAGCTCGATGCCGACGCCGGCGAGTGCCGGGTCGGTGGAGCGGGCCTGCTCCACCGCCCGGGTCACCTCGGCGCGGACCGCCTCCGGCTCCTGCCCGGGGAAGAAGCCGAGCCGGAGGTCGAGCGCACAGCGCGTCGGGACTGACGACGGCCACTCGCCGCCCTCGATCCGGCCGAGATTGATGTTGACGGGATGGGCATGGCCGCAGAAGGCCGGATGGCGGCAGGCCGGCTCGTTCCACCGCACCTCCAGCGCCTTCAGGTGGGCGGCCAGCGCATAGGCTGCCTCGATGGCATTGGTGCCGGCCGAGGTGTCGAGCACATGGGCCGGCGTGCCGGTCAGCACCAGCCGCAGCCACATCACCCCGACCTGGGCGATGGAGATGGAATGGTTGAACGGCTCCGGGATCACCGCTGCGTCGGCGCGGTAGCCGCGGTGCAGGCAGGCGAGCGCGCCGTTGCCGGTGCATTCCTCCTCGATCACCGACTGCAGATAGACCGGGGCGGCGGGCTGGTAGCCCAGCTTGCGCAGCGTGGCGAAGGCTGCGGTGTAGGCGGCGATTCCCGCCTTCATGTCGCCGGCCCCGCGGCCGTAGAGGCGGCCTTCGGCGATGCGCGGTTCGAAGGGCGGGGCGGTCCACAATTCGGCCGGTCCAGTCGGCACCACGTCGATGTGGCCGTTCAGGATCAGTGAGCGGCCCTTGGCCTCGCGCGGCCTGTGGATGCCGACGACATTCTCGCGGCCGGCATAGGCGCCGGGGCGGACAGGCGGCGAGAAGCCGGGCATGCGGGAGATGGCATCCTCGTCCACCTCGAACCGGTCGACCTCCAGCCCCAGCGCGGCGAAGCGGTCGGCCATCAGCGCCTGCGCCCCGGCCTCGTCCCCCAGCAGCGACGGCTGGCGCACGAGATCGGACAGCAGGGCCACGCAATCATCCTGCATGGCGTCCGCCGCCTCCAGGATCGCGGCACGCAGGCCGGCGTCCGGCAACGCATGGTCGAGACGGTGTTCCGGTTCCCGTGTCATTCCAAATCCTTTTCGCCGCTGCGGGACGGTCGCGCGGGCCGCTGGAAAAAGACGAAGCAATTGCGATGCGGCCCATATCAAATGGATATGGCCGCCATGGCGGGGGTCTGAGTTGTTCTGGCGTGGCGATGTTTGAAAGCCGCCATGTGTCGATTAGGCGGTGATGAAAGCGATGACGCAAATAAGCATTTTTCATTTCGATCATGAGTTTGATTTATGTCGCAGTTGCTCAGTGGGCGATCATGTGCGTAGAATTTGGGCGGACAGGTGCCTGCATCGCATAAGGGCAGCGGAAAAGAGGGGAGTGCGGTGAACGAAACCGAGGCGGAACGGCAGGCTTTGGCCCGTCTGGGCCAACAGATGGACTGGAACCTGCTGCGCACCTTCATGGTGATCGTGCAGGAGGGGAGCATCACGCGGGCCGCCGTCCGCCTGTTTTTGACGCAGCCGGCGGTCAGCCTTGCCCTCAAGCGGCTGGAGGAGCAGTTGGGCCGCACGCTGATCGACCGTGGCCCCGGCCGTTTCATCGTCACCGCCGCCGGCGAGCAGGTCTATGACGAGGCGGTGACGATCCACGCCACGGTGTCGCGCCTGGGCGCCCTGGTGCGCGACGCCAAGGACGAGATCAGCGGCCATGTCCATATCCTGATGACCAGCCGCATCCAGACCCCGTTGCTCGACCGGTCGCTGCGGGAATTCCACCGGATGTACCCGCTGGTGACTTTCCGCATCGACGTCATGGCCTCGGCCGACGCGCACATCGCCTTGCAGCAGCGGGTCGGCGCCATGGCGATCTGCCTGCTGCGCGAGCCGATCCCCGGCTTGTCCAGCCAGGTCTTCCTGCGCCAGACCTACCGGCTCTATTGCGGCCCGGATTTCCGCCTGTTCGGCCAGCGCGACATCGACATCGCGGAATTGCGGCACGAGAGCTTCGTGTCCTTCACCTCCGACCAGATCGACGGGGCGCTGTCGCCGCTGACCCTGTTCCGCGCGAGAGAGGGCTTCGCCGGCCGCGTCGTCGCTTCCTCCGCCAATCTGGAGGAAGTGCGGCGCATGATCCTGTGCGGCCTCGGCATCGGCCCCCTGCCGGAGCACATCGCCGCGCGCGACGTGGATGACGGGATGTTGTGGGAACTGCCGCCCTATGAAGGCATCGCCCCGGTCAACGTCCATTTGATCTGGAACGAACAGGCCAAGCTGAACCGTGCAGAGCGGGCCTTCCTGGAATATCTGCAGAACGGCATCGCGACCGCGCCGGCACGGGAACTGGCAGGGGCGTCGGGCGGTTTGGCGGGGGATGCGGCCTCGCCTTAGAGGCTGTCAGAGGTGCTGTGGTAATCGCTCCAGCAGCAGCTGCTTCGCCACCGGCAGCCGGAACCGTCCCCGTCGACGTTGGAGCCTAAATCGGTTGGAAGTCAGCGTCCAATGCGATCCCCGGCTGCGCCATGAGCTGGGCGGGGAGGGAAGGGGAGCCGTTGCCACGATGCTCCCCACCGTCAACCGATCCGCCTGTCACACGCAAGCTGCTCAGAGGGGAAATTCGTTGGCCAGCGTGACGTGATGATGGATGCGGCCATCGAAGTAGCGGGCCAGCACGGCCTCCGTTGCTTCCTTCGCCTTCTCGCGCTCCGGGCTTGCCAGTGCCGTCTCGACCGTCTCGCGGTCGGGATAGTTGATCGCCAGGATCAGTGGGATTTCCGGCGCGCCGGCATCGCGGTCTTCCGTGAAGGCCACGCGGACATCCAGCGCGCCGGGGAGAGCTTTCCATCTCGGCAGGATGCTCTCCAGCACCGCCGCCCGGAAGGCCTCGGTCTGGCCGGGCTTGACCGTGCCCTCGAACAGGGCAAAACGCGTGATCATTGCGGAATCTCCTTCTTTGCGCCCTTGAAGAACTCCATCAGCGCCGCCTGATCCTCCCCGCCGAGGCCGGCGGCGGTCAGCATGCGGTGCACCTCCGCGCAGACGGCGGTCAGCGGCATGGCGGTGCCGGTGCGCCGCGCGAGGTCCTGGGCTCCGTTGAGATCCTTGACCATGTTGTCGATGCGGCCGGTACGGCGGTAATCCTTGGCGACATAGCGCGGCATGTATTCCTGGAGGATGGCGCTGTCGGCCCTGCCTCCCTTCAGCGCCATGGGGATCCTGGCGGCATCGACGCCGGCGTCGATGGCCAGCTGGGTCGCCTCGGCCACCGCCAGGAAGTTCAGCCCGCACAGAACCTGATTGATCAGCTTCGTCGTCTGGCCGGCGCCGGACGGTCCCATGTGGGTGATGTTGCTCGCGACGTCCTTGAGCACTTCCCGGGCGTCGGCCACGTCGCGATCCGCCCCGCCGACCATCAGGGTGAGCTGGCCGATGTGGGCCTTCGGCGCCCCGCCCGATAGCGGGCTGTCGACCCAGCGCAGTCCCTTGTCCGCCGCATCGGCGGCAAGCGCCCTGGTCGCGTCGGGATCGATCGAGGACATGTCGACGATCAGCGTCCCGGGTTTCGCGCCCCCGGCGACGCCGCCCGGACCGAACGCGGCGGCACGGACGATCCCGGGCGAATTGAGGCTGAGAATGACGCAATCGGCCGAGTGTGCCGCCTCGGCGGCACTGGTGGCCGCGACGGCACCCTTCGCCTCCAGCACGGTGATCTTCGCGGGATCGAGATCGAAGACGATCAGGCTGTTGCCGGTCTCCAGAAATCGCGCACCGATGGCGCTGCCCATGGCTCCCGCGCCGATCAGCGCAATCGTCCTGCTCATCGCTCCCCCTCCTCCAACGCTGCGATCACAGCCGTGACGATATGGTCAAGTGGCTGGTCGATGTTAACGATAACGGCGCCTTCGTCGGCCGTTGGCGGCTCCAGCGCCGCGAACTGGCTGTCGAGCAGCGAGCATGGCATGAAATGGCCTGGTCGGGCATTCATGCGTGCCAGGATCAGGTCCTTGGCTCCCGCCAGGTGGATGAAGCGCACCGGCTTGCCGGTCGTCTCGCGAATCCTGTCGCGATAGGCGCGCTTGAGCGCCGAACAGCCGATGAAGGTCATCGCCCCGTCCTGGGCCAGCACCTGGCCGACGCGGAGGAGCCAGGGCCAGCGATCCTCGTCGGAGAGCGGGAGGCCGGCGCCCATCTTGCGGATGTTGGGTTCGGGATGAAGATCGTCCCCATCGACGTAGGTGGCACCAAGCCTCTCGGCCAGCGCACTCCCGACCGAGGATTTTCCGCAGCCCGATACCCCCATCAGCACGAAGCGGCTGACGCCGCCCGCGCTAGAGCGAAGCCGTGATGCCGCCGTCGACATAGATCACATGCCCATTCACGAAAGAGGAGGCTTCGGAAGCCAGGAACACGCAGGCGCCGACCAGTTCCTCGACCCGGCCCCAGCGTCCTGCCGGCGTCCGCTTCTCGAGCCAGGCCGAGAAGTCCGCATCGGCGACCAGAGCGGCGTTGAGGGGAGTGTCGAAATATCCCGGCGCGATCGCGTTGCACTGGAGGCCGTAGCGCGCCCAGTCGGTCGCCATGCCCTTGGTCAGGTTGCCGACCGCGCCCTTGGTCGCGGTGTAGGGGGCGATGGACGGGCGGGCCAGCGTGGTCTGGACGCTGGCGATGTTGATGATCTTGCCGGCCCGGCGGCCGATCATATGGCGGGCGACGGCCTGCCCGACATTGAAGACGCTGGAGACGTTGGTCCGCATCAGGCGCTCGAAGGCGTCGGCCGGGAACTCTTCCAGCGGCGCACGGAATTGCATGCCGGCATTGTTGACGAGAATGTCGATCGGCCCGCTTTCCACCTCGAACCGGTCGACCGCCTCGCGCGCGGCCTGGTGGTCGGTCACGTCGAAGGCCAGGATGTCGGTGTCCTGGCCGATCTGCGCGGCGGCCCGCGCCAGCTTGTCGCCATCCCTGCCGTTCAGGACCACCGCCGCGCCGGCCGCGGCAAGCCCCTTGGCCAGGGCGAGCCCGATGCCCTGCGAAGAGCCGGTCACGAGGGCGCGCCGGCCTTTCAGGCTGAAAAGTTCCAGAGACACCGTTTCCTCCCGATTTTTTTGCCTCGACAGGCATCGCAACCCCTGTTTATGTTATCGATAACACGACGGTCAAGAGCTTTCCGAGGGAGGAAACTAAAATGGAAAAACCCGATATCCTGCAGGTGGGCCCCTATCCGGACTGGGACGAGGGCCCGCTGAACGAAGCCTACCGGACGCACCGCTATTTCGAGGCGGTCGACAAGGCGGCCTTCCTGGCCCAGGTCGGGCCGTCGGTCCGCGCCATCGCGACGCGGGGCGAGCTTGGCGCCAACCGCGCCATGATCGAGGCCTGCCCGAAGCTGGAGATCGTCGCGGTCTATGGCGTCGGCTATGACGCCGTCGATCTGGATGCCTGCCGCGAACGCGGCATCCGGGTGACCAACACCCCCGATGTCCTGACGAACGACGTTGCCGATCTCGGCGTCGCGATGATGCTCTGCCAGTCGCGCGGGATGATCGGCGCGGAAGGCTGGGTCAGGAACGGCGATTGGGCGGCCAAGGGCCTCTATCCGCTGAAGCGCCGCGTCTGGGGCCGGCGCGCCGGCATCGTCGGGCTGGGCCGCATCGGCTTCGAGGTGGCCAAGCGCCTCCAGGGGTTCGGTATGCAGATCGCCTATAGCGACGTCGGTCCGAAGAGTTATGCGGCGGGCATGGAGTATGTCGCGGATGCGGTCGCCCTCGCGGAGCGCTCGGACTTTCTGTTCGTGACGCTTGCCGCATCTGCCGCCACCCGTCACATCATCAACCGCGACGTGATCGCCGCGCTCGGGCCGGATGGGATGCTGATCAACATATCCCGCGCGTCCAACATCGACGAGGAGGCGCTGCTCGACGCGCTCGAAGCCAAGACGCTGGGCTCGGCCGCCCTGGACGTCTTCGAAGGCGAGCCGAAGCTCAATCCGCGCTTCCTGGCCCTCGACAACGTGCTGCTCCAGCCTCACCACGCGTCGGGCACGATCGAGACGCGCAAGGCCATGGGCCAGCTCGTCCGCGACAACATCGCCGCCCAGTTCGCCGGGCAGCCGCTTCCGACCCCGGTTCTCTGAGGAGATCGTCCATGAAAGCCATCGTCGCCCATTCCGCGAAGGATCTCCGCATCGAGGACCATCCCGATGCGGAGCCGGCTGAAGGCGAGGTCGGGCTTGCGGTCGCCGCAGGCGGCATCTGCGGCAGCGACCTGCATTATTACCAGCATGGCGGCTTTGGGGCCGTCCGGTTGAAACAGCCGATGATCCTCGGTCACGAGGTTTCGGCCCGGGTTGCGAAGATCGGTCCCGGCGTCACCGGGCTGGAGGTCGGCCAGCTGGTTTCGGTGTCGCCATCGCGGCCCTGCCGGACCTGCCGCTACTGCCAGCAGGGCCTGCACAACCAGTGTCTCAACATGCGCTTCTACGGCAGCGCCATGCCCTTTCCCCACATCCAGGGGGCCTTCCGGGAAACCCTGGTCGCCGATGCCGTCCAATGCGTTCCGGCCGACGGGCTCAGCGCCGGCGAGGCGGCGATGGCCGAACCGCTCGCCGTGGCCCTGCATGCCACGCGGCGGGCCGGCGATCTCCTGGGGAAACGGGTGCTGGTGACGGGCTGCGGTCCGATCGGCGTGCTGTCGATCCTCGCCGCGCGCCGCGCCGGCGCTGGCGAGATCGTGGCGGTCGACCTGATGGACTTCACGCTCGACATCGCGAAAGCCGCGGGAGCCGACCGCGTGATCAATTCGAGGGAGGAGCCGGAGGCGCTCTCGGCCTATTCGGCCGACAAGGGCACCTTCGACGTGCTCTATGAATGTTCCGGCGCGGCTGCCGCGCTCACGGCCGGGATCGGGGCGCTCAGGCCGCGCGGGGTGATCGTCCAACTCGGCCTCGGCGGCGACATGTCGCTGCCGATGATGGCGATCACCGCCAAGGAGCTTGAACTGCGCGGTTCCTTCCGCTTCCACGAGGAATTCGCCATCGGTGTCGATCTGATGCGCAAGGGCCTGATCGACGTCAAGCCGCTGATCTCCCACACCATTGCGCTGCCCGACGCCCGCGCGGCCTTCGACCTCGCCTCCGACCGCGGCCGGGCGATGAAGGTGCAGATCGCCTTCGACCCGTCGCTTTCCAGCTCCAGCCTGCAGGCCTGAAGCGGTCGCTGATCGGGTCGGCGACGATGGCGGCGGGGTGCCCCCCGCCGCCGCCCACCCTATCAACCGCCGGTCAGTATCATCGCTTCCATTTTCCAGGGCGCGTGCTGCCGCGGGTGAGCACCTCGAATCCCAGGTCGTGAACCCTCGTCGGACGGTCCGGGGACTGGCTCTCCTCGGACGGCTGCACGCCGAGGGCTCCAAGGATCACCTCGGCGGTCCTGAGGCCGATCGCCCGCGCATCGACCCGCATCGTCGTCAGCGACGGAACGCACTGCCGGCCGATCTCGAAATCGCCGAAGCCCATGATGGACAGGTCGTCCGGCACGCGGATCGAGCGCCGCTGGCACTCCATCAGCACGCCGACGGCGTGCAGGTCCGACGCTGCGAAGATGGCCTCCACGTCCGGGGCTTCACGGGCCACCATTTCCATCGCGTCGGCCCCTTCGGTGAAGGACAGCGGGACATGGGAGTGCCGGAAGATCAGATCGTCGGGCGTGCCTGTTTCCCGCAAGCCGGCGGCAAAGCCGGCCAGCCGCTGTTCGGCGCGGAAATCGCGCGCCTCCCCGGTGTCGCAGGGGCCGACGGCGCAGACCCGCCGGTGCCCCAGCCCGACGAGATGATGGGCCGCGGCGCGGCCGACCTCGAAGTTGGAATAGCCCACCACATAGTCGATGGGCCGGTCCTGCAGATCCCAGATTTCCACCACCGGCACGCCGGCCTCGAAGAGCATCCCCGTTGTCTTCCGGGAATGCTCGATCCCGGTCAGCACGATCGCTTCCGGACGCCGCGTCAGCACGGATTGGATGACGCGCTCCTCCTCGTCGAGCCGGTAGAGCGTGTAGCCGATGAGCAGCTGGTAGCCTGCGCTGTGCAGTCCCTCGCTCAACGCCTGCGCAGTGTCGGCGAAGTTCGAGTTCATGAGAGTCGGCAGGATCAGTGCGACGAACCCGCTTCGACGCGACGACAGGCTGCCCGCCACCCGGTCCGGAACATAGCGCAACTGCTCCACCGCCTGGAGGACGCGCTGCCGGGTTTCCTCCGCCACCAGGCTGGGGTCGGTGAGGACACGCGACACCGTCATGGTGGATACACCGGCCAGGCGCGACACATCGCGCATCGTGGGTTTTGCTCGGCGTTTGGTCATGTGCCTCTTCTGGCTTGGGGCATCTGGCTTGGGCAGTCACCGAAAATCACGGCTTGCCGGTGATGGCGTCGTCGACGGGTGTCGCGGACGGCTGCCCACCATCGCTGCCATCCACAGAAACTGATTTTCCTGTCGCGGGTGTTAACGATATCATACCGTGGCGCTTTGGCACGAAGAATCAGTCATAGATATCATTGGATCGGGACCGGCCTCAAGCCCGGCGACCGCTTGCATCGTTGATCCTGGTTCCAACTTGGCGGAGCACGCGCGCCACCGATAAATTGGCTCCCTGCGGCTCCATTCCCCCTTGACGAGTCCGGTGTTATCGATAACACTGGATGTCCAGTTTAAGGTATGCCCGGTTGTCAAGTGCACAGCACGGTAATCAGGGCAGGAGAAGAATACAAAAGGGGGGAGTGCCATGGGCCGACTTGTGTCGTTCCTCTGGACCTGGATCGACGCCATCATGGCAATACTGATGGCGTCGATGATCGTCCTGGTGTTTACCAACGTGGTCATGCGGTACGGCTTTTCGTCCGGACTTCGGGTGTCCGTCGAGCTGTCCCGCCTGGGATTCGTTTGGGTGGTGATGCTGGGCGCCGTCGTCGCATTGCGCCGGGGGGAGCATCTCGCGGTCTCGGAATTTTCCGAGGTCTTCTTTCCGCGGGCCGTCCCCATCCTGCGCCGCTTCGCATGGCTCGTCATTCTCGTGTCTGTTTCGATGCTCTTTTGGGGCGCCTTACGGCAGACCATCGCGAACTGGAGCAACATTTCACCGCTCACCGGGCTGCCGACCGGGGTGATGTACCTGGCTGGCGCCGTTTCCGGCCTCCTCATGGCGTTCGTGGCGATCTCGCGGCTTTTCGGCCCTCCGGAAACCGTCAAGACCGCACCGGAGAACAAATGATGGTTTTGATCCTGTTTCTCTCGGTTCTTCTCATCAGCATCCTGGCGGGGCTTCCGGTCGCCTTCGCGCTGCTTCTCTCCTCCATGGCGCTGATGCTGCATATGGATTTGTTCAGCGCCGATGTGCTCACCCAGTCCCTGATGAACGGCGTCGACAGCTTTCCGCTGCTCGCCGTTCCTTTCTTCCTCGTCGCCGGCGAGGTGATGGCGCATGGCGGCCTGTCGCGGCGCATCGTCCAGCTGGCGGCGACCCTGGTCGGCCATCGCAAGGGCGGGCTGGGCTATGTGGCGATCATCACCTCGGTTCTGCTGGCGGGCCTGTCGGGCTCGGCCGTGGCAGATGCGGCGGCGCTGGTGTCGATCCTCTACCCGATGATGCGGAAGTCCGGATATCCGGAAGGAGCCTCGATCGGCCTGCTGGCGTCGGGCGGCATCATCGCGCCGGTCATTCCGCCGTCATTGCCGCTGATCATCATCGGCGTGGCTGGAAACATCTCCATCGCCAAGCTGTTCCTCGGCGGCATCGCCCCCGGCCTCATGATGGGCGCGACCCTGATGGTCGTCTGGTGGATGATCATGCGCAAGGAGACGGTGGAGACCACGCCGCGCGCCACGGCGGCGGAGCGCCTCGCCGCCCTGCGCGACGGCGTGTGGGCGCTGCTTTTGCCGATCATCATCATCGGCGGCATCCGCTTCGGCATCTTCACCCCGACCGAAGCGGCGGTGGTCGCCGCCGTCTACGCCATCGCCGTGTCCACGCTCGTCTACCGCGAGCTGACCCTGCGGGGCTTCTACGACATTCTCATCGTGGCCGGCCGGTCCACCGCCATGGTGATGTTCCTCGTCGGTGCCGCGATGGTCGCCGCCTGGCTGATCACGGTGGCACAGCTTCCCCAGCAGCTGGCGCTGCTTCTCGGCCCGCTGGTCGACCATCCGCGCGTGCTGATGGCCGTGATCATGCTGATCGTGCTGCTGGTCGGCATGGTCATGGATCTGAGCCCGACGATCCTGATCCTGGTGCCGCTCTTCATGCCGATCGTGAAAATGGCGGGAATCGACCCGGTCTATTTCGGATTGATGTTCGTGATCAACACGTCGATCGGCCTCATCACCCCGCCGGTGGGAACGGTTCTCAACGTGGTCTGCGGCGTCGGCCATGCGCAGATGAGCACCGCGGTCAGGGGAGCGCTGCCGTTCATCGCCGCTTACTCGCTTCTGCTGATCCTCTTCATCCTGTTCCCATCTCTCATCATCGCCCCGATGAAGTTCTTCGCCGGCTAATCAAGTCCGGTCAATCAAGGGAGGAATACCAATGAACAAGCTCAAGACTCTGGGCATGACGGCCCTTCTGGTGCTGGCGTCCTTTTCCGCCTCCGCCCAGACCAAGTTGAAGCTCGGCCATGCGGCGCCGGAGACGGATCTGCAGCAGGCGATGTCGCTCTACTTCAAGGAGCAGGTGGAAAGCCGCTCCAAGGGGACGATCAGCATCACCGTGTTCCCGCAGGGGCAGCTTGGCAACGACGCCCAGATGATCGACGGAACCCGGTCCGGCATCACCGACATCACCATCTCGGGTCTCAATAATTTCACCGGCCTGGTTCCCGAGTCCGGCGTGTTCGAGCTGCCCTTCATCTTCCCGACGCGCCAGGTGGCCTACAAGGTTCTCGATGGCGAGATCGGCGCGGGGATCGCCGGCCAGTTCGGCAAGCATGGCCTCAAGGTCCTGGGCTTCCCCGAGAACGGCTACCGCAACATCACCAACAACCGCGGCCCGATTCGCGTTCCCGCCGACCTCAAGGGCCTGCAGATGCGCGTCAACAATTCGCGCGCCCTCAACGACATGTTCGCCCTGCTCGGCGCCAACCCGCAGCAGCTTCCGGTCGCCGAGCTCTACACCGCGCTGGAAACCGGCGTCGTGAACGCCCAGGACCATCCGGTCGGCATCGTCGTCTCCTTCAAGTTCAACGAGGTGCAGAAGTACCTGTCGCTGACCCAGCACGCCTATTCGCCGCTGGCCATGGTGATGAACGACAAGAAGTTCCAATCCCTGAGCGAGGCCGACCGCAAGATCATCGTCGAGTCCGCGAGGGACGCCGTCGCCAAGCAGCGCGAGATGAACATCGCCAAGGAAGAGGGCATGCTCGCGGAGCTGGAGAAGGAGGGTATGAAGGTCAATCGCGATGTCGATGCGGCCGCCTTCCAGACCGCGGTTCGCCAAGTCTGGGACGGGTTCACCAAGGCCAACGGCGACAAGCTCGTCAACGCCATCGTCGGCATGTCGAAGTAATCGGGGCGCGGGCAGCGCGGCCATTCGAGACGCTGCAGCCGGCTTCAGCAGGAGCCGGCTGCAGCGCTTTTCATATTGCAGCCGCAGCACAGCACCGGGCCGCGGGGGGCACGGGAAGACGCCCGGGGCTCACGCCCCCGGCGCCACCACGAAGCAGGCCATGCCGAGAGTCACCAGCCCGTTGCAGGCGCTGGCCGCATCCTGCTGCGACAGGCCGGACAGGCGGGCACGGTAGAGCGGCCCGGTCTGGGTATCGACGGCCTGCACGACCCGCTGCGAGCGCGACAGCACCGGCATCGAGGTCCGGGCGCGGTCGATCACGCGCTGGCTGTCGTCGGGCGAGCGGAAGGCGCCGAGTTGCACCGTCCACACACCCCCGCCGGCGCTGGCGATCGCCGGCATCGCCGTCACCGGGCGCGGTGCCGGGGCATCGGGGGTCGAGGTATCGGGTGCGACGACCCGCACCGCCGGTGCCGGTGCTGCGGCCGGGGCAGGGAGCGCCGCCACGCTGATCGGTGGCCGGCTCACCGCCGGGCGATTGCCGGCGGGCGGTGCATAGGAAGGAACGGAGTTGGACGAGGACGGCCGCGACGCTGCGTAGGACGAGCCGAAATCAGGGGAGGAGTCCGACGACGGAGCGCTGACCAGCACGATGTCGGCACCGTTGGGCGCCGGGGTGCGGTTCAGCCGCGGCCCGACCGACGCGATATAGCGCCGGGTCTCGCCCGGCAGGTTGCGCTTGCCGGCCAGATAGTCGCCATAGCAGCCCGGGCCGCAATTGTAAGCGCCGAGGAAACCCGGCGCGCCGAACAGATTGTACATCTCGCGGAGATAGGCGGTGCCGGCGATGATGTTGTCATGCGGGTCGAACGGGTCGGAGCCCAGATCGTGCTTGCGCCGCATCTCGTCATAGGTCGCCGGCATCACCTGCATCAGGCCCATGGCGCCGGCCTTGCTGACGATCGGCTTGCCGTTGGCCATGGTGCGCCCGCCGCTTTCCTGGCGGATCACCTCGCGGATCCACAGTTCCGGCATGTCGAACCGCTTCGACGCCTCGGCGACATGGGTGTCGATCTCGGCCTGGGATACGGCGCGTGGTGTCCCGCCGCCGCCGCCGCCGGCGCAGGCGGTCAGCAGGGCAGACAGGGCGGCGCAGGTCAGCAACGGCTTCAGGCGACGCACGGAACCCCCGGTCATCGTTCGTTTCTATCGTTTGGATAAGCCCGATTTGGAGGTAGCGACCTTTGCACATTCCAGCCCCGCCGTAAACCGTCCCGGCTGTGACCTTCGACGCGGCCGGAGAACGCGGAGGGGGGAGGGCGGAGGAGTCCTTCGGCGGGCAAGCGGCCGGACGGGCATCTACCGTCAGGAACCATGCCGGTCAGCTCTCACGGTTCAGCTCTCACGGTCGTCGTCGGGGTCGCGGCGGGTGGCCAACTCGCGCAGCAGCCGCTCCTTGGCGGTGCGCCGGCTCGGGCGTCCGGCCGTCCGTCCGAACAGCCCGCCCAGCAGCCCGCCGGGCCGCGGCTCCTCCTCCGGCTCGTCGGTGGTCTGGGCGCGTTCCGCCTCGCGCCGGGCCAGCATGGCCGCACGGTCGACCAGGGGGTTGCGCAGCCGGCGCGGCAGCGCCTTGAAGGCGAGGTTGGCGCGTTCCAGGTCGGCCATCGATTCGGTGGACCGCGCGATGCGCAGCGCCACCCGGAACAGATCCAGCCGCCACGCATCGTCCGGCGCATGCGGCAGGGTCTCCGCCGCCGCCAGCAGGGTATCCAGCCCCTTCCCGGTCAGCCCGCCGGTGGTCCCGTCACTCTTCCCGTCGCGTGCCATGCCGCCTTCGTCGCCGTCGCGCTGAAAGCGGACTTTAGGACGCTGGCTGCCGCTTTGTCTGCCCCCAAGCGGGGACCACGCCGTTTGGATAAAGGAGGAGCGCCGTCCGGACGCGAAACGGCCCCTCCCCGGCCGTGTGGAGAGGGGCCGTTCATCACACCGCGCGGCCCTTATTCGGCCGCCTGCGACACCGTCAGCCCCAGGCGTTTGGCGACGCCTTCGCCATAGGCGGGGTCGGCGGCCAGGAAATGCTTCAGCTGGCGCTGCTGGATGAACAGCGGGGCCTTGGCCAGCGTGCCGGCGATGTTGCCCATCAGCCGGTCCTGCGCCTCTGCGCCGATCAGGCGGAACAGGGCGCCTGCCTGGGCATAGTCGTCGTTGTCCTCGCGGTGGTCATAGTGGGCGGCATCGCCGCTGATGCGCAGTGGCGGCTCGCTGGCGACGCCGGTCTGGGCCGGGCCGCCGAAGCTGTTCGGCTCGTAGTTGGGCCGGCCGCCGCCGTTGCCGTCGGTGCGCATGGCGCCGTCGCGCTGATGGTTGTGGACCGGGCAGCCCTGCGGCTTGTTCACCGGGATCTGCGCGTAGTTGCCGCCCAGCCGGTAGCGGTGGGCGTCGGCATAGGCGAAGAGCCGGCCCTGCAGCATCTTGTCCGGGCTGAAGGAGATGCCTGGGACCACGCTGGCCGGGCTGAAGGCGGCCTGCTCGGTCTCGGCGAAGAAATTCTCCGGGTTGCGGTTCAGCACCAGCTCGCCGATCTCGATCAGCGGATAGTCGGCGTGCGGCCACACCTTGGTCAGGTCGAACGGGTTGATGCGGTAGGCCTCGGCCTCGGCCTCCGGCATGATCTGCACCGACACGGTCCAGGCCGGGAAGTCGCCGTCCTCGATCGAGGCGTACAGGTCGCGGGTGGCGTGGTCGGGATCGATGCCGCCCATCGTCACCGCCTGCTCGGCGGTGAAGTTCTCGATGCCCTGGCGGGTCTTGAAATGATACTTGACCCAGAAGCGTTCGTTGGCCGCGTTGATCCACGAGAAGGTGTGGCTGCCGAAGCCGTCCATGTGGCGATAGCTGCGCGGGGTGCCGCGGTCGCTGAACAGGATGGTCAGCTGGTGCATCGTCTCCGGCGACAGCGAGAAGAAGTCCCACATGGCGATGGGATCCTTCAGGTTGGTGGCCGGGTTGCGCTTCTGGGTGTGGATGAAGTCGGGGAACTTCAGGGGATCGCGCAGGAAGAAGACCGGCGTGTTGTTGCCGACCAGATCATAGTTGCCCTCCTCCGTGTAGAATTTCAGGGCGAAGCCGCGCGGGTCGCGCTCGGCATCGGCCGAGCCCTTCTCGCCGCCGACGGTGGAGAAGCGCAGGAAGACCGGCGTTTCCTTGCCGACCGAAGACAGGAAGGCGGCCTTGGTCCAGCCGGTCACGTTGCGGGTGACGCGGAAGCTGCCATAGGCGCCGGCACCCTTGGCGTGGACCACGCGCTCGGGAATGCGTTCGCGGTTGAAGTGGGCCAGCTTCTCGATCAGGTGGAAATCCTGGAGCAGCAGCGGACCGCGCGGCCCGGCGCTCAGCGAATTCTGGTTGTCGGGAACGGGCTGGCCGAAGCTGGTGGTCAGAATGCTCATCCGGGTCGTCCTTTCGAAGGCGGTGTCGCTCGATGCTGCGTCGATCGAGGCGGCGTCATTGTCTCGCCTCTGGTTATCCGGCGTCTTGAACGATATATCCAAGACATTGAAGGAAATGCTCCAATAGGCTCTCCCTATGACTCTTGCCGGCCTGTCCCTGCGTGACCTGGAATATGTCGTCGCTGTCGCCGAGTTGCGCCATTTCGGCCGGGCGGCGGAGCGGTGCGCCGTCAGTCAGCCGTCGCTGAGCGCCCAGATCCGCAAGCTGGAGGAGACGCTGGGGCTGGCCCTGTTCGAGCGGACCAGCCGCAAGGTGCTGCTGACCCCGCGCGGCGAGCCCATCGTGGCGCAGGCCCGCGTCGTGCTGGACGAGGCGCGCCGGCTGATGGCGCTGGCCGACGGGTCGGACGGCCGGCTGACCGGCCGGCTGCGGCTGGCGGCGATCCACACGCTCGGCCCCTACCTGTTTCCGCATATCCTGCCGCCGCTGCGCAGCATCTGGCCCGACCTGACGCTGATCCTGTCGGAGGGGCGGACCGACGCTCTGCTGGAGGAACTGCGCGACGGCCGGATCGACGCCGTGCTGCTGGCCCTGCCGGTGGAGAGCGACGGCCTGGTGGCCGAGCCGCTGTTCTTCGAGCCCTTCCTGCTCGCCCATCCCATCGGCCACCGGCTGTGCGGAACGCCCGACCTGTTGCTGGGCGATCTGGACGCCGGTGAGCTTCTGCTGCTGGAGGAGGGGCATTGCCTGCGCGATCAGGCGCTGGCCGCCTGCGGCCTGACCGCGCGCGGCGGCGGCGTCCACGCCACCGGGCTGGAGACGCTGCGCCATATGGTGGCGGCCGGGGCCGGCTGCACGCTGATGCCGCTGCTGGCGACGCGCGGGGTGGATGGCAGCACCGCCGGCGTCGGCGGGTTGGTGGAGTACCGGCCCTTCGATGGCGGGAAGCCCCCCGGCCGTGTCGTCGGTCTGGTCTGGCGGGCCAGCGACCCGCGCGACCGTGGCCTGCGGGAGCTGGCGGACCTGCTGCGGCGCGGCACGCCGGCCGGCACGGAGCCGCTCCTATCCCAAAAGGTCGACTGACGGCGGAAGGAACAAGCGCCCATCGGCCGGGTTGAAGGCTCGGCTCGTGCTTCTCACTATCCTGGGGCACGGGCACGACTTTCGATCCAGGCGGAGAATTGGGCGATCATGGCGAATATCCTGAGGCAGGCGACGCGGCTCGGTGAGGGATTGCCCTTTCCGCTGGGCGCGACATGGGATGGGCTGGGCGTCAACTTCGCCTTGTTTTCGGCCAACGCGACCAAGGTCGAGTTGTGTCTGTTCGACGAGAATGGCGAAGAGGAGCTCGAGCGGATCGAGCTTCCCGAATTCACCAACGAGATCTGGCACGGCTATTTGCCCGACGCCCGCCCCGGCCTGCTCTATGGCTACCGCGTCCATGGGCCGTACGAGCCGGAGCAGGGGCACCGGTTCAACCCGAACAAATTGCTGCTCGATCCCTATGCCAAGGAACTGGTCGGCGAGATCCGGTGGAACCCGGCCCATTTCGGCTATGTGATGGAATCGGGCGACGACCTGACCTTCGACAAGCGCGACAGCGCGCCCTTCATGCCGAAATGCAAGGTGATCGATCCCGCCTTCACCTGGGGCCGCGACCACAAGCCGGGCACCGCCTGGGACCGCACCATCTTCTATGAGATGCATGTCAAGGGCTTCACCAGGCTGCATCCGGCGGTGCCCGACAGCCTGCGCGGCACCTATGGCGGCATGGCGGTCAAGGAGGTCGTCGACTACATCAAGTCGCTGGGCATCACCTCGGTCGAGCTGCTGCCGGTGCATGCCTTCGTCCAGGACCAGCATCTGGTCGACAAAGGCCTGGCCAACTACTGGGGCTACAATTCCATCGGCTTCTTCGCGCCGGAGCCGCGCTACGCCGCCTCGGGCAACGCTATCAAGGAATTCAAGGAGATGGTGGCGCATCTCCACAATGCCGGGCTCGAGGTGATCCTCGACGTCGTCTACAACCACACAGCGGAAGGGAACGAGCGCGGCCCGACCCTGTCCTTCAAGGGGATCGACAACGCGTCCTACTACCGCCTGCTGCCCGACCAGAAGCGCTACTACATCAACGAGACCGGGACCGGGAACACCGTCAATCTCAGCCACCCGCGCGTGCTGCAGATGGTCACCGACAGCCTGCGCTACTGGGCGACGGAGATGCATGTCGACGGTTTCCGCTTCGACCTCGCCACCATCCTGGGGCGCGAGCCCTACGGCTTCGACGAGGGCGGCGGCTTCCTCGACAGCTGCCTGCAGGATCCGATCCTCAACAGCGTCAAGCTGATCGCCGAGCCGTGGGACTGCGGTCCCGGCGGCTATCAGGTCGGCAATTTCCCGCCGGGCTGGGCGGAATGGAACGACAAGTTCCGCGACACCGTCCGCGCCTTCTGGAAGGGCGACGAGGGCAAGCTGCCGGAGGTGGCGCCGCGGCTGTGCGGTTCCGCCGACCTGTTCGACAAGCGCGGGCGCAAGCCCTGGGCCAGCGTGAACTTCATCACCGCCCATGACGGCTACACGCTGAACGACCTCGTCTCCTACAACGACAAGCACAACGAGGCGAATGGCGAGGACAACAACGACGGCCATTCCCACAACCTGTCCTGGAACCATGGCGAGGAAGGGCCGACGGAGGATCCGGAGATCAGGGAACTGCGCGAGCGCCAGAAGCGCAACCTGCTGGCCACCCTGCTGCTGTCGCAAGGCTCGCCGATGCTGCTGGCCGGCGACGAGTTCGGCAACACCCAGCATGGCAACAACAACGCCTATTGCCAGGACAACGAGACGGCGTGGCTCAACTGGGACGGCATCGACGAGGACGGGCAGGCGCTGATCGAGTTCGTCCGCCGGGTCATCGCGGTGCGCCAGTCCTTTCCGATGCTGCGGCGCGGGCGCTTCCTGTCCGGCGAATACAATGCCGAGTTCGACATCAAGGATGTGACCTGGCTGACCCCCGCCGCCGACGAGATGGACGAGAGCCATTGGCATGACGGCAATGCCCGCTGCATGGGCATGCTGCTGGACGGCCGCGCCCAGGCCAGCGGCATCAAGCGGCCGGCGATGGATGCCACGCTGCTTCTGGTCATCAATTCGCACCATGACGTGGTCGGCTTCACCTTGCCCGAGGTGACGGGCGGCAATGTCTGGCGCTGTCTGGTCGACACCAACCTGCCGGACCCCGACGAGGCGCCGCGCGTCGACACCGGCGACACCTATATGGTGACCGGCCGGTCGCTGCTGCTGCTGGCGCTGGAGCCGGAAGGCAAGACCTCCTTCGCGCTCCGCCGTGCCGCCCATGCCCTGCGCAACGTCGCCGAAAGCCCGACCCTCACCTTCAACGACGACGGCGCGGAGGCGGAAATCACCGCCGCGCCGTCCGCGGCCCCCGAGGAGAAGGAGCCGGTCGTGGCGGAGGCGGACGAGGCGGAAGCGGCCGAAGCCGCCGCGAACCCCGATCCGGCCAAGCCCGACGGCAAGAAGCCGAGCTGACCCGCCGCATCTCCCTCCCCCGCCCGCCGGGGGAGGGACCTCAGGATCCGACCGTCATGAAACTCTTCGAATGCCAGAACTGCCACCAGCCGCTCTATTTCGAGAACACGCTGTGCGAGCGCTGCGGCTACCGGCTGGGCTATCTGCCGGACGCCCGTACCCTGTCGGCCATCGACCCCACCAGCGATGACGGGGTGTGGAGCGCGCTCGCCACCACCGAACCGCTCTACAAATTCTGCGCGAATGCGGAGCTCGATGCCTGCAACTGGATGCTGCCCGCCGATTCTGCGGAGACGCACTGCGCCGCCTGCCGCCACAACCGCACCATTCCCGACCTGTCCGACACCGCCAACCTCACGCTCTGGCGCAAGCTGGAACTGGCGAAGCATCATCTGTTCTACACGCTGACCAACCTGAATTTGCCGCTCGAAACCCGGACGGAGAATCCGGAGGAGGGACTGGCCTTCGACTTCCTGACCGATACGGTGGCGCCGGACGGCACGGTGACGCCGGTGCTGACCGGCCATGCCAACGGGCTCATCACGATCAACATCGCCGAAGCCGACGACGCGGAGCGCGAACGGCGCCGCTCCGACATGGGCGAACCCTACCGCACGCTGCTCGGCCATTTCCGCCACGAGATCGGCCATTATGTCTGGGACCGGCTGGTCCGCGACGACGAGGCGGTGCTGGAGCGCTTCCGCGCGCTGTTCGGCGACGAGCGCGAGGATTACGGCGAGGCGCTGCAACGCCATTATGCCAACGGCGCACCCCCCGACTGGCAGGCCAACTATGTCAGCTCATACGCCACCGCCCACCCGTGGGAGGATTTCGCCGAGACCTGGGCTCATTACCTGCACATCGTCGACACGCTGGAAACCGCCCGTGCCTTCGGCCTGCGGATCCGTCCGCGCATCACCGAGGGCGCGGACCTGGAATCGGAGATCGACTTCAACCCGCACAAGGCGAGGGACATCGACGACCTGATCGAGCCCTGGCTGCCCCTGACCTACGCGGTGAACAGCCTGAACCGCAGCATGGGCCAGCCCGATCTCTACCCCTTCATCCTGTCGCCGTCTGTCATCGAAAAGCTCGGCTTCATGAACAGGATGATGCGGGATCTGTAGCCGCGGGTCCGCCGCCTCACTCCGCCGCCCGCTCCGCCACCTGCCGGACCCAGCGCACCGCGCGGTTGCGGCCGTCGCGCTTGGCCTTGTAGAGCGCGGCGTCCGCATGCCGCATGACGGTCGCCATGTCGCCGTCATCCTCCGGCCATGCGGCGATGCCGATGGAGCAGCCGACGCGCACCTTCTCGCCGTCGATCGACACCGGTTCGTTGACGGCGGCGATGATGCGGGCGGCAAGCTCGCCGGTGTCCGGGGCGGCGCGGCCGGGGCGGCGCGGCAACACGGCGGCGAACTCATCGCCGCCCAGGCGGGCGATCACGTCGTCGTCGCGGAAGATGGCGGCGAGCCGGCTGCCGACCTGCCGCAGCACGGCGTCGCCGGCGTCGTGGCCCAGCCGGTCGTTCACCGGCTTGAATCCGTCGAGGTCGATGTACATCACCGTCGCCGAGCCGTTGCCGCCGGTGGAGGCTTCCACATACTGTTCGAAATAGCGGCGGTTCGGCAGCGCGGTCAGCCGGTCCTCGTAGGCGATGTCCTCCAGCCGCATCAGGGCGGCGTCCTTGTTGGTCAGGCTGTCGACCATGTCCCGCAGCGAGGCGGACAGCCGGCGGATCTCCGCCGCGCCGCCGACGTCGGGGATCTCTACACCGCGTTCGCCGCTGCCGATCCGTGCCGCCGCGTCGGCGATGGCGCTCAGCGGACGGGAGATCCGCCCGGCGGCGAACCAGCCGGCCAGGCTGAACAGCAGGGCCAGCACGATGCCCGAGCCGACGATGATCTGCTGCAGCCGGCCGGACTGTGCGAACACGATGTCGGCGGGCTGCCGGGCGACAACTGTCCAGCCCAGTCCGGCGTAGTCGTGCAGCCCCTTGCCGTGCGCCACCCCGGTCACGTAGGTGACGCCGTCCGGCCAGACATCGGCGCTCCAGCCGTCGCGCGTCCTGGTGGACAGCACCGGCACGGGCAGCGGCCTGCCGACCGATCCGTCCGGGCCGATCAGCACGGTGCCGTCGGCCGACAGGATGAAGAGCGACAGGCCCTTGAGGTCCGCCAGCGGTTCGATCAACTGGCGGATCGAGGCATGCGCCCATTCCCAACTGTAATGGGTGGCGAGCACGCCGACCACCGTGCCGTCGGATTTCTGCAGCGGGGCGGAGACGTCGACGAATTTCGGTGTTTCGCCTTGCAGGTACGGCACTTGGCCCTTGAGCGCCACCGCCTCGTGGACGTCGCCGACGAACAGCCCCTTCATCCCCTCCTGGTGGACCGGCCGCCTGGAGATGTCCGCTCCCAGCAGCAGCCCGTTGGAGGCGGCGACCACCCGGCCGCCGGCGTCGGTCATGCCGATCCAGGCGATGGTCGTATCGCGGCGCTTCAACTCGTCGATGGTCGACTGCGCCACCGCCGGATCCTTCAGCGCGTCGATCCGCGACAGCGCGGCGATCTGGTTGGCGCGTGCCCACATGGTCGAATCGAGCTGCCGTGCCAGCGACTGCGCCAGCCCGGTCATCGAACTGCCGACCTCCTGCGCCAGTGCGTCGGCGGCGCTGTTGCCGACGAACAGACCCTTTGCGAGTGCCGAGCCGAGCACCAGAATGGCGATGGTGACGGCCACGGTTGCGCGCAGGCCGAGCGGACGGCGGCGGTCAGGAGCGGCCATTTCGCCGGGCACTTCGGTGGGCGTCGTCGCGGTCACGGTCGGATGATCTCAGTCAATGCTGCCAAGCGATCATCCTACCCCGAAATGCAGGGTCAAGGAAAACCCTGGGGAATCCCTAAAATATCTCGGTTGGACGGCGTCCATGGCCCGGTCGCGGCGATGCGCCGGGCAGGGTTGCGAATTCGCCGAAAAAGTTTGCAAAGCTGACTTTCAGCGTATTGCTAAAAAAGGAAAAGGCCGCTAGCAATGAAGCCGCGGCCCGAGTTTAGGGAGGAAACGCCTGAAAGGCGATCAAAACAACAAATAATGCTGCGTCGCCGAAAATCCAGCCCGTTGCGGCTGGATTTTTCGTTTCCGGCGCAAGGATCCATCGCATATTCCGTGTTGCCCCGGTGGATGGGGGATTCCCCGAACGGTTGGTTGCGCTATCATGTCGGCCCAACGAACCATACAGCCGGGAAGAAACCCCATCATGAAACGGCGTGCGTTCCTCACCAGCGCCGGCGTCGGCCTTGCCGCCGCCGGAACCGTCGCGGCTCCGGCCATCGCCCAGACCCAGCCCGAGATCAAGTGGCGCATGGCGTCGAGCTATCCCAAGAGCCTCGACACCATCTATGGCGCGGCAGAGTTCATCGCCAAGCGCGTTTCCGACGCCACCGACGGCAAGTTCCAGATCCGCACCTTCGCCGCCGGCGAGATCGTCCCGGCGCTCCAGGTGCTGGATGCGGTCCAGAATGGAACGGTCGAGTGCGGCCAGTCGGCGGCCTATTTCTATGTCGGCAAGGATCCGACCTTCTGCTTCGACACCGCCATGCCGTTCGGCCTGAACACCCGCCAGCACATCGCCTGGATGATGCATGGCGGCGGGCTGGAGCTGATGCGCGAGGTATTCAAGGACTACAACATCCACCACATCCCCGCCGGCAACACCAGTGCCCAGATGGGCGGCTGGTTCCGCAAGGAAATCAAGAGCCTGGAGGATCTGAAGGGCCTGAAGATGCGCATCGGCGGTCTGGTGGGCCAGATCCTGACGCCGTTCGGGCTGGTGCCGCAGCAGTTGGGCGGTGGCGACATCTATCCGGCGCTGGAGCGCGGCACCATCGACGCCGCGGAATTCGTCGGCCCCTATGACGACGAGAAGCTCGGCTTCCACAAGGTCGCCAAATACTACTACTACCCCGGCTGGTGGGAAGGGTCGGCCCAGATCCCGCTGATGTTCAACATGCAGGCCTGGGAGCAGTTGCCGAAATCCTACCAGACCATCATGGAGCAGGCCTGCTGGGAGGCCAACACCTGGATGATCGCCAAGTACGACACGCTGAACGCCGCCGCGCTGAAGCGGCTGGTCGGCGGCGGCGCCGTGCTGCGTGCGTTCCCGCGCGACATGATGCAGGCCTGCGAGAAGGCGTCGTTCGAATTCTACGACAAGCTCGCCGCCGGCAATCCGCGCTTCAAGAAGGTCTATGACGGCTGGAAGCCGTTCCTGGAGCAGGAGCGCCTGTGGTTCCGCGTCGCCGAGAACGGCTTCGACAGCTTCGTCTACAGCCAGTCGGCGCTGCAGCGCTGACCGGGGTTCCGGAACAGGCTTTGGGGGCGGATCCCGTGCGGCGATTCGCCCCGCTCGCCGTGCAGATGGCGGATTTTCGCGGTTTCCTCAGTCCGCATCGGCGATCATCGGCCTTCTCAATCGCATGCGAATGGAGCACACTGTCGGTCGAAGCGTGGGCAGGGGCTTCGCAATTGCACAAAAAATTGGCAAGCTGTTGAATTGATCACGACATAGCCATTCCTCTTGTCTATTTTCTTAAACGCATGGTACCGTCAGGGCCAGAAAGACGGACCGGACCGGGGTGGCGTTCCCGGATGCCCGGTCCCTTCTGACGGGAGCGGACGGATGGACGGCGGGATGATCGCGACGACACAATCCCTGGTGCGCTTCACCGGGGTGCAGAAGACCTACGATGGCGAGCATCTCGTGGTGAAGAGCCTGGATCTCGACATCCGCAAGGGCGAGTTCCTGACCCTGCTGGGGCCGTCGGGGTCGGGCAAGACCACCACGCTGATGATGCTGGCCGGGTTCGAGGTGCCGACCCAGGGCGAAATCTTCATCGGCGACCGGCCGATCAAGAACGTGCCGCCGCACAAGCGCGACATCGGCATGGTCTTCCAGAACTACGCCCTGTTTCCCCATCTGACGATCGAGGAGAACGTCGCCTTTCCGCTGTCGGTCCGCGGTGTTCCGAAGGCGGAGGTCAAGGAACGCGTGGCCGCCGCGCTCGACATGATCAAGCTCGGCTCCCTCGCCGCCCGCCGGCCGGGCCAGCTGTCCGGCGGCCAGCAGCAGCGCGTGGCGCTGGCGCGCGCCCTGGTGTTCAACCCGGCGCTGGTGCTGATGGACGAACCGCTGGGTGCGCTGGACAAGCGCCTGCGCGAGCATATGCAGCTCGAGATCAAGCGCCTGCACGAGACGATGGGCCTGACCGTCGTCTACGTCACCCACGACCAGGGGGAGGCGCTGACGATGTCCGACCGCATCGCGGTCTTCAACGACGGCATCGTCCAGCAGATCGACCGCCCCGACGCGCTGTACGAGCGCCCGGTGAACAGCTTCGTCGCCAACTTCATCGGCGAGAACAATGTTCTGAGCGGGGTTGTTGAAAATATCGAACAGGGCTGGGCCCGCGTGGCGCTGGACGCCGGCGGTTCGGTGGTGGCGCAGGCGGTGAACATCGGCGGCGCCGGCAACCGCACCTCGCTGTCGCTCCGGCCGGAGCGCGTGGCGATCGAAACCGGCGATTCGGGCGACACCGCCATGAATCGCCTGCCGGCCACCCTGACCGACCTGATCTATCTCGGCGACCACACGCTGGCGGTGCTCGCCACCCCGGCCAATCCTGAATTCATGGTCAAGCTGCCGGCCGGCTCCTATGCCGGGCTGGCGCCGGGCCAGGACGTGTTCATCGCCTTCCGCCCGGAGGACTGCCGGGCGTTGGATCCGGTCTGAGGACGTGGTTCCTCGGGTCGGGGTGCCCTCCACCAACAACAACCGCGATTGATAAGGACGGGGAAAATGTCGAAGATTAAGGTGGCTCTCGGTTTCGCTGCGACCTTCACCGCCCTCACGGCCCTGGCCTCCGCCGCCAGCGCCCGCGACCTGACCGTCGTGTCGTGGGGCGGCGCCTATCAGGATGTCCAGAAGAAGGTCTATTTCGAGCCGTTCAAGGCCACCGGCACGGCGATGAACGACGAATCCTGGGACGGCGGCGTCGGCGTCCTGCGCGCAAAGGTCCAGGGCGGCGCCTCCACCTGGGACGTGGTCCAGGTCGAGAGCGACGAGCTGGCGCTGGGTTGCGACGAGGGCCTGTTCGAGAAGATCAATTATTCAAAGATCGGCGGCGAGGAGGCCTATCTGCCGGCCACCGTCAACGCCTGCGGTGTCGGCGCCATCGTCTATGACTTCGTGCTCGGTTACGACAAGGACAAGCTGAAGGACGCGCCGAAGAGCTGGGCCGACTTCTTCGACACCAAGAAGTTCCCGGGCAAGCGCGGCCTGCGCCAGGGCGCCAAGACCACGCTCGAGATCGCGCTGATGGCCGACGGCGTGGCGCCTGCCGACGTCTACAAGGTGCTGGGCACCGATGCCGGCATCGACCGCGCCTTCAAGAAGCTCGACACCATCAAGAACGACATCGTCTGGTGGAAGGCCGGCGCCCAGCCGCCGCAGCTGCTGGCTTCCGGCGAGGTGGCGATGACCTCGGTCTACAACGGCCGCATCGACGCCGCCAACAAGAACGAGAAGAAGAACTTCGGCATGGTGTGGAACGGCGCGCTGTTCACCATCGACAGCTGGGTCATCCTGAAGGGCAGCCCGAACCAGGACGCCGCCTACAAGTTCCTGAGCTTCGTCGGCAAGCCCGAGAACCAGGCCAAGCTGTCCGAAGGCATCGCCTACGGCACGTCGAACAAGAAGGCCCCGTCGCTGCTGCAGAAGGCCGTCCTGGCCGACCTGCCGACCGCGCCGGACAACATGAAGAACGCGATCGAGATCAACACCGACTTCTGGCTGGAGAACATCGACCGCCTGACCGAGCGCTTCAACAAGTGGGCGGCCAAGTAAGCGTCTGAGCAAGCAGTATCTCCCTCTCCCGTCCCGGGAGAGGGAAGGGTGAGGGGCACCACAAGAATCCCGAACCGCATGGTTCCTTGGATTACCCCTCACCCGGCGCCTTCGGCGCCACCCTCTCCCGGGGCGGGAGAGGGAAGGGATTTTTCAACAGGACAATGCCGATGACAGCCGCCTTCGTTGCCGGCGCCGACGTGCCGTTGAAGCGTCGATTGAAACGGGCCGAGCGCGCCCGGCAGTTCCGCGCGCTGGGTCTGGTGCTGCCGCTGCTGGCCTTCCTGCTGTTCACCTTCGTCGTGCCGCTGGCCGGCATGATCTGGAAGTCGGTCGACGATTGGGAGGTGCCGCAGGTGCTGCCCCAGACCGTGGCGGCACTGGAGCGCTGGAACGGCCAAGGCCTGCCGGACGAGGCCGCCTTCGCCGCGCTGGCCGCCGACATCCGCACCGCGCGCGAGGCCGGGACGCTGGCCGTCGCGGCCAAGCGGCTGAACTATGTCGTCAACGGCTACCGCACCACGCTGCTGTCCACCGGACGCAAGCTGAAGGAGCAGCCGGCGCCCGGCACCGCGAAGGACACGATGATCGAGATCGCCCCGGCCTGGGGCGAGCGGCAGAGCTGGACCGCGATCAAGAGCGCCAGCGGCCCGGTCACCAGCTATTACCTGCTGGCCGCCGTCGACCTGACCCGCGACGCGGAGGGCGCCATCGTCGCTGCTCCGGCCGACCAGTCGATCTACCGCGACGTCTTCGGCCGCACCTTCGAGATCGGCTTCGGCGTCACCGCGCTGTGCCTGCTGCTGGGCTTCCCGGTGGCCTATCTGCTGGCGAACCTGCCGACCGGCCAGTCGAACCTGCTGATGATCTTCGTGCTGCTGCCCTTCTGGACCTCGCTGCTGGTGCGGACCTGCGCTTGGATCGTGATCCTGCAGAGCGAGGGCATCGTCAACGGCTCGCTGCAATGGCTGGGCGTCATCGACGAGCCGATGCGGCTGATCTACAACCGGTTTGGCGTCTACATGGCGATGACCCATGTGCTGCTGCCCTTCATGATCCTGCCACTCTACAGCGTCATGCGCGGCATCTCGCCGGCCTATATGCGGGCCGCCGCCTCGCTGGGGGCGCCGCCGGCGACCGCCTTCCTGCGCATCTACCTGCCGCAGACCATCCCCGGGATCGGCGCCGGCTGCCTGCTCGTCTTCATCCTGGCCATCGGCTACTACATCACGCCCGCGCTGGTCGGCGGGGCGGCGGACCAGATGATTTCCGCCTTCATCGCCTTCTACACCACGGAAACTGTCAACTGGGGCCTCGCCTCGGCGCTGGGCGCGGTGCTGCTGCTCTCCACGGTGGTGCTGGCGGTGCTCTACGGCAAGCTGGCGCTCGGCCGCCAGACGACGGGAGGTCTGAAGAATTGAGCGCGAACCACTCCCCGCAGACCGCCAGCCAGCGCATCGCCTGGATCGCGACCATCGTGTCGGCGACGCTGGTGTTCATCTTCCTGATGGCGCCGATCCTGGCCATCGTGCCGCTGTCCTTCAGTTCCAGCACCTACCTGACCTATCCGCTGCCGGGCTTCTCGCTGCGCTGGTACGAGGAGTTCCTCGGCTCGGCGCGCTGGATGAACTCGCTGAAGAACAGCATGATCATCGGCGTGGCCTCGGCCGTGCTGTCGATGGTGCTGGGCACCCTGGCCTCGCTGGGGCTGGCGCAGTGGAAGAGCAAGTGGAAGCCGCTGGTGCTGGCCATCGTGCTGTCGCCGATGGTGGTTCCGGTCGTCATCACCGCGGTCGGCGTCTATTTCTTCTTCGCGCCGCTCGGGCTGACCGGCAACTATCTCGGCCTGATCCTGGTGCATACCGCGCTGGCGACACCCTTCGTCGTCATCACCGTGTCGGCCACCCTGCAGAGCTTCGACATGACGCTGGCGCGCGCCGCGGCCTCGCTGGGGGCGCCGCCGCTGCTGACCTTCCGCAAGGTGATCCTGCCGCTGATCCTGCCGGGCCTGGCATCGGGCGCCCTGTTCGCCTTCGCCACCAGCTTCGACGAGGTGGTGACCGTGCTGTTCCTCGCCGGGCCCGAGCAGCGCACCCTGCCCAGGGAGATGTTCAGCGGCATCCGCGAGAACATCAGCCCGACCATCACCGCGGTGGCGGTGGTGCTGACGGTGATCTCAGTCTGCATGCTGTCGACGCTGGAGCTCCTGCGCCGGCGCAACGAGCGGCTGAAGGGGAACGCGGGGTAGGGGAGTGGCGTGCGGCGTAGGTAATCTGGAAACCGCGCCGCTTTTGCCCTACCTTCAGGATGGCCATGTCGTCAGGGAGCCGCGCATGTCTGCCGTGCCGTTCGATACACTCCGTTTTGCGACGAAACTGCAAGCCGGCGGCTTCTCGGTCGAGCAGGCACGTGCGGCGGCTGAAGCCTTTGCCGAAGCAACCAGTGAGGAAATCGCCACCAAATCGGACATCGCGGCGTTGCGCACTGGATTGGGCAACGACATGCAGATCATGGAGCGCGACCTGAAAATCTGGTTCGGCAAAATGATGGCATGGCAGTTGACGGCCATCGCCGGGCTGCTTGGCATTGCCACGGCGATCGTCAAATTCGTCTAGCCCTGTGGGAGCTGGCAATAGGGAAAAATTAGAAATTAGGCGGTGCCACTTTACAGATACGGCGGCGTGCAGGCGCTGATCAGTTCGCACTCCACGTCGCCGATGTTGCGGAACCGATGCGGGATGCGGCTGTCGAAGAAATAGGCGTCGCCGGGGCCGAGCAACTGCTTGCGGTCGCCGACCGTCAGCTCGATCTGGCCCCTGACGACGATGCCGCCCTCCTCGGACTCATGCTGCAGCATGGTCCGGCCGGTATCGGCACCGGGGGCGTAGCGTTCATGGAGGATTTGCAGGTTGCGGCTGCGCAGGTCGCCGACCTGCCGGAAGGAAACCTGTCCGACCGTGCCCTTCAACTCGCCGGCCAGCTCGATCAGCTCGCTGCCCTTGAAGAAGATCTGCTCGGGCGGCGGCAGGTCGTCGGAGGAGAAGAACTCGGCCAGCGTCATCGGGATGCCCTGCAGCACCTTGCGCAGGGACGACACCGACGGGCTGCTGCGGTTCTGCTCGATCAGCGAGATGGTGCCGTTGGTCACTCCGGCCAGCTGGGCGAGCGCCCGCTGAGACAGCCCATGCTGCTCGCGGATCTGCTTCAACCTGGCGCCGACATCGAATTCCATCACCGGACTCCTGCTCCACTCCGGTTAACGCAATAGCCGATTCGCACAACCCCGTCATTAGAATATGAACAGTTAAACAGGGGTTGTTTAATTTATTAAACATGGTACGCTTCTTTCCAACATCGAGGCCCCTGAGCCGGAAGCCCTTGAAGTGAAAGGGCGATCCGGCCGGGCGCGGCCTGCCGGTCCAATCTCTCAATCCAGGGCGATCGAACATGCTGTCGTTGAACGACCAGGGTCTTCTCCGAACCAAGGGCTACGTGAACGGTGCGTGGCGCGCGGCCGATTCCGGGAAGAGCTTCCCGGTCACCAACCCGGCCACCGGCGCCGTCATCGCCGAGGTCGCCGACATGGGCGCCGCCGAGACGCGCGAGGCGATCGCCGCCGCCGATGCCGCGCTGCCGGCCTGGAAGGCCAAGACCGCCAAGGAACGCGCGGCCATCCTGCGCCGCTGGTACGATCTGATCCTCGCCGCTCAGGAGGATCTGGCCCAGCTGATGACCGCCGAGCAGGGCAAGCCGCTGACCGAATCGCGTGGCGAGGTGGTCTACGGCGCCTCCTTCATCGAGTGGTTCGCGGAGGAGGGCAAGCGCGCCTATGGCGACGTCATTCCCAGCTTCGCCGCCAACAAGCGCATCGTCGTCCTGAAGGAGGCGATCGGTGTCGTCGCGGCGATCACGCCGTGGAACTTCCCGAACGCCATGATCACCCGCAAATGCGCCCCGGCTCTCGCCGCCGGCTGCACCGTGGTGGTCAAGCCGGCCGAGGACACGCCGCTGTCGGCGCTGGCGCTGGCCGAACTGGCCGAGCGCGCCGGCATCCCGGCCGGTGTCTTCAACATCGTGATGGGCCGCGACCCGGCCGCCATCGGCCATGAGCTGACCCACAGCCCGATCGTCCGCAAGGTCAGCTTCACCGGCTCGACCGAAATCGGCAAGCTGCTGATGCGGCAGGCCGCCAGCACGGTCAAGAAGGTGTCGCTGGAGCTGGGCGGCAACGCCCCTTTCATCGTCTTCGACGACGCCGACCTCGACGAGGCGGTCAAGGGCGCCATGGCGTCGAAGTACCGCAATGCCGGCCAGACCTGCGTTTGCGCCAACCGCCTGCTGGTCCAGGCCGGCGTCTATGACGCCTTCGCCGCCAAGCTGGCCGAGGCGGTCAAGCAGTTGAAGGTCGGCAACGGCGTCGAGCCCGGCGTGACCCAGGGGCCGCTGATCAATGCCGACGCAATCGCCAAGGTCGAGGAACTGATGGGCGACGCGCTGGAGAAGGGCGCCAAGGTCGCTCTCGGCGGCAAGCGCCATGCGCTGGGCGGCACCTTCTTCGAGCCGACCATCCTGACCGGCATCACCACCGAGATGCGCGTCGCCCGCGAGGAGATCTTCGGCCCGGTCGCCCCGCTGTTCAGGTTCGAGACGGAAGAGGACGCCATCCGCATGGCGAACGACACCGAGTTCGGGCTTGCCGCCTATTTCTACAGCCGCGACATCGGCCGCGTCTGGCGCGTGGCGGAGAAGCTGGAATACGGCATCGTCGGCATCAACGAGGGCATCATCTCGACCGAGGTGGCTCCCTTCGGCGGCGTCAAGGAGTCCGGCATCGGCCGCGAAGGCTCCAAGTACGGCCTCGACGATTTCATGGAAGTCAAATACCTCTGCGTCGGCCTCGGCGCCTGACGCTTGCCCGACCTGCCTCAAGGATAAGACGATCATGAGCAACCAGTCCTACGTCGCGCGGCGCGAAGCCGCCGTTTCCCGTGGCGTGTCCGCCGGTCTGCCGATCTATGTCGAGCGCGCCGAGAATTCGGAGCTGTGGGACATCGAGGGCAAGCGCTTCATCGATTTCGCCGGCGGCATCGCCGTGCTGAACACCGGCCATCGCCATCCCAAGGTGATGGCGGCGGTCAAGGCCCAGCTCGACCGCTTCACCCACACCTGTGCGATGGTCACGCCCTACGAGAGCTATGTCGAGCTGGCGGAGAAGCTGAACACGCTGGTCCCCGGCCCGACCCCGAAGAAGACCGCCTTCTTCACCAGCGGCGCCGAGGCGGTCGAGAATGCGGTGAAGATCGCCCGCGCCGCCACCGGCCGTCCCGGCGTCGTCGCCTTCTCCGGCGGCTTCCACGGCCGCACGCTGCTGACCATGGGCCTGACCGGCAAGGTCGTGCCCTACAAGGTCGGCTTCGGCCCGTTCCCGGCCGAGATCTTCCACGTTCCCTTCCCCAACCCCTACCGCGGCATCAGCGAGGCCGAGAGCCTGAAGGCGCTGGACAATCTGTTCAAGTCCGACGTCGATCCGGCCCGCGTCGCAGCGATCATCATCGAGCCGGTGCAGGGCGAGGGCGGCTTCAACATCGCCTCCCCGGCCTTCCTCCAGTCGCTGCGGGCCGTCTGCGACACCCACGGCATCGTCATGATCGTCGACGAGATCCAGACCGGCTTTGCCCGCACCGGCAAGCTGTTCGCGGTCGAGCATGCCGGGATCGAGCCCGACCTCGTGACCATGGCCAAGAGCCTGGCCGGCGGCTTCCCGCTGTCGGCGGTGACCGGCAAGGCGCATCTGATGGACGCGCCGGTTCCGGGCGGCCTCGGCGGCACCTATGGCGGCAACCCGCTTGCCACCAGCGCCGCGCTGGCGGTGATCGAGGCCATCGAGGAGGAGAAGCTGTGCGAGCGCGCCCAGGTGATCGGCGAGCGCATCGCCGACCGCTTCCGCGCGATGGGGCAGCGCAACAGCCTGCCGGTGGTCGGCGACGTCCGCAACCTGGGCGCCATGGTCGCCATGGAACTGGTGACCGACCGCGCGACCAAGGAGCCGGCGGCCGACCTGACCAAGGCGCTGGTCGCCAAGGCGGCGGAGAAGGGCCTGATCCTGCTGTCCTGCGGCACCTACGCCAACGTGATCCGCGTGCTGGTTCCGCTGACCGCCTCGGATGCCCTGATCGACGAAGGTCTGGACATCATCGAGCGTTCCCTGGAAGAACTGGTCTCGGCGTGATCATCCTCCCTCCCCCGCCCGGCGGGGGAGGGACAATAAAAGCAGGAGGAAGAGACCTTGGCCGGACCCTTGTCGCACATCCGGGTGCTGGAGCTGTCGCGCGTGCTGGCCGGGCCATGGTCGGCGCAGACGCTGGCCGATCTCGGCGCCGACGTGATCAAGGTGGAGCGGCCGGGGGCCGGCGACGACACCCGCGCCTGGGGGCCGCCCTGGGCCGGTGACCAGTCGGCCTATTTCCTGTCGACCAACCGCGGCAAGCGGTCGATCACCATCGACTTCGAGCGGCCGGAGGGGCAGGAGCTCGTCCGCCAGCTCGCCGCCCAGGCCGATGTCGTCATCGAGAACTTCAAGGTCGGCGGACTGGTCAAGTACGGGCTGGACTATGACAGCCTGAAGGCGGTCAACCCGCGGCTGGTCTATTGCTCGATCACCGGCTTCGGCCAGACCGGACCGTACCGCAACCGCGCCGGCTACGATTTCATGATCCAGGGCATGGGCGGGCTGATGAGCATCACCGGCCAGCCCGATTCCGAGCCGGGCGGCGGCCCGGTCAAGGTCGGCGTCGCGGTGACCGACATCTTCACCGGCCTCTACGCCACCATCGGCATCATGGGCGCGCTCGCCCATCGCGACCGCACCGGCGAGGGGCAGCAGGTCGACCTTGCCCTGCTCGACGTTCAGGTTGCGGTGCTGGCCAACCAGGCGATGAACTGCCTGGTCGGCGGCACGCCGCCGCAGCGCCTCGGCAACGCGCACCCGAACATCGTACCCTATCAGGCCTTCGCCACCCGCGACGGCCATATCATCCTGGCGGTCGGCAATGACGGCCAGTTCGCCAAGTTCTGCACCGTCGCCGGGCGACCGGAACTGGCGCGGGACGAGCGCTATGCCACCAACCCGGCCCGCGTCGCCAACCGCAAGGAGCTGGTGGCGCTGCTGGAGGAGCTGATCCGCGGCCGCGACAGCCATGACTGGCTGGGCGCGCTCGAGGCGGTCGGCGTGCCCTGCGGCCCGATCAACGACCTTGCCGCGGTCTTCGCCGACCCGCAGGTCCAGGCCCGCAACATCCGCCAGGACCTGCCGCACCCGACGCAGGGCAGCGTCCCCACGGTGGCCAGCCCGATCCGCTACAGCGCCACGCCGCTGGTCCACGACACCGCTCCGCCGACGCTGGGCCAGCACACCGGGACGGTCCTGGCCGAAGCTCTCGGCCTGGGCGAGGTGGACATCGCGGCGCTGCGGGACAGCGGTGTGATCTGAGGCGACGGAAGCGGACATCGTGAAAGGGGGGGCCGTCGCCATCGGCGGCCCACTCCCCTTGCGGTACGGAACGCTTCGGCGTCAGGCCCGGCGAACGCCACGCAGGAAGTCGTCAACCGCGGAACTGAGCGTCCTGGCTTCCCGCGAGAGTTCCCCGGCGGCGTCCAGCACCTGGCCTGCCATGCTGCCGCTCTGGCTGGCGGCATGCTGTACCTGTATGACGTTGACCGAGACCTCCTTGGTTCCGGAGGCGGCCTGCGTGACATTGCGTGAGATTTCCCCGGTGGCCGCGTTCTGCTCTTCGACGGCGGACGCGATGGCCGCGGTGATTCCACTCATCTGGGTGATGGTCGCCCCGATTCCCTTGATCGCCTCGACGGCGTCCGAGGTGACCGCCTGCATGCTGGCAATCTGAGCCGCGATCTCATCCGTCGCACGGGCGGTCTGGGTCGCCAGATTCTTCACCTCGGACGCCACCACGGCAAAGCCCTTGCCGGCATCTCCGGCCCGCGCGGCCTCGATGGTCGCATTCAGTGCCAGCAGGTTCGTTTGTCCGGCGATGCTCTGGATCAGCGTCACGACCTCGCCGATCTTCTGCGCGGCATTGGACAGGCCGGCAACGGTGTCGTTGGTTCGTGCCGCATTCTGGACCGCCTGCGTGGCGATCTGCGAAGAGGCGTTGACCTGTTTGGAGATCTCGACCAGCGACGCCGACATCTCCTCGGCGGCGGCGGCCACGGTCTGGACGTTGGCGGAGGTCTGCTCGGCGGCCGCCGCCGACGCGCCGGCCTGCCGGCTGGTTTGCTCGGCGGTTCCGACCATCGACGTTGCCACCGACTGCATCCTGGTCGACGCCGTCGCGACGCTCTCGACCACGGACTTGACGCTGGCTTCGAAGCTCTGGGCCAGCGCCGCCATGCTCGCCTTGCGTTCCGCTTCCGCCTTTGCCTTGTTTCCCTCCTGTTCGGCAGTCAAACGGGCATTCTCGATGGCGTTGTGCTTGAACACCTCGACGGCCTTTGCCATGGCACCGATTTCGTCCCGGCGGTCCTGTCCGTCGATCAGAACGCTGTTGTCACCGGCGGCCAGCCGTCCCATGACGGCGGTGATGCCGCGTATCGGTCCGGCGATGCCCCGCGACAGCAGGAGGCCGGCGCCGGCCGCGATGAGGATCTGGGCGGTACCGCCGACGAGGTTGACCGTGTAGGAGGCTGAAAATGCCTCGGCCTGGTCGGCGGCGCGCTTGACGAGCAGGTCTCGCTCCATCTTGTCGATCTCGGCGATCTTGGCGCGCAGCCCGTCCATCGATACCTTTCCCGCACCGGAAGCCTCCAGGGCGCGTGCCTGTTCGCGGCTTTCCGGCTTGGCCATCAGCGCGATCACTTTTTCGGCGACCGTTGTTCGCCACATCTGGGCGAACCGGTCCACTTCCGCCAAGCGGGCCTGCTGCACCGGATTGTCCGCAGTCCGTTGCTTTGCTTTCGCGAAGGCCTCGGCATAGGCACGCTGGCCGGTCCGGAACGGCTCGAGGAACTTGTCCTCGCCGGCAACCAGATAGCCACGGACACCGGTTTCCTGGTCCACCATGGACGCCATGATCTTGGAGACCTCTTCGAGAACCTCATATGTATGGGTGGTCCAGTCATTCGATCTCTCGATGAATGAGAGCTTAGAATAGCTGAAAAAGGAAACCATCACGGAGACGGCGACCAGGCATGCGAATGCTCCGCCAATTTTCTTTGCGATCGAAAGATTTTTGAGGCTGAACATGGTCTTCTTCACTCCCAATACGTTCTTATGTCCTCGAGGTCGGGAGCGGTGACTGGCTGGGGAAAACGCATGTACTTATGCCACTACACATTCTGTTTCCGCTCATACCTACCCCGGTATGTCTGTAGAGTATGAATGAGGTATTAAGGACATCTGTTCGTGCAATTAGGTGTTGCTCCTATTGATATCCTGCAAAGCGTTTGGTTCTCATCATTGACTAAGCTGGACTTTGCGCATTTACGCCGGGAAGCAGACGGCTTGGATCAGTCGGTTGAGGATAGGGTCCGGGGGTTTCGCGATCTCCGCGTGATGGGCTGATACTGGAAAAGTCATTTCACGCCAGAGTTGGAGGCGTACGGCGGCGATGGCATCACTGAAGGTTGGCTCGTCTTTACGGTACCACGGCGCGGCCCTCGGTGTGATCGCTGCCCCCGCGGAGATGTCGTTGGCCCAGAGCGTGACCAGCGAGAACAGCCCGAGCAGGGCCGGAGTGGTGCGCGCGATAGCTTGGTCCGACCATTGCCGTTGGGTCTCAACCCCCAGATGTCGACGAACTTCGGCGAAAGTCACTTCGACGGCCCAGCGCCGAACGAACCAGCGTAGCACATCGAGCGGATCGGCCTGGAGATCGGTGCACAGAAAGCCCTGCGGCTCGAAGGCGCCCTGCACATCGCGCACCAGCACCCATCGGATCGGGACCTGTTTGCCGGGATGATACCATATGGCCGTGCCGGTGCTGATCTCCAGTTGGCGTTCCCCACCGCCATACCAGCCGTTCACCCGAACGCGGCACCAGGATGTGCCTGTATCCTTCAGGCGTTGGACAAGCGAGGGCAACCGGGTGCCCGACACCCGAGGGCGTCCCTTCGTTCCCGGAATGCGTGGCGGGGCCGGTTCGAACAAGCGGGCATCCAGGCGCAAGCGCGTGACGACGGTGAGGTGGGCTCGTAGATCACTGAGCAACTCGATGGCTGCGTAGCTGCTGTCGGCGACGACGATCAGCGGGCGACCAGGCGCCCAGCGCCTGACCTGGAGCAGAAGCTGCCGTGCCCAATCGGTAAGCTTCTTATGCCGACGTCGGGTATCCTGGGCAAACCGCTCCGAAGGTGCCAAAGCGCTGAGAAACGGCAGGGCCCAGACCCGTCCGGCCCAGGGGATCGGCACCAGCAGCATGACCACCATCCAGCGCAGGCCGCTGGCCTTGACGAAGTGACCATGGCTGGAGCGCACTGGGTCTCGATAGATGCCGCGCGCCTTGATCTTGGGACCCCAGCGCCGCTCGATCGTCTCGTCGATGCCGATGACCACCGGGCCTTGCGGCACGAAGGCGGCGATCAGGAGCGTGAACAGATGCCGGGCGACAGCGAGGCTCGACCAGCGGTTCCGATTGAGAACGCGGTGGAAGTTGGCGAAGCTGCCGGTCTCGCGCTGTCCCATGATGCTCAACACGGCCGTCACGGTGCGTCGCCCAGGGGTGAGAAGCGCTCCGGCAACCAGCACCAGGACATGGCGCCAGGTCGGCCTAGTGAACAGCGCCGCAAAGGGCGCCATCCAGCGCTCAATGCTGTCTGGAACGGGAGACATGACAGGGCTCCGCTGGTTGGAACCCTTGGGTAAACCCGACTGGAACGGGAGGATCACGATGAGCGTGGACGCCATGCTCGAGCGGATCGAGCGCTTCAATCGCACCCGAGGCGGCGGCGTGATCGTACGCAAGGTCGCCCGCGGTTACACGCTCCTCAGCGGGCACAACGGTGCCCCCGTCGCGAGGTTTCGACCCACCGGTGACGGGGACAAAGTGAAGGTGCTCTGGTGGAACGGCGAAAGTTGGGGGGCGTCAGGCCCCTTCGGCGTCGCCACCATGCCGCTCGACAGAGCCCTCGACTACGTCGCCAATGACCCGGACTTCTGGATCAACGCCTGATCCCAGCATCGCGAAATTGGCCAAAGTCCAGCTAAGGTGCTGTTTTCAAAAAATAAATAACGAATTATCCGGAAGTCGGCGGTGGTGCTGCTTGACGAGCTCGATGCATTTGACGATGCATTCGCAAAAGAGCTGTGGACCGCTCCCCCTGGGTTCGGTCGGCCGGTTGGTACGGCGGCGTTCCTGTCTCCTCTGTGGCGGGCTCACGGAAAGACATCGAACGTTTGCGCAGATCATGCCCTCGCCGCCCCGGTGTCCGCCTGCATCGGTGCCAGCCATGGCGTATCGGCAACCGTCCTCGTCGCTCATTGCAGTCGGGTGGGGCTTGCGCCGGATCGGTATTCCCGCAATACCGTTTCCCGTACGAAACGGTGGCGGGCCGAAATCTGCCGTCCTTCACAAATCATGCACCCAATCGAACCCCGAGCCGCTTTCCCATGACCGCCGCACCCGCGACCGACACCCGCCTCGGCATCCTGATGATGCTGGGCGGGATGACGCTTTTCACGCTGAACGACGCGCTCGGCAAATGGTTGGTAGCCGACCATCCGGTCGCCATGCTGATCGCCGTGCGCAGCCTGTTCGGGCTGGCGGTGCTGGTGCCGATGATCCTGCGCGACGGCGTCGCCGCCGTCTTCGCCGTCCGCCGGCTACCGCTGCACATGCTGCGCGTGGTGTTGATGACCGTGGATGTCGCCTGCTTCTACTGGGCGGTCGGCTATCTGCCGCTGGCCGACGTCATGACCATCTACATGGCGGCGCCGCTGATCGTCACCGCGCTGTCGGTGCTGGTGCTGCGGGAAAGCGTCGGCTGGCGCCGGTGGGTGGCGGTGCTGGTCGGTTTCGTCGGCGTCGTGATCGTGCTCAACCCGACCGGCCGCTTCGACCTGTGGCCGTCGCTGGTGGCGCTGATCGGCGCCTTCATCTTCTCCTGCGGCGTGATCTCCACCCGCATGCTGCGCGAGTCGTCCAGCCTGACGCTGGTCGGCAACCAGATGGTCGGCGGCCTGCTGATCGGCGGGGCAGCTCTGCCCTGGTCCTGGGCGGCGCCGGATTGGCTGGGATTTCTCCTGCTTGGGCTGCTGGGCATCTCGGCCCTGGCCGGCCATGCCATGATGAACCGCTCGCTGCAGCTCAGCCCGGCCGCGGTGGTGGTGCCGTTCCAGTATGTCTCGATCCTGTGGGCGGTGATCCTCGACCTCGCGGTCTGGGGCACCGCGCCGACAATCCGCATGGGGATCGGCGCCGCCCTGATCATCGGCAGCGGCCTGTTCATCGTCTATCGCGAGCAGCGCCTGAAGCGCGGTGCTGTGGGCGAGGGCGTGGCGGAGGTGCCGTGAGCGGGCGTCCGATGCCGGCCTCCCCTCAGTCCGTGAAGAAGCGCGGCTCCAGTGCGATCGTCACCGGTTCCGCCGGGCGCCAGCCATAATCCCGGATGACGTCGTTGGACTCGATCGGCCTGCGGTCGTCCCGCAGCGACCAAGTGATGTGATAGGTGGAGCCGTCTGGTCGGTCGCTGGCGCCGTCGATGGCGACGATCAGCGCCTGCACCCCTTCGTCGTCGTCGACGGTGCCGATGACTTCGCCCTGGGTGGCGGCGGGCAGCGCCTCCTGCGGGCCGACGCCGAAGGCCAGCGTCACATGATCGGCGACCAGCCGCTCATAGCGGGGCGGGAACAGGGCAAGCAGACGGTCGCGCTCCTCCGCGGGCAATTGCCATCCGGTGTATCCCGATCCCATGACCCGATCCTCCGAGCCGCAAGGCGCCGACGCACTCACTGTCGGCCGCCATTCATGATCCCGTCCATGATCTTGTTCGCTTCGGCCGACCCGGCAATCAGTTCGATCATGCGGATGGCGGTGTAGCCGGTGCGCGGGTTGCCGCTTGCCGGGCCGGCGAGCGCCTGCCGGGCCTTCTCGGTCAGCGACGCGGTGGTCTTCCGAGTCATCGCCTGCAACTCGCCGCGCAGGCCGAGCGTATCGGCGATGGTCGTGCATTTGCGCAGGGCGCGTGCCTGGTTCTCCGCCTGGGCCAGCTGCGCCCGCCCGTCCTTGCCGCCGTCCAGCCCGTCCAGCGCCGCGACGATGCCGCTGTCGGCATCCTGCAGGACCTGATCCCTGACCATGCCGTGGACGGAGTTGCGGACCTGCTTCAGCCGCAGGTCGAACTCCCGGTTGCGGCTGTGCTCCATCGCCGCGCGGGTGGCGTCCAGGCTGGCGACGAGGCCGAGCGCGAGGTCGGCCACCGCCATGCGGTCGGTGCCGGCGCCGGGCGGGGTCTTCTGGAAAGCGCGCGAGCGCTCCTCCATCTGGGCGACCACCGTGCCGCTCAGCGCCATGAACAGGGCGGCGCGGTCGGCCGGCTTCTGGCCCAGATCCATGTCCCACAGCCCGCTCAGCAGCACCGACGGGTCGGTCAGGCGCGAGGCGGCGAGCAGGATGAAGATCTTCAGCGCGTCCGGCTTGGCGCGCGAGACGCGGCGGCCGATCGCCTGGATCGCCTCGACATGATCGGCATGCAGTTTCGGCACCGGCTTGGGCGTCAGCGCCGCCTTCAGCTCGGCCACCTCGGGCGCGATCGACAGGATGGTGGCGATGTCGGCCAGCGCACGCACCCGGTCGGGGTTCATCCGCAGCTCGAGCGCTTCGCTGTAGTGTCCGGCCACGGCACCGTCGGAGAGCCGTGTCGCGGCAGCGGCGCATTCAGCCCAGAACGCCTCGGTCAGCGCCTTGCGCTCCGTCCCGGCCTGCAGGGCGGGGGCATAGCCGCACAGCCGCTCCTTGCCTACCTGGGCCTCGACCAGCGGCCACAGGCTGTTCATCAGCGACCGTTCGATCACGCTCAGCGGCATCGGGTCGGCCTTCCCCAGCGCCTCGAACAGATCCTCGAACGGGTCGCAGAACAGGCGCTTCAGGGTCGGCCGGCGGCTCAGCCGCAGTTCGACCAGACGCGGGCGGATGACGGCGATGGTCCGCTGGATGTCGGGATGGTCGTTCATCTGCTCCAGCAGCCCGACCACCTGACGGAACTTGGCCTCGTCGATGTCCATCAGCCTGTCGCCCAGCGCAACCAGATCCCTCATCTCCATGGTCAGGCCGCCCTTCCCTTGATCGTCTCGATCCGCATGACGAGATCGACGTCCAACTGGCCGCTGCGCCAGTCGACATAGGCGCGCACCGACCGCCGCTGCGACGTTGTCAGCTTGTCGGCCAGCAGCGACTGGTCGGCGCGGCCCTCGTCCCTGGGCAGCAGCGGGATGACGCGGAAGATGTCGTGGACGGCCATGTCCTGGGTATAGCGGTCCTGGGTGAGGGCATCCGACCACAGCAGGATCAGGTATTCCCAGCCGTCGAGCAGCCAGGACAGCCGGCTGGACGCCTTGCGGATCTGGGGGCGCTTGGTCTCCCACTGGCGCAGCAGCGGTTCGAATGCGCCCATCGCCTGATCGAGCTGGCCCATCACGTTGCGGGCATGGTTGACCGTGTGTTCCGCCACCTCGGCGCAGAAGCCGCCGATGGGGGCCGCTTCCGACACGTTGTCCGTCGCCCAGTCGATCATGCTGTCGCGGAAGCCCTGCAGGTCGCGCATCAGCCGCCGCAGCCGCGCCGGCTTGGGCGAAGTCGCCAGCCCGATCGGCTCCATCAGCACCGCCAGCTCGGCGATGCGGCCATAGAGCTCGGTCGGCTCCAGCGCCATCCGCTGGGCGGCCTTCATCATCAGCCCGCGGGTCAGCTTCTGCCCGTCCGCCGAGGTCAGGCCGATCCGCAGGATCTCGGTCGATTCCAGCCCGACCGCCTTCAGCGCCTCGACGATCAACTGGTAGTTGATCAGCAGCCGCTGCTCCTCGTCGTCCTGCAGCGCCGCTTCCGCCGCCGCGACCGCACCGGCGCCCGCCAGACCGCAGCGCGCCGCCTCCAGCACCGCCTTGCGGATATCGTCGGGCGAGCAGCCGTCGGCCTTGGCGATCAGGTCGTGCAGCATGCGGTCGTGCACGGTCATCGGGAAGGCCAGCGGCAGCGATTTCCACGGCACCACGTAGACGCCGCGCCCTTCCGACAGGTTGGGAACCAGCACCTCAAGCAGGTCGCGGCTGTCCTTGCGCACCCGGGTCTGCGCCAGGACCGGCGTGGTGAAGGCCACCGCGGCGCCGCGTTCCTCGAAGGTGGAGGGGGCGAAATTGGTAAGGGATCGCATCTTGTCTGCGGCCGTGGATGGCAGTGAAGGTCGAAGCAGGCGGATCGACCGATTACGACGCGTGAAAGCTGAATTTTGCGTTAAATACAATATAGACCGTCAAGGGGATAGCACGTTCGGGTGGGTGTGGAGGTTCTCTCGCGGTAGCCCGCACTTCGGGCCTTCGCCGTTCCGCCCGCTGGCCCGTTGAGGATAGGGTTGCGCGGGGAGGGCCGGCAGGATGGCAGCGGTGTTCAAGTGGATCGGCTACGGCCTGCTGGGGCTGGCCGGTCTCGTCGTGATCGGGATCGGCGCATTCCTGTTGCTGTTCGACTGGAACGATGCCCGCGGCTTCATAGCCCGGCGCGCCGCGGCCACCCTGAACCGCGAGGTCGCCATCGACGGCGATCTGCGCGTGCATATCGGCAACCCGATCCGCATCCATGTGGAAGGGCTGCGCGTCGCCAATGCCGAATGGGCCGAGGACAAGGACATGGTGGCGATCCAGGCGCTGGACGCCACGCTGCGGCCCTGGCCGATCCTGCGCGGCGACTGGGAACTGCCGGAACTGACGTTCCAGGCGCCCCGGCTGATCCTGGAGAAGAACGGCAAGGGCGAGGCCAACTGGAATTTCGGCCCGCCCACTGCGGGCAAGGAGATCGCGAAGGAGGCCGCCACTCCCGACAAGCGCGGCGACCTTCCGGTGATCGGGCGGCTGTCGATCGCCGACGGCAGACTCCGCTACCGTGATCCCACCAGCGACATCGACATCGACAACAGCATCAGCACCGCGACCGGTGACAACGACACCGACACGGTGAAGCTGGACGGCAAGGGCGATTTCGCCGGCAAGGCCTTCACCCTGGCGGTGGAGGGCGGGTCGCTGCTGTCCCTGCGCGACGACCGGACGCCCTATCCGATCCGGATCGACGCCGCCGTCGGCAAGACCCGGGGCCGGATCGAGGGATCGGTGGCCGAGCCGGTGAAGCTGGAAGGCATCGACCTGTCGGTGTCGCTCAGCGGCGACGATCTGGCGGAGATCTTTCCCATCCTCGGCATCCCGACGCCCAAGACGCGTCCCTATTCCATCTCCGGCCACCTGTCGCGCGAGGGAGGGCTGTGGGCCTTCCACGGGATGAACGGCAAGGTCGGCGAAAGCGACCTTGCCGGTGACGTGTCGGTGGACACCAACCGCGAGCAGCCTCTGGTGAAGGCCGAGCTGACCTCCGACCGGCTGGCGGCACAGGATCTGGTCGGCCTGATCGGGGCCTCTCCCCGCGGCAGCGGCGACTATCCCACCCGGGCGCGCGGCCGTGTCATCCCGGCCACGCCGGTCAACGTGGAAATTCTGCGCAACGCCGACATGGAGGTCCGCCTGCGCGGCAAGCATGTGGAGGCGCCCTTCACCCCGCTGGAGGATCTCGATCTGACGATCCGGCTGACCGGCGGCGACCTGCATTTCGACCCGCTGTCGTTGGGGATCGGCGGCGGGCGGATCACCGGCGCGGTGCAGGTGGACGGCAGCCGCGAGGTGCCGGCACTGCGCACGAACCTCGACATCCGCGCCATGAAGCTGTCGGCCTTCTTCAGCGAGACCTCGCTCGCCGGCCAGATCGGCGGCACGGTGGCCGGGCGCATCCAACTGGCCGGCAGCGGCGGCACGGTGGCCGACCTGCTGGCGGGTTCCGACGGCAAGATCGGCATGTCGGTGGACGGCGGCCGCATCACGTCCCTCGCGGTCAAGGGGCTCAAGACCAACATCCTGGAGACGCTGGGCGTCGTCCTCACCGGGTCGCGGCCGATGCCCTTCAACTGCCTGGTCGCCAACCTTTCGGTGGAGAAGGGCATCGCCCGGGCCGAGGCGCTGGTGCTCGACACGCCGGAAACGCTGGTCACCGGCAAGGGCACCGTCAGCCTGCGCAACGAGGCGCTGGACCTGCGCATCGTCGGCGACTCGAAGGAAGCGCAGATCTTCGCCACCCATGTCCCGGTGCTGGTGCGCGGCACGCTGGGCAACCCGGATATCGGCATCGACCCCACCGAGTCGGCCGCCCGCGGCGCCGCGGCGGTGGCGCTGGGCGTTCTGCTGACGCCGCTTGCCGGCGTGCTGCCGTTCCTTGACCCGGGCAGCGATGAGCAGCCACAGTGTGGCCGGCTGGTGCGGGACGCCCGCTCGCCCGACAATGGCGCAAACAGGGGCGCGCCCGCGTCCGGCAAGTCGGGAGATGGCCGCGAGGGGGGCCGCGAGGGGGGGAAGGCGTCCGGCTCGGCGCGCTGACCGTCCCTGGCTCCTCCGGGGCTCGGCCGGCGTCCCGTCATATCCCGGTCCAGGCCCTCGATCTCCGTCAGGAAGGACTCCGCGCCACTCTATGACCATCGAACAGATGTTTTCGTTCGGCATCATCGGCGCGGTGATCGCGCTGCTGATCTGGGACCGGCTGCGCTACGACCTCGTCGGAATGCTGGCCCTGCTGGCGTCGGTGGCCGCCGGCATCCTCCCCGCCAAGGATGCCTTCCACGGCTTCTCCGATGACATCGTCATCATCGTCGGGTCCGCCCTGGTGGTCAGCGCCGCCGTCGGCCGCTCCGGCGTGGTGGAGGCGGCGATGCGGCCGCTGGCAGCGCGGATGACCACCGTGTGGGCGCAGGTGGTGATCCTGGCCGGGGCGGTGACCCTGCTGTCGGCCATCGTCAAGAACATCGGCGCGCTGGCGATCTTCATGCCGATCGCCCTCCAGGTCGCGCGCCGGACCGGCACGCCGGTGTCGATGCTGCTGATGCCGATGGCCTTCGGGTCGCTGCTCGGCGGGCTGATGACGCTGGTCGGCACCTCGCCCAACATCATCGTCTCGCGCGTGCGGGCCGAGATGACCGGCGAGCCCTTCCACATGTTCGACTTCACTCCGGTCGGGCTGGTGATCGCGGTGGTCGGCGTTGCCTTCCTGGCGGTGGGCTACCGGCTGCTGCCGAAGGGGCGGGCGTCGGCCGCCGGGCCGGCCTTCAACATCGACGACTACACTGCGGAGGCGCGGCTGCCCGCCGGCTCCCAGTTCGTCGGTCGCACGGTGGCGGAACTGGA